>JALORE010000031.1 GCA_025459125.1 Planctomycetota bacterium | reverse complement strand
GAGATCGCCCGCTTCGACCCGGCCGAGCGCGCGGCGTACGAGGAGAGCATCAAGGTCTACCGGGACCTCAAGAACGTCATCGACACCGGGCGGGAGGAGGGCCGGGAACTGGGTCGGGAAGAGGGCTTGGCGTTAGGTCGGGAACTGGGCCGGGAGGAAGGCCGGAAAGAGGGCCGAGAGGAAGGCCGTAAGCAGGGCGATCTGGATCGCACTGTGGAGGTAGCCCGCCGGATGAAAGCGGCGGGGGAATCGGAGGCGAAGATTGCGGCATACACCGGCCTGACGCCCGAGCAGGTCCGTACCCTCTAACCAGGGACCGTGCTCGAGTCCTCTGCGGTGAGGAACCGGTCGTTGTGCGCATCTATTTCCGGTCTACTTGGCGTACTCGGGGTACACGACGGCGGCCATGAGCGCTTTGCCGTACTTCTGCCACAGGCCCACGCCGCTCATCTTCGAGGCCTCGGCAGGCAGTTCCAACGTGATCGTGGGGATACTGAGGGCTTCGCCGGTATAGGAGCCGAGAGAGCCGGGCCGGGCGCCCAGCTTCTTGACCGCCAGGTCGCAGGCCTGGGCCATCCGGGCCGCGATGGCCTGGCCGGGTCCGTCATAGTCGATGCAGTTCAGCGGCTGATGGATGGTGACGATTCGGTTCGGAGCGTACTCCTGGATGATGTCTTGCAGCACCCGAGACTCCGGCTCCGTCAGCGGGCGCAGGCCGTTGCGATCGTTGTCCACGCGGTTGGTGGCCTCGAAATTGCGGTTCAGGTCGATGCCACGCACGTTCCCGCGGGTCCCGGCGACCAGCCCATCCGGATTGGCGACGGGCAGCAGCACCACCCGACGGCCCTGGATCTCTTGCGGATTGCTCCGCAGGCGTTCCGCCAACTCGCTCACCAGGGCGGCGGAGGCCCGCTCGTCGCCGTGGATGCAGCCCATGATCAGGGCTGTGTCGGTGCCCTGGCCGACGATCTCGACCATGATCGGCCGGCCCTGGACGGAGCGGCCCATCAGGCGCTGCTTTGCCGGAATCTGGGCCGGTGGCAGCACCAACGACGGCTGCTCACCGCGAATTCGCGGTTTCGGCTCCGGCTCGTAGCAGCCGGCCAGACCCAGCAACACCGTAAGGACCAGGGAGATTCGTGCGCGGAATGACCATTTCCTATCCATAGGCGACCTTCCTTCAACCGTACTTGAAAAAGAGTCTTGCAGTATACGCATTTTCCACCGACAATGCAACGGCGCGCCGGCACTGAAAAATGCAGAAATTCGGTCCCGGGGCCCGATGAAACAGATGGATTCACAGGGTGTGGACGGCAGGTTCCGCGCACGAGGAGCTCATGGTGCATCGATACGGGAAGGTCCGGTTGTTCTCTTACGGCGTGGTGGCGGTGGTCGTTGCCGTCGTCGCCTACGTAGGGCCGGGACTCTACCGCAGCGCCATGACCATCCACGAGCTGTTGACCGAGAACAAGGAGCTCAAGCAGGCCATCAGCAATCTGACCGACGAGGACCAGATCGGCTATGCCAAGGTCCTCTCCCAACAGAATGAGGACGGCCGCCTGCGGACGACGATCCGCTTCGTGGAAACCGCCCGCGACGACAAGACCAGGGTCGTCCTTCAGAAAGAGTGCATCATCGAAGGCGACGTCATCCATTTCGACGCCCTGATCGTCAAGTTCGAGGATCAGATGGTCATGGATGGCAAGGCCCGAGCCCTGTACGTATGGCGTCGCATCTACGGCGAGACGATGACGCCCCAGAACGGGACCCTCATCGAGGAACCGGGGATGGAGCCCAAACGCTACTACGGCCTGCTCAAGGCTCTGCCGCTCGAGCACCAGCGGCTCTTCTGGACCAGTATCTGGGACTTGGCCAACGATCCCGAAAGGCTCCGCGGGCATGGTATCAAGGCCATTTACGGCAACGTCGTCTACAACAAGTTCCGGCCGGGCCTGATCTACGTCTTCAAGATCAATCCCGTGGGCCACCTCTTTCTGGAGGTCGTGCCGGACATGTAACCGTACCGGCTCCCCGGCCTCTCCCCCCAGCCCCCTACAGGGGCGGACCGCCGGCGACTACCAGGTTGTCAAACACCACGTAGCCCCAACTGGCCCGCACCAGATTGATCTTGAGATAGACCCCGCCGCCGGGATTGTACGCCGGGAACGAATAGTGCTTCCAGGTCGTCGAGCGCGGCACGGAGAAAGAGGCCGTGGGAAGGGGAGTGCCTGCCGCGTCATACCAGTAGAGCTCCACGCGGGCCGTGAGGGGCCCCCAGGGATTGTCGCCATAGGCGTCGAAGGCGATCGTGATAGGGGAGTACGCGGGCGTGATGAATTGGAGGAGTTCGGCGCGGACCTGGGCGCCGGCCTCCGCGGTCGTCCTTCCCCCGAGCAAGACCGCGTCCCTGGTCTTGCCCGTGACCCGGTGAACATTGCCGGTGGCCAGGGTCCAATAGGTGGGCACTGGCGTCTCCGGGATGACCGGCGTGGGCTCGCCCAGGGCGAGACTGGTCGCCGCCGGACCCCACTCATCGAAGCCGCCATTGCGCAGCCCGGAGGAGGGTGCTTCGACGCTGAACTGGACGGTGGTCACGTTGTCAGTTTCGTCCGATTCTGCGACTTGATTCGACGGATCCAGCGTGAATTTGACCTGGTGGGAACCGGGCACGAACGTGCATCCGCAGGCGAAATCGAACTGCCCGCTGCCGCCGGGGGACAGACCCCCGGCGCTGAGATTGCCGCTTTTGATGAGCGCCGTGTCTCTCGTGACCTCCCAGGCAATCTTGAAAGCGGGCACGGAGGCACTGGCCGACGCGTTGGCGTAGGTTCCGCGCAGGTTCAGTGCGTCCCCGATATGCCGGGATGTCGGCCGGTACTCGACCCGTTCCCACTTGATGTTCGGCCGTGCCTGAATGGTCACGGCCAGGGCATCTGACCAGGACGAAGCCAGACCGTGCTCGTCAGTGGCCATCACCTTGACCAGATAGATCCCCGCCGCCGTCCACGTGTGGGCTACGGTTACCGGACCAGGCGGAGGGTACAGAGCGCTCGTGGTCCGGGTGCCGTCTCCCCAGTCAACGGTGTACTTCACCGAATCACCATCGCCGTCTGTAGCTGAGAATGCATACGTGTAGGGTATGCCGGCGCTGCCCGTGGTTGGCCCCGACGGCTGGGAAGGCTTGTTCGGCGCTCGATTCGCCTGGGTGATCGTTACCGCCAGCGTGGCCGACCAACCGGACTGTGCCTCATGCTCGTCCGTCGCCATCGCTTTGACGAGATAGACCCCGGCGGTGTTCCACACGTGGGTCGCGCTCGCGATGGTCCCGGAATGGCCGAGGTCCAGGGTCGCCTGCGTGCCGTCTCCCCAATCGAAGGCGTACTTCACCTGATCGCCATCCGGGTCAACCGCCCAGGTAGAGTAGACAAAGGACGCCCCCGTGGCGCCCGCCGCAGGTCCTGACGGCCTCGTGGGGGTGTTGGGCGGTCCGTTGGGACGCGACTTGGGGTAATAGACCAATACGCCTCCCACCGCGAGCCCCCGGTCCTTCTCCGCCAGGGCCTTCTCCCCGCTGATGAGGTATTCAGCCAGTGGCCCCATATCCGTGGACATCTTGTCGGGCGAGAAGAAATTGACATAGGCCGCGGCCGTCCCGGCCGCCGATACTTTCGCCCACAAGGTCAGGCCCGCCCAATACTCCTGGTCCTTGTCCAGGGCAAGGCCCCGAAGGACCGCCCGATGAGCCTCGGCGACGCCGTGCTCCACGGTCAAGGCACTGGCCACGTTGTAGGCCAGAACCACGAAATCGAGCCCGGGGATATCCAGAGCTGCGACGACGAGGTCGATGGCTGCTCCCGCGGCCGTATCCCAGGCGAACTCATTCAGTCCGTAGTTCCACCGGTTCAATGTGCGCGCGTGCGTCTGTTGATTCCACGCCGGGCCGATATCGGCGTTGACCTTGACGTCATAGACCGCCTGCCCCGTGAAGCCGACGGGGACGAATCTGTGGATGGTCCCCGCATAGCCGACATCGAGGCAGACATCCGCCCGCTCCGTATGCAGGGAATCAAAAGACCGCAGGACGGAGTCTCGCAGGGAGGACGTATTGCACCCGAAGCCCTTCGCAACCACCCAACTGCGCAGCCTGTCCTCATCCTGCCGTGTGTCGAAGCAGGCCCTGTCCGTGCCTGCGGAGTCGAAGTCTCCTCCCGCCCCCCAGGCGGCGTGGGGCGGGGCGCACCGGTAGTAGTCACGGATGTAGGACCGCTGCCGGTTGAGCGTCGGATGGCCCTTCCATTGGTGCAACTGAACGTCGATGTAATCCACCACCTCCCCTGAGAAGAGGTAGAGCGAATCATGCTCGCCGCCCACGTCGGCGTTTGAGTCGGCGTCTGGCGACCGGGCGCCGTAGTAGGCGGAGGCGATCCTCCGGCCGGCGCGGTACAGCGTGAATTGCACCCAGTCGGTGTCGTGGGGGCCGGTACCGGTGGCCACGAGGTGGCTGTGAATGGCCGTCAACGGTGCCGCGAACGGGCGGATATGGAAACGATAGATGGAGTCGTTCGGGTCCTCCAACACGGTCTGCCATTGTCCACCCACGGTCACGTGGTCGAACGTGGCGGTGCACAGCGTCCCGGCGCTGTGCGACGTGACGGCCAGGCCCATGTAGATGCTCGATCCCATGGAGATGGTCTGAGTGGTTCCCTGCTGCGTCCAAGTGATGCCGTCCGCCGAGAGGTACCCTTTGAAGGTGTCGCCCGTCCGTTCGAGGCGCACCCAATACGGCAGGGCCATGGAGCCCGCATGCGAGGAGGCCGAGACCCCGTTGGCCGTCGCCCGCCACTGGAAGGCCGCCGCATGGCCTTGGGCCGCCCCGGGCGTCAGGGCCATCAATGCATGCCTCGATCCCGCCGTGAGGTCCTCGCGGATCATCACGCCCGCCTTGGTCCATTCGTTCCGTCCGGCCCCGGTGATGCTGACCACGCGGGCGGTGATCTGCCCGTCGAAGAACAGACCCTGGTAGGCGAAATGAAACGCATCGCCCGTGGACTGGATATCCCATCCGTCTCCGGTCACGGTCCAGATGTCATTCCAGGAGTCGTACCCAGCGTCGCCGCGGGAGGTGGCGCCGACGTCCGCGCGCTGCCATCCCGGCGTCAGGTTGCCGCTGGCGCTCTCGGCCAGCACCGCCAAGATGAGGAACGCCGTCAGAATCGCTGTCGTCTTCATTTCCACGTCCTCCCAATAGAACGCAGGGTCCAATGATGAGCAGGCCCGTGGCTCGACACGGGACCGTTGAAGTGGACAGGACGACAAGAACGATACCGCAGGTGCCCGCATGCGTGTTTTCGGGGCTGCCCTGCTGTGGCTTGTCAAGGAACGACGCCAAGGCGCGCTACAGGATAGGTACGATAAAGATTGTAGGATCGTGTCGCGCCGGGGTCAAGGCGAATTTTGCCCTTTTCTCCTTCCCGAACCGCACTCCGAATAAGGGCTTGCACTACGCCTCGGGAAGCCTCATGATGATGTCCTGGTCAGACCCATGGACTCAACGTCGCTTACTTGGAGGACTTGCGATGAGACGGGACTCGCACCGGTTGAACCCGGCACCACAAACATCCTCACGCCGGGACGTTCTGAAATGGAGCGGCACGCTGGCGGCCGCCTCGGCACTGACCGGGGTCTCCGTTCCCCTGGTGCACGCGGGGGGCGACGACACCATCCGCCTGGCTTTGATCGGCTGCGGCGGACGCGGCTGCGGTGCGGCGGCCAACGCCTTCGATTCACCGAACGGGCCGGTCAAGCTGGTGGCCATGGCGGACTTCTTCGAAAACCGCCTGGCCAGCGCCTACAAGAACCTGAGTGGGCCGTATGGTGCGAAGATGGATGTCCCGCCCGAGAGGCGATTCGCGGGTTTCGATGCCTGGCGCCGGGCCATCGATTACCTGCGGCCGGGCGATGTGGCGATGCTGACCGGCTACGCGGGTTTCCGGCCGCGGCAACTGGAGTACGCGGTCGAGAAGGGCATCCACGTGTTCATGGAGAAGTCGTTTGCGACCGATCCGCCGGCGGTCCGGCGGGTGATCGCAGCCGGCGCCGCCGCCGAGAAGAAGAACCTCAAGATCGCCGCCGGTCTGCAGTGCCGCCATTCGCGCAACCGCCAGGAACTGATCAAGCGCATGCGGGATGGCCAGCTCGGCGAGATTCAACTCATCCGCGCCTACCGGATGGAGCCGTGCGGGTGGCTGGGGCCGCGGCCGGCCACCGAGAAGGACCTGTACTGGCAGATCCGCCATTTCACCCACTTCCTCTGGGTCTCGGGCGGGTTGTTCGCCGAGATGGACATCCATCAGATCGATGAAATCTGCTGGATCAAGGATGCCTGGCCGGTCTCCGCGCACGGCATCAGCGGACGGGCGGCCCACAGCACCGACCGGGGTCAGAACCTCGACTCGTTCACCATCGAGTGGACCTTCCCCGACGGCACGAAGGCGTTCGACATCGTCCGTTGGCTGCCGAAGTGCCACACCGAGTTCGCCACGTACATTCACGGGACCAAGTGTGCCGCCCAGTTCTCAGGCAGCATGCACGAAGGCACCGTCCACACCTACCAGGACCAGCGCTGCGCCAACGACAACATCGCCTGGCGGGCGCCGAGGGAATCGATCTCGCCCTGGCAGGCGGAGTGGGACGTGCTGCTGGACGCCATCCGCCACGATCGCCCGCACAACGAGGCCAAACGTGCGGCCCTGTCGAATCTCGCCGATATCATGGGTCGCGCCGCCGCTCATTCCGGGCAGGTCGTCACCTGGGACGAGGCGATGGCCTCCAACTTCCGTTTCTGCCCGAGCATCGACGATCTCACGGACGACAGTGCGCCTCCCATCCAGGCCGATGAGCAGGGCCGCTACCCCGTCCCGGTCCCCGGCCAGTGGAAGGAACTCTGACCCGGTCTCCCACACGACGCCGCACTTGGTGCGTCCTGGCGACCTGCACGCCGTGATGAGGGCGGGATCTGCCGATTCCGCCCACCGGGGTAGGACCCTGTCGAGACACGCATACCCACGCGGGTCCCTGTTCCTGCCGGCGCGAGCCACGCCAAGACTCCAATGGTGAATACGGCGAGACGAGCTTCCTCGAATTCGGCGGAGCCGAGCGCAAGCAGCCTGGCTTGTACCGACTCCATGATTGTAGCGCGGAAGCCGAAATCTCAATCACATTCTTCTTGCATTCAGATGATCTGCCGATATACTTTGAACGTATAAACAATATAAAGATCACGATGAGAGGCTATCCAAAAGGTTCCGTCCTGCGGCTATGCCTCTCTTCTTTTCAGTTCCAGTTTTCCCTCAGCTTGTTCAACCCCATGATATCGGACCTGTAGTTGCGATATAGAGACGAGTAGCGCGTGTCGTCGGGCACGATCAGCTTGCCGAGTTTGCCCTTGGCCTTCAAGTAATTCACCAGGCAGTGAAAATCCCCATCGCCGGAGACGATGACGGCTTGCTCATAGTTCTCATACTCGACCATGGCGTGGAGGACCAACTCCGCGTCCACATTGCCCTTGAGGACGCCACGCACCATCAGGGTGGGTTTGAACACCAGAATGTAGCCCTCCCTTTGGAGCCACTCATACAGGTCCGCGTTCGTGGCCAGATAGCCGATGAAGTAGAAGGCTTTGCTCACACGGAACTTGTCGGTCAGGTATTGACGGAAGGCCCCGTAGTCCAGCACCCACCCCTGATTGCGGATAGACAAATGGAGATTCTGACCGTCGATGAAAGCATACCCCTGACGGCTTCCTGACATAGGCACTTCGTCTCCAACCGCGCAACTCGTCGTTCCTGGCTTCACAGTCTTGTCGTATCATGTCTTCAAGGAGTCCCTGCGTCAAGGAATCCTCTCTCCATCCGGACGCTAACCTGAATAGGGATGGAACCCGCCTGTGCCTTGCGGCAGGAAATGCATTTGAAGCGGCGGGGGACGGCCGGTAGAATCGGGCGGCGTGTGGTTCTTCGATGACTCTGGTAGGAGCAGCCCATGATCGTGCTCAGTCCCCTGGCGGTACGGCTCGCGGCGTGCCTGCTGCTGCCGTTCGCGCCCGCGCCGGCGGATTCCCCAACGGCGGACCTGGTGATTCGCAACGCCCAGGTTCTCACGATGGATAAGGACCATCCCCGGGCCCAGGCGATCGCCTTTCGAGGCGAGACGATTCTGGCGGTGACGACGGATGAGGCGGTCGCGAAGTACGTGCAGGAGGGCCGGACACGCGTGATCGATGCCCAAGGCCAGCTGGTGGTCCCGGGCTTCAACGACGCCCACATCCACTTCGCGGCGATCGATATCGATTACATCGACCTGCGCTATACGACGGACCCGGCGGTCCTCACCGCGCGGGTCAAAGAGGCGGTGGCCCGCGCCCGGCCGGGAGAGCTGATCCGCGGCGGCCGGTGGGAGCACGAGATGTTCCGCGATCGGCAGTGGCCCACCAAGGAACTGATCGACCCGGTGTCGCCGAACAACCCCGTGGTGCTCTCGCGCGCCGATGGGCATTCCGTTCTGGTCAACAGCTACGTGATCCGCCATTCCGGCATCACGAAGGAGACCCGCGATCCCTTCGGCGGGGAGATCCAGCGCCATCCCGTCACCGGCGAGCCCACCGGCATCTTCAAAGAGACGGCGGTCGAACTGCTCAAGGACGGCCAGGTCCGGGTCCGGCGCACCGCCCGGGAGGAATCGGACCGGCGCACCCGCGGCTGGCTGGCCGCCCTGGATATGGCCCGGCGAAACGGCGTCACCTCCATCCAGGTGCCGTCGGCGGGCGACGCCGATATCTATCAGAAACTGCACGACCAGGATCAACTGACGTTGCGCGTGACCTTCGGCGGAGCGCTCACGGACAGCCGGCAGGAGCTGCGGCGTTACGCCCGCTTGCAGGAGAAATACCCGCGTCGCGGCAACTGGATCCGATTCGGTTACCTCAAGGGATTTGCGGATGGGACGCTCGGCTCGGGGACGGCGCTGTTCTTCGACGCCTACGCGGATGTCCCCCAGACCAAAGGCCTGCCGCAGATGCCTTACGAGCAATTGGAGAAGGTGGTCGTGCAGGCCGACAAGGCGGGTTTCCAGATCGGCATTCACGCGATTGGGGACGCGGGCAACCACTGGGTCCTGAACGCTTATGAAAAAGCGCGGCAGGTCAACGGGGTGCGGGACAGCCGCCACCGGATCGAGCACGCCCAGGTCCTCTGTGACGGCGACATCGGCCGCTTCGCGTCGCTCGGGGTCGTGGCCTCCATGCAGCCCACGCACTGCATCACGGATAAGCGGTTCGCCGAGAAGCACATCGGCACGACACGCTGCCAGGGGGCCTACGCCTGGCGCCGCCTGTTGAATGCCAACGCCACGGTCGCCTTCGGCACCGATTACCCGGTCGAGCCGATCGGTCCGCGGGAGGGGCTCTACGCGGCGGTCACGCGGCGGGACCGGGCCGGGGAAGCCGGTGACGGCTGGTTTGCGGATCAGAAGCTGAGCCTGGAGGAGGCCATCCGGCTGTACACCGTGGACGCCGCCTACGCCGAGTTCATGGAGGACCGCAAGGGTACGCTGAAAGCCGGGTACCTGGGGGATGTCGTGATGTTTCACGAGGATTTGCTCACGCTGGAGCCCGACCGGATCATGTCGGCGCAGGTGGACTATACCATCGTCGGCGGCAAGGTTGTCTATCAGCGTGGTGACACGGAGTAGGAGGATGCAAATGAAACACGGTTGTGTTCGAATGGGGCTGGCGTCGCTCGTACTGGCATTGTCCCTATCGACAATGGTGCAAGCCAGTGCCGGGGTCGTGACAACGGCGGCCGGGCCGGATCGCTTTGACGTGCGGCAGTTCGGCGCGGCCGGTGACGGCAAGACCGACGATACCGCGGCCTTTCAGCGGGCGCTGGACGCGGCCGCGCAGGCCGGCGGGGGCGTCGTCTCCGCGCCGCGCGGCAACTACTTTTTCGCGGGACATCTGAACGTGCCGAACGCCGTCACCCTGGCGGGCCTCTGGCAGTCGGTCCCCGCGCACAACGGCATCCGCGACAAGGGGTTGCCCAAGCCGACGGATGACGGCACCACGTTCCTCGTGACGGAAGGGGCGGGCAGCGAGGAGGGGCCGGCCTTTGTGACCCTGAACACCAATAGCACGCTCCAGGGGGTCGTTCTGTACTATCCGGACCAGAACGTCAACGATGTGCCCAAGCCCTACCCCTGGGCGATCTCCCTGCGCGGCAAGAACCCGGCGGTCCTGGCGGTGGAGATGCTCAATCCGTACAATGGGATCGACGCTACCCGCAACGAGCGGCACCTGATCCGCGACGTGCACGGCCAGCCGCTGCGGCGGGGCATCATGGTCGATGCGATCTTCGACATCGGCCGCATCGAGAACGTCCATTTCAATCCGTGGTGGAGTCACCGGCCCAAGCTGTTCCAGTGGCAGATGGAAAATGGCGAGGCCTTCATCTTCGGACGGACCGACTGGCAGTATGTCTTCAACACCTTCTGCTTCGGCTACAAGGTGGGCTACCGGTTCACCAAAACCAAGGCCGGCGTCTGTAACGGCAACTTTCTCGGGATCGGGGCCGATGATTGCTACACCGCGCTGGTGGTCGAGGAGTGCGCTCCGTTCGGACTGCTCATCACCAACGGCGAGTACGTGTCGTTCCACGGCCCGGACCCGACGATGATCGAGGTCCAGCCGGCGAATAAGGGGACGGTCCGATTCGTCAACTGCGCGTTCTGGGGTCCCTGCAACCAGATCGCCCGCCTCGCCGGCGCCGGCACGGCCGGTTTCTCCGACTGCACCTTCACCCAGTGGGGCGGCCAAGAAGGGAATCGCGCCGCCATCCAGGCCCAGGGCGGGACGGTGCTCATCCGCGGCTGCGAGTTCCGCCAGGACCGCCCCCAGGTCGAGCTGGGCCCGAATGTCGCCCGCGCCCTGATTTCCGAGAACCTCTTCACCGGCGCCGAGCGGATCAACAACCAGTCCCGGGGCAAAGTCCAGATCGGCCAGAACCTGAGCGACTGAGCGGAGGCGGTCTGTCATCCTGAGCGAAGCGAAGGATCTGGGCTGCGCGGGAGGTCCACCCCATCAAGCGCAGGACGCCTGGGTGAATCCGATGTTCTCCGCCCCGGTGAAGGCGCCCAACAGGGGTGGCAGCGGCAAGCGGAGTCCTCGGAGCTTGCCGCTGGCGTTTTCGTCCATCCCCCGAGCCATCGGCAAGCTGCGCTTGCCGCTGCCACCCACCATACGCCTGGAATGCAGAAATCTACCACCACCTCCACGTACACGATTTCCGTTGCGTCACAGACCCCGATGCAACGTCAGTTCGCATTCGGATCGGCACCGGCGGCAGGCTGGTCCTTGTCGTCGTGCTTGGCCTCGCCCTTGGCGTCGAGGCGTTTCTTGATGTCCTCCAACTCGTCCGTGAGCTTCTTCGTGTCCTTCTTCAGGTCGTCGACGACCTGGCGCAGCTCGATGACCTCCTGCGGCGCCAGGGCTTTCTGTTCCTGCAATTTCGCCAGGGCATCCCGGGCGGCCCGTTCCACGCCGTCGCGCGGCGTGTCCCGGGTGAACGTCTGCACGATCCCGGTGGCTTGGGGATCGCCCAGCGTGCCCAGGGCGCGGATGGCTCCGGTCCGGACGCTTCGATCCGGATGGTTGACATAGCTGCCCAGCAGCTCCCGAACCTCGGTTCTATCCTCCTCGTTCCGCGCGATGTACGCCAGGGCGTCGAGCGCCTGGCCGAACCGTCCCCGGCCCCAGGCGCCGTTATGCGCCTTGAGCAGCTTGCTCAGCGCGGGGATGAACTGCGGGTCATCCAGCATGCGGATGGCGCTCACTGCCGCGGAGGCCAAGCGGTTGCGGTACGATTCGGATTTGAGATACCGGATGATCAGGGCGTGGCCCTCGGCCGTGTGGTACCGGCCCAGGCTTTCCACCGCCGCCGCGACGATCTCCGGGTTCTTCTCGTTCTCCAGGATACGTTCGATCGTTTCCAGTGTTTCCGGGCGGTAAAAACGCCCGATGCTCGCCACCATGCGCAGGCGGACGCGGGCATCCGTTTGCGACCGCGATGCCACCAGGGCCGTGAATGCCTCGTCTGTGTGAATATCCTGGAGCGCGTCCGCGGCCGTAATGCGCACGCCCCAGAAGGAGTCCTCGTTCAGGCAGGTCTGCAGCCGGGCGACGGTCTTCTTGTCTTTCTTCTCCTTCAGGGCCTCGATGGCCAAGAGTCTCCCCACGACGTCATTTTGATCGGCCAGTTGGGCATAGAGCATCTCCGTCGGCTGGTCGAACGTCACCTGCGCCAGCAGGCCGTACTGGGGGTCGAAGCGGACGATCTTGGGCTCTCTCTCCAGCGGGATGTAGAAGTCGTGCTCTTTCTGGTCAATCGTGATGTCCTTGTCGATGGGCTTGCCGTTGACGAGGAAACGCAGCTTCGTGTGCAGGCAGAAGAGCAGGACATCGTCGCCGGTCCTCTGGGTCTGTCGGACGGAGACGCGGGCGAGCTTATCGGTGCCGAGCCATTTGTAGCTGACCGTGAGCTTCGGGAAGCCCGCGTGGTAGACCCACTGATCGAAGAACCGGTCGCAAGACCGGCCGGAGAGCTCCTCCACGACCGAGCGAAGGTCCGCGGTCTCGACGCAGCACAGCGGATTGCGCTCCATGTAGGTCTTGATGCACCGGCGGAAGAGTTCCTCGCCCAGCTCCGTCCGGAGCATGTGCAGGACCCAGCCGCCCTTGGAGTAGGAGCGGTAGTCGAACTGCTCCCCGGCGTCGCCGTAGCCGCGCCAGACGATGGGTTTCTCATCGGCCCGGTCGCGCAGAATCCCGCGGGCGGTCCCGTACAGGTTGTAGAGCATGGCGTCCCGGCCGTGGCGATGGCCGTCGTACAGCTTCTCGTAGTAGGTCGCGAAGCCTTCATTGAGCCACAGATGGCTCCAGTCCTTGCACGTGACGTAATCGCCGAACCACTGGTGGACGAGCTCATGGGCGACCAGGCCCTCGCTGGAATGGATGTTCTCGGTCTCGTCGGTGAACAGCGTGTTGTCGGTGAGGATCGTCAGGGTCGTATTCTCCATGCCGCCCGCGACGAAGTCCCGCACGACCACCTGGTCGTACTTGTTCCAGGGGTAGGGGATGCCGATCTCGCGCTCGTAGAACGCGATCATGTCCGCGGTGCCCTCGAAGGAGCGGCGGGCCAGGTGGATCAGGGACGCCGGTGTGTAGAAGGCCAGGGGCACGTTCCGGTGCTGCGCTTCGATCTTTGCGAACCGGCCGGCGGCCAGTGCGATCAGGTAGTTGACGTGCGGCTTGCTCTGGAACCAGGTGACCGTCTTGAGGCCGGTATTCGGATCGAGGCGCTCGCGGAGCAGGCTGCCGTTGGACAGGACGGTCATGTCCGGCGGCACGCGGCACGTCACCTCGGACGTGGCCCGTTCGTTGGGGTAATCGTAGTTGGGAAACCAGTAGGGGGCCTCGTGCGACTCTCCCTGGGTGAACAGGTGCATATCCCGCTCCTCGTATCCCAGCTCCGGCGTGCGGAAGTACAGGCCCCGCTGCGGCTCGGCCTCGTAGGTGATGAAGACCGTGGCTTCCTGCCCCGGCGGGATCGGCCGGCTGAAGGTGATGACGATCTTCTCGTCGGTGGCGCTGTAGCCGGCCAGCGACTGCGTGGCGGACACCGCCGACACGCACAGGTCCTTGGCATCCAGCGATAGCTCCGCCAACTCGCGGACGATCGGCGCAAAGCGGATGCTCGTGACGCCGCGGATCGTCCGGGCCTTGAAGTCCGGCGTAACGTCGATCGCCACGTGCAGGATGTCCACCGTCCGGTCCGGCGCATACTGGCGCTCGACGTAGGAACCGCTGCCGGATTCCGGGGCCTGCCGGAGCCGCCCGCATTGGAGCAGCTCGGATTCCTCGACCGACATGCCCCGCGTCGGACCAGCCAAGGCCAGGGCGAGCAGGATCGGCACGATATGACGGATACACTTCATTTTCCACCTCCTGGGCCGGGCTCGGGCAATTGCAGCACACTCCGGATGAAATCGACGGTCAGCCGCTGGTAGTGAATCCCGGCGACGCCGTGACGCGACTTGGGATAGATCATGAGATCAAACTTCTTATCCGCCTCCTGCAGGGCATTGGCGAGCTTGAACGTGTTCTCGAGGTGGACGTTGTCATCGATGGCCCCATGCACGAGGAGCAGACGCCCGTGCAGGTCCTTCGCAGCCTTGACGACCGACGTCCGCTCGTAGCCCTCGGGGTTGTTCTGAGGCGTGTCCATGTACCGTTCCGTGTAGATCGTATCGTAGCAATGCCAGTCCGTGGGCGGCCCCCCGGCAATTCCGCCGGCGAACTGTTGGCTGTGCGTCAGAGCGTACGCCGTCATGAAACCGCCGTAGCTGTAACCGCTCATGCCGATCCGCGTCCCATCCACGTAGGGCTGCTGCTTGAGCCACACGAGAGCTTCTTCGATGTCCTTGAGCTCCTGGACGCCCAACTGCCGGTAGGCGGACCAGGCGGAGCAGGCCCCTTTACCGCTGGCCGGGCGCGGGTCGCACCGGAAGACCAGTATCCCCATCTGCGCCAGCATCCGGTCGTGGGCACGCCCGTTCTGCCACGCATCGCTGACGGTGGGCGCGTGCGGACCGCCGTAGGTTGTGAACCACGCCGGGTACTTCCTGCTGCGGTCGAAGTCGGGCGGTTTCAGCAGGCTCGCTTCGAGCAGAAAACCATCCGCTGTCCGGATCTGAAACTGCTCATAGGCGCCGAAGCGGTATTCTTCCCGCTCGTACACGGGGTTGGTGTCCAGCAGCCGGATTTTCGTCCCATCCGGGGCATACAGGGCAACCTGGGTCGGCGTGCACGCGTTGCTCCAGCGGTCGATGTAGTACTTGCCACTCGGGCTCATGCTCACATCATGCTGGCCGACGGGCTCGGTCAGACGCTCGACGGTGCTGCCGTCCAGCTTCGCACGGTACAGATTCTCGGCAATATGCGTGTCCCGCGTCCCGGTGAAGTAGATCCAGCCGCTCGTCTCGTCCACGTGCTGGACTTTGCGCACTTCCCACTCGCCCTTCGTGACGGCGTGCTTCGCTTCGGCGTTCTGATCGTACAGGTAGAGGTGCTTCCACCCGGTGCGCTCGCTGGAAAGCAGGAACCGGCCGTCCGGAAGGAACCGGAGCGTATCCGGCGGCTCGACCCAGGCCTTCGTGGTCTCGCGCAAAAGCCGTTTCGGCGCGCCGCCATCTCGCGCGGCGGTGCTGATATCGAGCCAGGTCTGGGCGCGGTCTTGCACGAAGAAGTACACCTTCTCGCTGTCGGCAAGCCAGCCGGCGCCGGTGATCAGAAAGCTGCCTTCGGCGTACCGATCCAGATCGACCCACTGCACCGGTCCGCCGGCGGCCGACACGATGCCCAAACGCACCGCCGGATTCGGCTCCCCGGCCCGGGGATAGGCGGTTGTCTCGACCTTTTGATGCTCTGGCACGTTATTGACGACGGTGAACTGGGGGACCGGGGCATCATCGGTCTGCAGGAACACGATCGCCGAGCCATCCGGGCTCCACCAGAACACCTTCCACCGGCGGTCGAAGACCTCCTCGTAATAGACCCAGTCGGCTTCGCCGTTGCGGATGGTCCCGTCGCCATCCGTGGTCAGCGCCCGCTCGGTAGCAGTCGCGATATCGACCACGTACAGATCCTGATCGCGTACGAAGGCGACAAACCGTCCTTGGGGATCGAACGTGCTGTACTTCTCCGGGCCTGGATTGCTCGTGAGACGGAGGGCCCGCGTCCCATCGATCGTGACGTAGTACAGATCGTTCTCATAGTCGATCAGAACGGCGCTGCGCTCGGGATTCATCTCGAAGGACGTGCGCCGGGAGATGGTCTGGGCGTCCTTCCTCCGCATCGTGGGCAACTGTTGCAGGCCTTCCGCCAGTCGGTTCGGATCGACGAACAGGGTGGACCGGCCGCTGGCCGCGTGCACACGGTAGAGCTTTCCCGCGCGGGCCTGCAGGTAGTGCTCCCCATCCTTCAGCCACGTGAGACCCGAGACCGGGGAGCCGCCGAAATCGGCCCTGTTCTTCGGCCCGTACACCGTCTCGAAGGTGATCGGCTTGTCCCGTTCGCGTTTCTCCGCGAGCGGCCGGACGGGCCCGTGCGTGAGGGGCACGTAGGAGTCCAGCCGGACGACCGGGTATTCCTCGCCCAGGCGGATCTGGGGCAGGAGTCCTGGCAGCAGCGATCCCCGGCGTGTGCCGGGATCGAGCAGGCGGAGGATTCTGCGATCCATGTCCTGCCGGGCCTTCACCAGGATCGTGCCTGCTGCCAACCGTTTCGTCCGTTGGCGGGTTTCGGTCTTCAGGCGGAGGGAGGGCCTCTTCACGTTCGGCCGTCCGCGCTTCTCGATCTGCAGAACCTGATGGGTTTGGACATCCAGCTCGATATCCTCCCGCAATTCGTCTACCTGCACACCTCTTCGCTGCAGGTACTCCGTGAGCGAACGAAGCTCGGCGGGGAAGAGATAGGCATAGGATGGGCGGTGCGACGATCCGGCCGCCGGCAGGCAGCACAAAGCGCACAGTACCACCCACACCTCAGTCCTGCGAATACCTGGGGACACAAACCAGCCCTTTCAGACGGATCGTCAGGAGTCGGTCGGTTGCGCGGCTCGTCTGGTTGGGAGTTCCGCCTTTGGGTGGTTCAGGACCACTCGTAGGGGCGAATGATCATTCGCCCGTACCACCTCGATGCGAGCCGTGCCACCAGAATCGCTCTCAACCCACAACCTTGAACACGGAATCGCCTTTGCGGACTCGGGCGGTGAGCTTGACGCCCACGCCGTCGCCGGCCTTGGCCTCCGTGACCGTGGCGTTGTGGACCTGCATGGAATCCACGGTCTGCTCCACGTCGGTCGTATGACCCTTGATGTGGATCCTGTCCCCGACCTTCAGGGGAGCGGTCAACTCGATCGCGGCCACCACCGGCCGGGCGAAGAAATCCGCCACCACGCCAATCATCGTCTCTTCCGCCATGTCTCCACACTCCTTTCGTAGGGTGGGCTGTGCCCACCATCTGCCGTCTGCATCCGAGGGAATCGGTGGGCACGGTCCACCCATCGTGGGCCTTGAATGCAGAGCAGTTTACGCTCCACCTTGACAGGCCTGGCACAGCCCACCCTACCTTCCCGAGCCCAGGTTCTCATACCATTTGATGTTCGCCGTGGCGGTGCCCACGCTGATGAGGTCGAGCCGCCCGTCGCCGTTGAGGTCCGCGACATCGAGGCCGGAAGCTGCCATGTCCCCCTCATCCAGGGCGATCCGTTCCCAACGATTGCCGAGCACGTCCCGGCAGCCGTAGATACAGAGGCTGGCTCCCGGGCCGCGATACCCGGCGACGATCTCGTCCTGCCCGTCCCCATCGAGGTCCGCACAGAGCAGGGCGTGTCCCTCCTTGAACGTCGTGTCAATGACGGTCCGCTGCCACAGGGCCTCGGGTTCAGAGGCGGGCGTGTACACCACCACCTTGTCACCATGCCAGGGCTCGATCGCGGCCAGGAAGCGGCGGCCGTCCCGTCCGAGCCTGCCGACGCCGATCTCGCTGGCGCCGCGCTGGGCCGGGCTTGCCTGCGCGCCGCTGCCGAGCTGCGTCTTGTTCCAGGAAAGCCGGTCCGCCGGCCCCCGCGACTGAAAGAGATACACCCCTTCAAAACTCGCCGTCAGGATGTCGTCACGGCCATCCTTATCCCAATCGACAACGCACAAGCCATGCAGCACGGTCAGGCGGTCGTCGATGAGAATGGGCTTCCAGGTCTCCGTCGCCCGCGTCTCGGGTATGCGGTAGAAGGCCAGTTTCACCCCGACATCCCACAACGGAGCTTTGGCGTCGCGCCCCATGATAGGCGCCACGATCAGTTCCTTGCGGCCAGCGCCATCGAGATCGGCCCAGCGCAGCCGATGGGCCGTCGGTTCGGCGCCAATCGTATGGATCGCCCATTCTTGAGTCGGATCGCTCGGGCACTGGAGCCAATGCACCAGTCCGCCCGCGTTGGTGCGGCTCATGCCGAACGCATCGGCGATCGCTATATCGATTCTCTCATCTCCGTCGATGTCGAACGGAGCCAGGTCGATGAATTCCTTGGCCCCGGAAGTCAGGATGTGCCGTTCCCACGTCGGATTCTTGTACCACGCCAGGCAGGAAGGGGTGGTTGCCAGACCGATGATGTCGGGCTTGCCATCGCGGTCCACATCAACCGCCGCGACCTTGTACCCGCCCGGCAGTCGGCCCACCACGTGGGCTTTGAACTGCGGAAACGGCGGGGTCGCCTTCTGCGTCTCCTGAGCCAGCAGCGTTTGGCCCGCCACAAGGAACAACCCCATCGCGACATACCATCGACTTCCCATGGCGCACATTGTAGCGGCCCTTCACGAGGATGGAAGCTGTGCCGCGGAAGAAACGAGAAGATCGCGTGCCTTCGGTCGCCACCCACGCATATGCGGACATAAAGGCACGAACACACGAAGGAGATGGGTCAGAAGACTCTCCTCGGAATATATGGCGGCATGTGAGAGCCAAGCCTTTGTGCCGTAAGGACTTGCATCCTCTCAGGTGAGATCCTGTGCAAAAAAAATGAGAAAAGTAGGCGTTTTGGGTATTGACAACTACGAATGCGGCGCAATAGTAACGAATGTTTGACGTTCACGGAGCATGTGGAAGCAGTATCTGGTATGGTTTGGTCTCGCGTGCCGGGGCGAGGGATGGCGGCGTGACGCGGGTCCCACGTGTTACGGAGGAACGGGCGTTTGGCGCAGGCAATCCGGCGGTCCTTGACGCTCAAGTGCGCGTGGCGCTTGGAGATTATTGTTGGCTTGCCTCGGGGCCGCTACGACGCAGGACGATCTGTGAAGGCTCACCCAACGGAGGAGGCACGGAAATGCGGTCGCCTGAACTCACGCCGGGGTCCGGGAAAGTAGCCAGAGCGCCCCTGTGTCCATCGCGACTCTGTTGCAGACACAACTCATTTGACTGCAAGGACTTGCAGTCTCTCTCTCTCTCTCTCTCTCTCTCTTGAGTCGCCCCCCACCTGATCTTTTGTCAGTGTCTACAGGCTGACTCTCGTTTGCACAGGTAAATGTCCCGACAACGTGATGGACACTGCGCCAGGGTGCGCACGATGTCCCAGGCATATGGAGGAGTAACGAAGATGAAACGCTTGGCAGTGGCAGTCCTGTGGGGAGTAATGGCCGTGATGCCGACGATGGCGTTGGCGGATTTCTCAGATGATTTCGAGGATGGTGTCATCGACAGTAGCCTTTGGAACGTAGGGGGAGGAACACGTGGATCGGGTACTTACGATCCGATCGGCACAGGGACGTGGTCATATTCGCTCGCGGAGGTGACTGGGAGTGATGGCTACCTCCGTGCGCGAGTCTGGGGTCCCCAGAGTGGGGGGACTTATGGCGCGGAAGCGTGGATTCGCACCACCTACAATTTCAACGATGGCAAGGACTACACGGTCAATTTCACCTGGGAACCCGCGTTCGTGGATCCCCACTTCAACGAATACTTCATTCAGGTAACCGATGGATATATCCCAGAGATTGGAGACTTTCATTGGCCGCAGCGTAGACCGCCGCTCCCGCCAATTACGGATGCGGACTTGGCTGGGACAAACGACTTGGTCTCGGATCCATACAATCTGGGTCCGGGACTCGGCTTCAGTTACAGGCCGGGCATAGGCAAAGTGAGTTGGTCCATTGATCTTGACTCGACTGGAATTGCTGGACTTTACAGCAGCCCCGATGCCTCCGGGTGCCTCCTGGGTGAAGCCACTTTGGACCCGACCAAGCCGTGGTACATCCGTTTCATGGTGCTCGACGGCACAAGTGGTGGCTTTCCGGCAGGCGATGCATCGCTAAACCTGTATGATTTCGAGGCCATAGTAGTACCGCTCCCCGCCACCTTCGTGCTGGGCGCCGTCGGGTTGGGCATGGCCGGGTGGCTCACGCCTCGCATGAACCTACGGAGATCTCAGTGACGTGAGAGGAGTTGCAGCGCCATTCTGTCTGCAACTCCTTTCTTCCCTACTGTATTGAGGAAATCGTCGGGCGCTGCGCGCGTCAGTAGAGCTTGAGGACGGCGACGCTTTCGGTTTCGAGAGTTAGGCGCGCGTTCCTATTGCGCCAGCCAAGACTTCGCCCACTCACGAGATCTGGGGTTGGGCCCTTGACGTCCATCTCCGTTGTGAGCGTGATCTCCTGCGGCTGGTTGCTGTTGTTGAATACCGTCAGGTACTGGTCGCCGAAACGTTCGATACGAACGTTCGAGTTGTTTGAGGCTGCACGGGGGAGCGGTTCCCAGCCGGCTTCGGCCACGAGCTTGCACAGGGGGACGTACTTCTGGAAGAGGTCGCGGTCGCGGTCGTAGAGCTCGGGGCGGGTGAAGTAGTGGCCCTGCGAGGCGTTGTGGCTGAAGAAACCGGGGAACATGCCGTAGGCGAGGGACCGTTTCATGTACTTCTCGACCGCCTCATGGGAGAACCGCTCGAACTCGGTGTTCATCAGGAAGCAGTAGGGCTTGCCCTTGCACAGGGCCCGGCGGTAGAGCAGCTCGCTGTCGGACATGGGCCGCCAGGCGCCGCCCGGGTTCCAGTCGGTCTCGGTGCCCAGGACATCACATAAGGGCGTCAGCCAGCACAGGTTGATCGGTGTCGAGTTGGCCATCATCAGCTTGTTCATGCCGTGCACGTCCCGGGCCATCGCCTGCATGTACTCGAAGACGATCAGGCCCCGGAAGATGGCGGGCTTGTGGCTCTTCGTGGAGAACGTCAGCGGGGTCTGTGCGATCGCGAAATGGTCCCGGCGAAAGTCGAGCTCGTCGGTGACATAACCTTCGCTGGAGTCGATATACTCGCCGTCCAGGTCGGCTTTCTTCTGCGGGCCATAGAGTCTCTCGCGGACGCTCGGGCCCCACTTGTTCTGGAAGTCCGTCACGTCGCCGGCTATCCCTGGCATGGAGTTGATGCTCCACACGGCCCCATCGCACCAGGGCGTATCGAGCAGCCGCGCGGCGTAGCGGCCCTGCTCATCGTGGTAACCGCTCGTCAGCAGCGCCAGGGCCTGGCGGTCCTTCTTCTCCGTCGCGAGCCGCTTGGCCTCGGCCAGGGCGGCCTCGATGGTGCGCGGCATGTCCTTGGGCATGCGCATCCACCAAGTCATCGGTTCCGTATAGCGGAACGTGACGATTCCGTGCAGATCGTCCCAGGCGGTCTCGTTGTCTCCCTCCTTGAACCGAAAGCCGAAATCCTCCCAGCCTTTGACGGCACTGATCTTGGCGAAGGGCATCCACAGTCCCTGGTCCGCGACCCGGCGGTGGAAGCTCTCCGGGAACAGGCCATAGTATCTTCCCAACGCGGCACGAAATTCCCCGGTGGAGTCGAAACTGAACTGGCAGAAGCGGAGATGCGCGGTCGGCTTTTCGGGCGCGAGACCGATGTCATAGGCCAAATAGAGTTCCTCAGTCCCGGCATTATAGCCGACGCGGAAGAAGGCCGGATGGGCCATGTCGATGCCGAGGGCCACCGCCTGCTGCGCATTGACTACGGCCGCGAACGGGTAGCGCGACAACCGTCCGTTGGCGCCGGCGGCGAACCGGCCGGCATTCAGATGCTCGCGGCCCGGCTCCACCTCCCTCGTTTGCCGCGGGTCCTGGAGCCAGCGGCACTTCTGCGCTGATACCGGCACGGCGTAGATCAGCGTTACCGCACGGTCCTTGCCGCTGGCATCGGAGAGGACCACGTCATAGAACGTGGCGTCATTCGCCCGGGTGGTCTGGCACTCCAGCTTCAGGTCCAGGGCAGAATTCTCGATACCGACGAACGCCGTCCCCGCGGCGACATCGCGGACCTGAAATCCCTCGCGGGGTTGCGCCTGGAGCGAGACAGGGATGCCGTCGAACAGGCACGCGCCCGCCGGAGGCTGGACCAGTCGCAGCTCGGCGTCGCGGAAATGGGCGGTGCCCGTGTGGCCGCGCAGGAGCAGGTTCAGGGTCACGCTCTGGACGGGCTTTTCCGGCAGGATCGTCACCTGGGCTTTCTCCCAGTCGTGTGAGCCGGCGTTGAAGGGGTCCACCTGGCCCCACAGGGGCGAGCCATCCTGGTAGACGAGGTCGAGATAAAGCGCGTAGTTGCTGTCGCGGCTGCCGCCCACATTCTCGGCCCGGCTCCAGGCACAGGCCACGATCGGCTCGGGCCGGGTCTGGTTGAGCGTGACGGTCTGGGACACGCCGCGCTGGACCTTGCCATCATCGCCGTTACTGCAGGTAAAAGCGTCCGCCTGCCGGCTGAAACCCTGGCCAAAAGGGCGCCACGCGTACGCTTTCAGCAGGTTCTCTCCGGCCTCGCGGGCGTCCAGCACCTGCTTGAGAACCACTCCATCATAGGTGGCACCTCCGCCTCCCGTAGGGTGGGCCATGCCCACCATTTCCCTCTCGTCGTCCACGCCAGTGGTGGGCACAGCCCACCCTACAATTCCCTTCGGCTCGCCCAGGGCGTTGAGGGGCTCCTCGATCGTGAGCCGGTCCCCCAGGGTGCGGGCCAGGTCGGGCAGGTCGTAGGTGGTCAGGGCGCCGTGCACCGTATTGACCAACTGGTTGTAGGACCGGCCCAGCTCGATCACGTTCGACCACGAGGTCAGCCCGCGCACCAGCCGGACGGAGCCAAAAAGCTGCGGCTCCAGCGCCGCCGCGTGCAGGGCCGGCACACACACGTGCCCCACGGCGACGAGGTCCACGGGACCCGGACGCTCGCCTTGCACGGCTCGTGCACAACTCAGGATATCTTCCGCCCGCATGGCGACGAGGGATCGGCCGAGCAGGTAGGCGGTAAAGATGCTTTTGGCATCGGAGCCGGACGGGTCGCCTCCGCCGCGTTTCGACGGTGTCCCGCCGATGCCGCGCAGGTCCACGGCTACGACGATCCGCCCGGTCGCCACGAGCTTCTCCAAGAGTCCGCCCGGCCCGGGATCCGCTTGGTTTCCGTTCTCATGGACGTACAGGGTGGCACCCGCGGCCGAGACCCGCTTGGAACGACAGACTACCGCCGGCAGGTGGATCCCCTCTTCCGGGGTGATCGCGACGTTGTGCCTCCATATCTCGTTTACCTCGACCGTGTCGGACTCCTGCACTCTGGGCTCAGGCAGCTCGGCCCAGGGTCGAATGCCCGCGACCTGGCGGACCCGGTTGAGCATCTCGGGGCGAGGCGTTTTGTCCCAGAGAGCCCGGCGCCGGGCGGCCAGCTCCTTCTCATAGTCACGGTTCAGGTCGTACGTGGATCGTGCCCCTTCCAGGTGCATGACCTGGCCGTCGGGTGTACAGCGGAGTTCATCACCCTTGAGCAATTCGATCTTCGGCTCCGTCAAGGGCTTGTCCTGGCCCAGGAGCCAGCGGGCCATCCAGCGCAGAATGCCCTGTCGCTGGACCTCGTTGTAGTTGTGCTGGGCGTCATTTTCCAGGATATCGATGCGTTCCGGGACGCCCAGCCGGGTGTACAGCCGCTGGGCGTAGCGGTAGCAGCGCCACGCCCCCTGAATGTCGAAGAAGTCGCTCGTGGCGACCGCCATGAGAATGGCGCTCGGCGCGCGCATCATCAGGTAGTCGGCGTGGTCCATGCCGAAGGCGAGCTGCCCGAAGATGTTCTGCTCGCCGTCCTGCGGCCCGATGGTCGAGAGAAGGGCCTCGAAGCCGGTGAGGTAGCAGCTCGGGGCCGCCGCTTTGATGCGGTCGTCGAGGGCCATCAAGTAGGAAGTCTGAGTTCCGCCCCCGCTGTTGCCCGTGCAACCGATCCGATCCGGATCGATTTCAGGGCGGGAGAGTAGATAATCGATCGCCCGCATGCCGTCCCAGATCTCGAAGCGGGCGGTGCTGCGGCCCAGCAGAATGCTGCCGACGTTGAGCATGGTGTGCGCGGTTGTGCCCGCCAGTCTGGGAAGCGCGGAGGGCATCTGGCTGCGCTCGCCCTGGTCGATAGGATCGAAGACCAGGGCCGCCATGCCATGGAAGGCCAGGGACGCGCCCATGGTCTGATACGCGTCATAGGCTTTCGCGTTGGCGGCATGGCCGCAGGGTACAATCACCCCGGGCAAGGGGGGCGTGAATTTCCCGGCGTCGGGCAGAAACAGCAGGGCGGTGACGTAGTGCTTCGGCTGGCTCTCGAAGATAACCTTCTCGACCCGGTAGCCGTCGCGCTGGACGGTGCCGGTCACCTTCGGATTCAGCGGCGTCCGCTCGGGCAGAGCGCCGATGGCTTGGAGGAACTGCTCGCGCAGGTTCTTCTGATAGGCCGCGATCTGCTCGGGTGTCTTCAGTTCCTCGTAGCGCTTGCGCCACTGGTCGAAGCGCTGCCCGGCCTGTTGTTGCAGATACCGGGCCATCATCTCGCCCGCCGGTGGCGCGGGGGGATTGGATGCTCGCGTCAACCCGAAGCCCAGGAGACTGATGGCGGTCACGAGGATCGTTCTCTGGTTCATTGTGCCTCCTTTGTCGATGACTGCACGCCGGACCGATTCTGCGGAGCACTCGACGTGACTCTTCGCGTCGATTGTACCCGGGAGCCGGCGCGGCAACCACAGAAAACCGGCGGGCGCAGAGTGCTCCGAGTGGCCCCGCCGCCTGTGCGAGGGGCAGCCGGGAAAAGGGGACATTCTGCTTTTCCATCCTTGCTGCTGTCGGGGCTGACGGAAACAGGAGAATGTCCCCTCTTCCACCCTTTTCCACTGCCACCCACGCCTACGCGATGGGCGGCGGGACAGGGGCGGGGTGGGTGAACACTTGGAACAAAACCTTGGACGGGGCGACGCACGGCGTTACAATGTCCGGCGATCGATCTGAAAACCTGTGACGGGCAGCAGTAAAGGGGAGTCGTTATGGCGAACATCGCTGTTGTCTTGACGTGCCTGGCGGCTTTGGAGTCGGTCGGCATGGCAGCCAACACCTCGGAAGAAGCCTGGAAAGTGGGCATCGCGACGGTGGCCATCACGCCGGAGAAGCCCATGTGGATGGCCGGGTACGCGTCGCGCACGAAGCCCTCGGAGGGCAAGGTCCACGATCTGAATGCCAAGGCCCTGGCCCTGGAAGACGCCCGGGGCACACGGCTGGTGATTGTGACGGCGGACCTGATCGGTTTTCCGCGGGACTTTCGCGACCGGCTGGCCAAGACGGTCGGCGCGCGCTACCAGTTGCGTCCCGAGAGCCTGCTGCTCAACGCCTCGCACACACACTCCGGCCCGGAATTGCGGGCCTGGCGGGCCAGCCAGACCTGGGACCTGCCGCCCGAGCAGATCGAGCTGAGCCAGCAGTATTTCGAGACTCTGCACGGCAAGGTGGTCGAGCTGGTGGGCCGCGCCCTGGCGGATCTGGCACCGGCCCGCTTGTCTTACCTCCACGCACGGGCGGGCTTCGCCATGAATCGGCGGCTCCAGGGTGCGAAGGGTTACTCGATCTCCCCCAACTCCGACGGTCCGGTGGATCATGATGTCCCGGTTCTGCAGGTGACGAGCCCCGATGGCAAGAAGATGCGGGCGCTCGTGTTCGGCTATGCCTGCCACAACACGACGCTCAGTGACTACGAGTTCTGCGGGGACTACGCGGGCTTTGCCCAGCTCTACGTACAGGAGGCTCACCCGGGGGTGACGGCTTTCTTCGTGATCGGCTGCGGCGCCGATCAGAATCCCACGCCCCGGCGGACCATGGAATGGGCCCAGCAGCATGGGCGGGCCCTGTCCAACGCGGTGGAAGCGGCGCTGGTGTCGCCGCCTCGTCCGGTGCGCGGGCCCTTGAAGCTCGCCTTGGGTGAGGCAGCCCTGGAATTGGAGAACCCGCCGAGCGTCGAAGAGCTGAAGAAGCAGGCCGCCTCGGCGGACAAGTACGGCAGCCGATTCGCGAAGGAAGTTCTCCAAGAGCTGGAGACGACAGGCCGAGTCCGTAACACGTACCCGTACCTGGTGCACGTCGTCAAGTTCGGTGAGGACCTGCTGATGGTGGGTCTGGCGGGCGAGGTCGTGGTGGACTACTCGCTGCGGCTGAAGAAGGAATTGGCCGGCCCGGTGGTCTGGGTGGCGGGGTACACCAACGAGGTCTCCGGCTACGTGCCCTCCCGGCGGGTCCTGGAGGAGGGCGGCTACGAGGCCCGCGGCGCGATCCTGTACTACGGCACCTTGCCGACGCCGTTTACGCCGACGGTCGAGACGCGCATCGTGGACAAAGTGCACGAGCTGGTTCGGCAGGTGCAGACAACCGACAAACCGTGAGCCGGTTCGATCTCGTGACGCTGCCTCTCCCAGGCCCTGTGTCCGGGGCCTTTCGGACGGCGCGCTGCTGGATCGCGGCACGACTCGGGAAACGCGACAGCGGGATAAGGGAGGCTTGAAATGGCGGCAGAGAGCACAGAGTCGAATCGTGGGCACACCCGCCGCAGCTTTGTCAAATCCGCCGGCGCAGTCGCCGCGGGCGTGGCTTTGGTGGGGTCGCCCAGGGAGACCTTGGCGGCAGCGGGAGGACCGAAAGCTGTCCAGTACCCGGACGACCGGCATACCCAGGCGTGTCGCTGGCCTCTGTACGGGCCGAAGGACGAAGAGGCGGTGCTGGACGTGATCCGGCGGCCGAGCTACCGGCCGATCGAGCAGTTCGAAAAGGACTGGCGGGAATACCTGGGCGCATCCTACGTCAAGGCCCACTGCAACGGCACGAGCGCCTTGGCCTCTCTCTATTTCGCTTTGGATCTGCCGGCCGGCAGCGAGATTCTCGTGCCGAGCTACACCTTCTTCGCCACGATCATGCCGATGCGGCTCTTCGGCCTGGTCCCCGTCTTCGTGGACATCAACCCGCGGACGTTGAATTTCGATCTGGAGGATGCCCGGCGCCGGCTGACGAAGAATACCCGGGCGCTGATCCCCGTGCACTGGCTGGGCCGGCCCTGCGAAATGGACGATATCCTGTCCTTTGGTCGCGAGAAGGGACTGATCGTGCTGGAGGACGCGGCCCACGCGCATGGGGCCTCCATGCAAGGCAAGAAGATGGGGACATGGGGCCGGATGGCGATCTTCAGCTACCAGGCGAGTAAACCGTTGCCCATGATCGAAGGCGGCATGGGCGTCTACCAGAACCGCGCGGATTACGAGCGGGGGACGACCTTCGGCAACTACGATCTGCCCAGCGGCTACCCCCAGGAGAGCGGCTATCGGAAGTACCAGGGGACCGGTTTGGGCCTGAAGTTCCGGATGCATCCGGTCTCGGCGGCCCTGGGACGCGTGCAACTGCGGGAGCTGGACCGGCGCAATGCCATGATCACCGCCCAGGTACGCCGGTTGAACGATCGCATCTGTGCCCTGCCCGGTCTGTATGAGCAGGGGGCACGGCCGGATATGCAGCGGGTCTACTACAATTGGAACATGCTGTCTCTGGATGAGGCCCAGGCCGGCATGTCGCGGGCGGCGTGCGTCAAAGCCCTGCGGGCGGAAGGCGTCCGGGCCAGTGCCCATCAGTATCGGCTGCAGCACGAGTGCGCCGTCTACGCCGAGCCGCAGTGGTGGCATCATCCGCCGCAGATCCCGCAACTGCCGGGCTCCGAACAGGCGAACCGCACCGCGCTCGGTTTGCCGCTCTTCACCGCCGAGGTCCCGGAACTGGTCGAGCAATACGCGGTCGCCTTTGAGAAGGTGTGGGCGCACCGCAAGGAATTGGCGTAATCACAATTGTAAGCTGTGGAAAGGACTTTGTCATGCTGAGTATGACCGCGTTGATGGTGGTGGCCGCGGCGCTGAATGTGGCTCCGGCCCAGCCGAAGCTGATGGCACGCACGTACAACTCGGGCTTCCCCCTGGGGCACGATACCTACAACGGCATGGGGACCGGCAGCGACGGCAAGATCTATTACGTTCTCTCGACCGAGCCGTATGATCGCGGCGCCCGGATGTTCTGCTATGACCCCGCCAAGGACAAGATCGAATCCCTCGGCGACATCACCGAGGCCTGCGGCGAGAAGGACGCCAAGACGGTGGTCCAGGGCAAGTCGCACGTCACTTTCGTGGAGCAGGGGGGCAAGCTGTACTTCGCGACCCACGTCGGCTACTACAGCATCATCGACGGCATGGAGAAGATCGGCATCCCGCCCGAAGGATGGCAACCGTATCCGGGCGGCCACTTCCTCGCCTACGACATGAAGACGAAGAAATTCGAAGACCTGGGCAAGGCCCCGCGCGGCGAGGGCATCCTCACCATGACTATGGACACCAAGCGCGGACGGCTCTACGGCCTGACCTGGCCGGCCGGCCACTTCCTCCGCTACGACCTGGCGAAGAAGGAGTTGAAGGATCTGGGTCCCGTCTCCAAGCTGGGTGAGAACGGCAAAGGCGAGGACTACCGCACACTGTGCCGCTCCTTCGTGGTCGATCCGGCGGATGGCAGCCTCTATTACACCGTCGGCGACGGCGAGATCTTCCGCTACCGTTATGACCGCGACGCCATCGAGGTCGTGGCCGGCGACAACATGCGGAAGGATTACTTTGGTCTGTACGATCCGACGTCGGCCGGGCACATGGCCTACAACTGGCGGCAGACCTTCTGGTACGAGCCGGAGAAGGCCGTTTACGGCGTGCATGGCAACTCGGGCTATCTCTTTCGCTTCGATCCCAAGACCGAGCAGGTGGAGATCGTGGCCCGCCTCACGTCGCTGCCCTCCCAACGCAGCGGTATGTTCGACCAGTTCAGCTACGGTTACCTCGGCTTCGCCCTCGGTCCCAACGGCAAGACCATCCATTACCTGACCGGCGGCCCGATCTACGTCGACGGCAAGCGGCTCGCCGGCAAGGCCAAGACCGCCATGGGCGAATCCAAGGGCATGGAGAACCTCCACTTGGTCACGTACGACATTCCCGCGCGGAAGTACACCGATCAGGGCCCGATCTTCTTCAAGGACGGCTCGCGGCCGTACTACGTGAACTCGATCGCCATCGGCAAAGACGGCACCGTCTACACGCTGTCGCGGATCACGGAGAACGGCAAAACCCGGACCGACCTGATCAGCATCAAGGGCCCGTTCAAGAGCAAGTGACCGCGGGTCCGGAGAAGGCCGTCCTCTCGACGGACTCTGTCATCCCGAGACTGGGTGCCATGCCTGCGCTCGCGTAGGCATGGCTTTTTCGTCGCTGGAACATGTCTACGCAAGGCCGCAGACATGGCACCCGGCTCCGTCCGGTTCCGGGTGGCAGCGGCAAGCGCAGCGTGCCGAGGGCTCCTGCTCACACGCCGGCGCCGTCGGCCAGCGCCGCAGACTTCGCTCGCCGCTGCCACCCAGACTTGGGCTTACCTGTGCCAAGAATCCAGCCGTAGTCGGTATCAGGCATCCTTGGGGAAGTGAGGCGAATAGAGGAATCGCTGCTTACGGATCGTCAGTTTGCCGCCGGAGACGAATTCCTCGCCGCGCTCGGAGAGATGCTGGACCATCCGCTCGCGCCATTGCTTCAACACCGGCTCGGAGGCGGGTTCCTCCGCCAGGTTGCGGGTCTCTCCCGGGTCCTGGGCCATGTCGAAGAGCTGCTCCCGGCCATCGTAGGCGTAGTAGATGTACTTGAACCGGCCGTCGGTCAACGCGGTCCAATGGTCCTGGTCGTAGCACATGGAATGCTCCAGGTCGATCCAGGGCCGCCAGCTCTTCGTGTTGCCGCGCACCAGCTCCAGCAGGCTCCTGCCGTCGAGGTGGCCGGGGATCGGGGCTCGCGCGGCATCGAGAAACGTCGGCAGGACATCGCGCAGCTCGGTCGTCTGCGGCAGGGTCCGGCCCCGCCGGTCGTTCATACCCATGCCCGTGGGCCAGCGCAGGATCATGGGGATGTTGGCCGAGCTCTCGTAGGCGTAGGTCTTGCGCCACAGGTGATGATCGCCGAGCATGTCGCCGTGGTCGGCGAAGAACAGGATCAGCGTGTTGTCGTACAGGCCGCGCTTTTTGAGGGCTGCGAGGATGCGGCCGACCTGCTCGTCGATGAAGGTGACCGATGCATAATAGGCCCGGCGGGACTCCTGCGCCTGCCGGACGCCCAGGTCCCCGTGCCAGAGACTCGGATTCGGCTGGTCGCTGGGTTGCGCCTTCTTCTTCTTGGCCCGGTCTCCGGCGGCCGGCGTGGGCATGGTGAGTGGCGCGTTTCGCTGGGCCCAAGCGCCGACGACCGGGGCGGGCATGTCGTCCACGTTGTACATGTCCAGCAGCCGCTGCGGCGGATCGTACGGGCTGTGCGGCCGGGCGAACGAGACCTTCAGGAGGAACGGCTCCGCTCGGTCGTACTTCTCGATGAACTCGACGGCGCGGTCCGCGGTCCAGGCGGTCGGATGCAGCCGTTCGGGCAGGGCGTAGGCCTTGGCCCGGTAGTCATTCCAGCCGATGCCGGTGGCGTCCGGGTTGAGGTCGGGAGCCTGCTCCTTGAACCAGAGGCGGTAGTCGCTCACGAAGCCCGGCGTCTCCGCCCGGCCGGATTCGTCCAACAGCAGGCCGTGATAGCCGCGCAGCTTCTTCTGCGGATGCCAATGCATCTTGCCGATGCCGAAGAGGTAGTACCCGGCGTCACGGATGGCTTGGGGCAGCTCGAAGCGGTATTGCCCGGCGATGCGGCCGTAGCCGATCATGCCGTGATGCCAGGGGGAAAGGCCCGTCAGGATCGCGCTGCGGGCCGGCGTGCAACTCGGCGTGGACGAGTAGGCGTTCGGGAAGCGCACGCCGTCCGCCGCGAGGGAGTCAAAATTCGGCGTCTTGATCGCCTTGTTGCCGGCGCAGCCGAGGCAGTCCGCCCGGTGCTGGTCCGTCATCAGGTAGAGGATGTTCGGTTTCGGCGGAGCCGAAGCGGAGAGAGCCGTTGCGGGACCGGCCAGTACGGACGTGCAGGCCGCGGCCTTGAGCAGGTTTCTGCGGGTCATTTCCGGCTGAGGGCGCCTATCCATTTTTCAATCCTCCTGTGTTCTGAAAGCCCGGTTGACGGCGGACGAAATCCATCAAGGCGTGAATCGTCTCCACATGGTAGCTGGGCTCCAAGTGAAATACATAGCCGAGGGGACCGCCGGCGTTCTCCTCCAGGACTCGCTGAGCCCAGTCCAGGATCGGTCCCGTGCTCTCGGCGGACATGGTCTGTGGCGCAGGTGCGATGGTGATCGGCAGGCGGCGCCCGAAGATCTCGCGGGCCTTGGCGAGCGACGTCTCGCTGCCCAGATCCAGGGAGCCGAGCCGGTCGAGTCGTTGGAGCGCCGGGAATAGATGCGTGCTGGTGCCGCACGAATGGAACCGTACCGGCCCGAGCGCGGCGCCGATCCGCGCGGTGACAGGCACGACGAACTCCTCGACCAGGGCCGGGCTGACCATGCAGCACGAGCATTCGCCCACGTGGACGTCCGTGATGGGCAGGTCGGCAACTCGGGCGAAATGGCGGCACAACGCAATGTACGCGTCGGCGATCCAATTCAACCGCTTCCTGCATTTCTGTGGCTCGGTCAGGAGGTCCATGAAGATCGCTTCCCCGCAGAGCTTCTGGGCGGTGGTCAGGACGCCATGGAGGACCGCCCGGCCCGAGGAATCCCAAAAGAAGGGCGGGATCGGGCGCAGCCCTGCCTTCCTCACGCTCTCGATCTGCTGGTCGAACAGCCGGACCAGGTTGTGGTTCAGCAGCGCCTCGGGGGCAGGTAGGATGGGCTTCAGCCCATGCTGCTCTTGTTCCCCTGCACCAGGATTGTCCGCATGGGCTGAAGCCCATCCTACGTGTCCGAGCTCTTGTTCGCCTGGGCCAGGATTGTCCGCATGGGCTGAAGCCCATCCTCCACGTCCGAGACAACCGGATGTGATATCCGCATCCCGATCGTCGGCGGGGACGAATTCGGCGCCGAGTAGCAGACCCAGGATCATATTCGGCTGGATGCCGCCGATCAGCACCTGGTCCTTGTCCCAGTAATCGATCCGGCCCAGGTTGGACTCCGAGTAGAAGATCCCCATGCCCGGGAACGTCCTGGCGGCGTAGTCGTTGCACCGGGAATCGACCGCATGGCGTCGGCGCGGGTCAAAATAGTATTCGCGGTCGAACACGACGCCCAGCGCCCGGTGCAGCCACGCCTTGGACAGTGTCCCGGTGATGGTGATCATAGTGCGCCCAGTTCGCTGATCTTCACGGGTCTGCCGGATGCGGCCGAAAGGTCGGCGGCGCAGCACAGGGCCTGCGTCCGGGCGGCGTCCTCCAGGTCCGGGAAGGGCCGCTTATCGCCCACGATGCAGTCCAGGAAATGGGCGACCTCGCTCGTGAACGGATGGTGGGCGACATCGGCGCTGTCGGGCAGGATACAGGGGACCTTGAGGAAGTTGTTCTGGCCGGGGAAGAGCCTCGGCGCGAAGACCTCGTCGTTGCGGATGGAGCCTTCGGTGCCGTAGACGCCGATGTGGAACCGGTAGGGCATCTTGGCATCGAAGCTCGTCGCCGTCCGGCCGATCTTGCCATCCTGGAACTTGACATTGACGGAGATCGTCCCCGGATACTCGATGGGGTTCTCCGTCTTCACCTGGTACGCATAGACCTCTTCGGCCTCGCTGCGGGCGAACCAGCGCAGGGCATCCACCGCGTGGCAGCCGCCGGTCAGGATGGCGGTGCCGCTCTGCGCGGCGCTGGCCAGCCATTTCTGCTGGGGTGTCATCCAGATCCGGTGCAGGTAGTCCACCTCGACCATGAAGATGTTGCCCAGG
>JALORE010000245.1 GCA_025459125.1 Planctomycetota bacterium | reverse complement strand
GGGCGGCGGGGTCTCTTGGAGGCATGGGTGGCGGAGAAAGGAGTTGAGTTTCGCAATGCGTGCAAAATCTACGAGGTGTGCAATCCCATTGAGGCTCCTGAATCTGGGAACTCATCAGCGACGTGGTGAGCTTCGATAGTGGCTTCGCACGTAAGTCCCGTCACTTCGATAATATCCTCTGACATAGACGGTTTTTGGCCTATCTGTGTTGTCGCTTATCTGGCCATAGTAGCTCCCATTCTCTGCCGCATACGGCGATACGTGTGTGGATCGGTGCCGCTGGCCTGTGACATACGTAGAATTGACGGTGACAGTCGGGCTGCAACTGGGCGCGGACTTCGCTCCTGATCCGGGCAGGTTCGTGGGCGTGCGAACCTCGGCTGAGCCATAGATGACCGCCTCAGTGCCATCACCAAGCACTGCATAAGCGACAACACGTCTCGTACTGTCGGAGGCCTTCTTGCATGGCGGCTCACTTGCCAGAGAGCCGGTGTTGGCGACTGGTACAGCACTCAAGCCTTGGCTGGGCAGGCTTGGGTGCGTGGTCACTACCGGAGTGGGTTTGGCAGGAGAGCACTCACCTGGTTGGTCTCGCGTGACGCTTGTGACAAGAGTCCCCGAAACGGATTCCGACCCGCGTTTCTGGGGGAATATCGAGGATCGATTCGCCTGATTCCGGCTCTTATCGAACGCGTCTCTCGTGGCCAGAGCGGTGGCAGCACAGATCGCCCACAGCGACACAGCACCAAATACCGCCAAGACTACGGACAGAACAGCGCCATGGTTTGATTGTCTGATCGTTCGCATTTTACCCCTCCGATGTGTGTCTTGCCCCACACGAGTCCGCCCAACCGAGTGGCAAGCCGATGTACATCGCCTATGCTTGCCAACTGATATGCCCCCCACAAATTGTGCGCGCTAAAGCGCGCTGGGCAAAATGGGATCTGGCAAGAAGAGAGACACAATTGGAAACGAATATAACTGCCCAAGTCGAAATGCAGCGACAACAAGCGATCATACCGTCGTCGCTCGGATGATCTATACGTCTGATAAACACTGACTGCGGAATGACACGCGCAGAGATATGATGTGCCGGTAATAGGTACATTATCGCTGATCTTCCCCGGTTCACGCCGCCCGGAGATCGCCGTTCCGCGGACGCTGCGAAAACCGATACGCCAGTCTTACGGCCTTGGCCCCGCTGGCGACCCAAATCGCCCTTGCTCATCCGCTGTACGCGGGCAGATCATGAGAGCACGCGAGAACCGGATGGGCTGAGAATTGTGAAACGTTTGTCCTTTCGGGCGAGAGCGATGGCTTTGGCGGCGCTTGTTTCTTTGTCTTTGATCTCCAGCATGATGTCGAAATCGTGCGGGCGGCTGCGGGTCAGGAAGGTCCGGAAGTCCGGCACGTCGATCGAGGCTGTGTGCGCGCCGGCAGGCTTGCCGGCGGCCTGGGTGCTGTAGTCCACCATGGGGACGCCGTCCTCCGCACGCCAGGTTGGAGCGGTTCGCTCGAAACAGGTCCCCAAGTCTTCACCGTGGTTCAGGAGGGAGTGATGGAAGGTGTCGAAGAGTACGGGCACGCCCGTTTCGCCGTGGATCGTCAGGCAGTCGCGCAGCGGATAGCTCCTTTCATCGTTCTCCACCACCAGGCGGTCGCGCACGGCACGGTCGAGGCGGCCGAACCGCTCGACGAATCGCCGGATACTCCCGGACCGGTCGCCGTAGACGCCGCCGACGTGGATCTGGATTTTGGCTGTGCGGTCGAGTTGCAGGGCATCGAGCACCTGGGTGTGATAGAGAAGCTCCCGCCGGCTGCGCTCGAAGATGGCCTCGTCCAACGAGTTGATCAGGGTGAACGGGTCCGGGTGCATCGAAATCCGCAGGCCGTGCGCCCGGATGAATTCCCCCAGGTGGGCGAAGGGCTCGCGGAAATGCCCCTGCCAGTCGAACGTGCAGACCGGATGAGAAGCGAACGGCACGAGATCGGACGTGATGCGGAAGAAGAGGATGTTCCGTGCGACGTTCCAGCGGAGGATCTGCTGGAGGCAATCGAGGTTGCCGGCCACGGTCTCGATCAGACGCTGTTCGGAGAAGGACTTGAGCCGGAACGTCCGGTCCGCCTTGCAGCCGATGGTCAGGTTGAGGCAGGGGTATCCAATCTTCATCTGTATTCCCACTCATACGGTCAATCTTGCCGCCTTCGCCACCGCGATGCGACGCTCTGCTATACGCGCACTGCCCCATAACCGGTTCTGCGTCGTACTTGATTTGGAATGGCTTCTTCGCTACCTTGTCGGGCCAAGATATCGTCAGTCAGGAGTCGGTTGTGCCGGAATTGCCGGAAGTTGAGAGTATCGCGTTGGGCCTGCGGCCCGTTCTCGTGGGTAAGCGCGTGGCGCGGGTGTGCGTGGGCACGCCTCTGGTCATTCGCGGCCCCTACCGGCGGCGCTGGCGGGTCTTCCTGGCCCAGTTGACCGGCCGGCGCATCGAGCGCGTCACCCGGCGGGCCAAAAGGCTTATCCTGACCGCGGAGGGAGGCCTGGCCCTGGTATTTCAACTGGGTATGACCGGCAAGTTCCTCCTGCCCAATCCGCAAGAGGGCCGGACGGCCACGCCGAAACATACGCACCTGATCCTGTCCTTCTCCGACGGGATGGCGTGCCTCTTCGTAGACCCGCGGCGGTTCGGGCGGGTGTGGTGCCTGCGCAGCCTGGACCCGGAAGCACCGGACGCCGTCATGGAGGCGGCCGGCCTGACGCCGCTGGGGCCGGAAGCGCTGGATATGGACTTGAAGACCTTCCTCGCCCGGCTGCGCACGGGTCGGCCCATCAAGTCGCTGCTCCTGGACCAGACCCGGATCGCCGGGCTGGGCAACATCTATGCGGACGAATCCCTTTGGGCCGCGTGTGTCCATCCGGCCCGGCCCGCCTCCTCTCTCACCCGGGCGGAAGCCGCCAAGCTCTTGCGTGCGATCAAGGCCGTCCTGCGCCGGGCGATCCGCGCGGGCGGCACAACATTCAGCGATTTTCGCAACGTGTACGGCGAGATGGGCCGGTTTCGCCCTCGCCTCAAGGTCTACGGATGTCAGGGCCAACCCTGCCCCCGCTGCGGCACGACAATCCGCTACCTCCGCGCCTCCGGTCGCGGCACCCACATCTGTCCGCACTGCCAAGTTCGGTAATCCCGAGCCCGTGGGACTATTCGTTCCACCGGTTGAGAGTTCCACGTTCACGTGGTCCTCGGCCGACAGAACGTGGAACGGGCCTCTTGACGAGGAATTCATACGGATTCGGAAAGACCCTTGCGCCCTCTTTGTCATCCTGAGCGTAGCGAAGGATCTGGCCTGCGAACGGGAGAAACCTCCTTTTCGATGCCCAGATCCCTCGGCCGCACCTCAGGATGACAAGAATCGCTGCCGCGCAGGAGCTTCTCCGAGTCCTTATCACTCTTTCCCGCGGCGGGACACGGCCAGCGCGATCATCGCTGCGCCGATGACAATGGCACAGCACAACAGATACATCTGAAACGAGGCCGGATCGTCGCCGGCACCGTTCATGATCAGGCAGAACAGGGAAAACAACGCCCCGGCCACGGCGATCCACAGGAACGCTATGAACAGCGTTCTCTCATCCATCCGAATCTCGCGGGAGCTTCGAACAGAACAAGCGCCGGCATGCCACTCGCCTACCTGCTATCCATCGTGCCGGAGAGAATCGCGTTGAACAGCAAGGGGAACGTCCCGTGCGGTTGGGCCCGATGCTGGACGCGGAAGCCCAGCAGGATGATCTTCCCATCGCCGTAGCGGACCTCCACGATGGCGGGCTTGTCCGCGATGCACTCCGGGGCGCGAATCCAGCCGCTTTCCAACAGGACCGTGTCCGAGTAGCGGGCGATCACGCGCGTGGGGTACCGCACGCTGGGGTTACGAGCATCGCTGTCTTCCGGCTTCTTGGGTTTCTCCGTGACCTCGAACGCCTGGGAGCGCGTGAAGTACCCGGAAACCCATTCCGGCAGGCCGTAGCCGACCGGATGCTGCCGGTCGACCCAGATGCGCAACACCGACCCGGGGCAGAAGAACTCCTTGGCCGCCTTGTCGCGCAGGGCGTTGCGAACCGGGATGCGGAAATAGTCGATCGGGAAATTGCACGAGGCATCGAGGCAAACGAGTGTGCCCCCTTCCTGAACGAAGTTCTGCAGCGCCACGATTCCCTCCGAGCCGATCCCGCCCACGTACTGCGGCTCGGTCGCATCGACCGCCATCCCGTCCACGATCGACTTGGCGCTGGCGGAAGGCAGGACCAGGCAGTCGTAGCGTTTGCGCAGATCGCCCGCTCGGATTTCCGCGTTGTGCACGGAGTCATACTTGAACTCGAAGTTCTCCAGCACCAGGCGGGTCCATCCTTCATCCGCATTGGCGACCCAGGGCTGGTACAGGCCCAGCCGCGGCCGCGTGAGACCCTGCGACGCCAGGCCTTTCGTGACCTGCTTGGGTCGGATGCCGGTCAGGGTGCAGGAAATCCCGCGCAGGATGCCCGACTCCACCGGGCCCAGGGCGTTCACGTCCGGGAGAAACAGCGAACCGGTCGGCACGTCGGCGTTGAGGAGGGTCTTCCACGAAGCCGGTGTCACCACCCGGCGGACCGGCACACCGGCCGCGAACAGGCGGTTGAGCAGCCGGTAGTTGTCGTTGGCGCCCGCCGGCACCAGGAAGCCGCCGGCGTTTTCCGCATCCGTGATCTTGCCGGCCGGCAAGGAGATCTCATCCAGCTTGCGCGCCTGGCACTCGAACGGACGGTTGACACTCACCGCGCGGACCCCCATCTGCAGCGGCAGCGTCCACCCGGCGATATCATATGGGGCCTCCGGCGGCCCCTGCGGGTAGAGAGACCGGTTGGGATACTCCTGCCGCTCCATCATGTCGTTGAGATGGCTGCGATAGGGCTGACGGCAGTAGAGTACGAAAGTCTGGGCGGGGTACTCGACCCCGTCGGCCGTGAACGGGGCCTGCGCCTGGTGGACCTCGATGCCGGTCGCGTGCAAGACCTTGAGCATCTCGGCCGCCGTCCGCGGATCGCGCTGATCGGCGGGAACCAGCCACGCGCAGGGCGGCTCGCCGGCCCCGCGCTCCAGCGCATCGCGGGCCTGCTTGATCACGTTGCTCTTGAACAGGTCATGGTACCGGGCCGCCAGGGTGAACAGGCTCAGGCAGGCGATCTTCTCGTACTCCGCGATGTCCCGCAGCCGCCACCAGCCGCCGGGCCAGGGGTCGGGGAAGTTGGACATGACTTCGTAGTCCGGCATGCCGCGCGGTCCGCCGCTCAGCTCGTTCTTGCGGAGAAAGACCGGCGAGGCGATCAGGACACTCGCCGCCTCCGTGAGAATCCCGGTCATGTTGTGCCGATAGACGACGGTACGGAAGCCGCCCTGCCACCAGTTGTCGTACATGGCGCTGTGGATGACCCCCTGCTTGCCCGCGCGGGTCAGGGCGGCGGCCATATGCCCGCCGATGATCAACATCATGCTGTCGTTGAGCGGATGGATGTTGGGGTTCTTCGGATCGAAGAACGGCGGCACGAACAGCCGCGCGCCGGAGCTGCCCATCTGGTGGATATCGTACACGACTTCGGGCAGCCACTCTTTGTAGATCACGTGCGTGATGAGCCGGGTCTCCTGCAGGTTGAGCATGAACCAGTCGCGGTTGTTGTCGTGGCCGGCGTAGGGGTGGTACAGCCACGGCATCCCCGCCCCTTCCCAGGGCTTGCCCAGCGACCGCTCGTACCACTCGATGACCTTGTCCAACCCGTCGGGGTTGGCACTGGGAATCAGCACGACGATGACGCGCCGCAGGATGTCTCGGACCTCGGCGGTGGTATCCGTGGCCAGGTCATAGAGCAGCTCCATGGCCATCTGGCTGGAGGCGATCTCGGTCGAGTGCAGGTTGCAGCTCACCAAGACTACGACCTTCGAGTCCTGGACAAGCTGCTGCTCCTGCTTCTCGTCCGGGATGAGGCGCGGGTCCGCGACCATCTTCTGGCGGGCCATCGCCTGCGAGAGCGGCCCAGGCTGGGCCTCTTCGGTGATCTCGGCGAGGATCATCCGCCGGCCTTCAGTGGTCGGCCCGATATCCCGCACGCGCACGCGGGACGAGGCGTCCGCCACATGCCGGAAGTACGCGGAAATTTTCTCGTAGCGGGCGAGCTGGTAGTCTTCGCCCACCCGGTGCCCGAGAAACGCCTCCGGCGGCCGGACCGCCTCCGCCGCCAGAGCGCCGCAGCCCGTGAGCAGAAGGACACCCCAAAAACCCACGACCAGGGACAATGTGCTACGATGTCTCATGGCGATTCCCTTTGCCTCTATGCGAACGATCTCTCCTCGTGCCAACCGGTGCAGATGGTGTGCACAGCACATCCTACACCTACTTCTCTACATTCAAGACTCATGATGGGTGGCAGCGGCAAGCGCAGCTTGCCGATGGCTCGTGCGGTAGACGCCGCCGCCATCGGCAAGCTCCGAGGACTCCGCTTGCCGCTGCCACCCTGTATCTCACCTTTGTACGACTGGCCCAGCACACCCTATACAATCCGAGCCGGCCCGGCGCTCACGCTTCTTCGACCACCTTGTAGCCCAGGGCTTCGGCCAGGGCGAAAATGGGCTCTTTCAGATCGCCATAGCAGGTGACGCGGTGCCAGCCCCACTGGTCCCACCTCGTGAAGAGCTTCTCGATGTCGCCGACCGGCTCCGCGGCCAGTTTGGTCCGGCACGCCCGGTCGTCCGGGTCATTGGCGACGGCCTTGCCCTGGTGGAACAGGACCTCCTGGCGGGCCGGCTCGAATTCGACGGTCGTCGTCAGGTAGCCCAGCGGCAGGATCGAGCGCAGGGACGCCCCCTGGCGGTCCTCGGAGTGCGTCATGATCGCAAACGGGTTGGTCGGGCCCTGCGGCCCGAAGACCTTGTTCGACGCGACACAGTGAGCGTAGATGATCTGGCGCTTGGCCGTGTCGATGACCGGGTCCGAGATATAGCCGGGCCGGCCCTGCGTCAGGGCGGTCAGCGCGACCATGGTCGCGGTCGAGCGAACGTCGCACTCGCAGGCACCGATCAGACCCTCGTTGCACAACTCATGGAAGCCCAGGCACGGATAGGCGTGGATGTGTCCGCCGTAGAAGCCGCCCAGGCAGTTGATCGTGATGGCGTTGGCCCCGTGCTTCTTCAGGACGGCCTTCATGGCCAGGTACATCGCCGCCGAGGTATCGAGCGTCTCCTGCGAGACGTCGAGCACCGTGGCGGCGTTCTTCCGCCAGCGGTTCGCCACGGCGCGCGATTCATCCTTGTCCGCGGCCTTCCAGGCCTCGTTGACCTCCACGAACGTCATTTGCTCGACGGGAATTCCCATCCGCAAGGTCGTGGGCCGGGCCTCCGTGGTGACTGCGAGGATCCGCGACTCTTTCATGCGGGCGAGACAATCCTGCGTCGAGAGGACTTTCACCGGGTCCGGCGTGCAGGCGAGGTCGCCGGCTTCAGGCATGTTGGCGGCCCGCGCGCGGGTGGTGGCCGCGACGAACTCCGCGACCGAGCCGCCCTTCCGGACGAGCTCGAAGCACCGGACCGCGGCGACGAGGTCCGCGAAACGCGACGACGCCACGAACCCGACGTTAGCCGCTCCTTTGCGCAGGAACTCCGCCATGTAGACGAGGAACCCGCCGCTGCCGCCGTACTGGAAGTCGGCGTAGAGCACCGGCTTGCCCGAGGTCGCGATCGTCTGCACGACGCGGTTCCACGCGTTCATCTGATAGACGAGATAGCCGCCGATATTGGCGGACTTGTCCTCATCGAGAATCTTCTGAGCCTGCTCCGGCCCGGTGGCCAGGGAGGACACGAACTCCAGGCCGGGGCACTCCTTGGCCAGGCCCGCGTTGATCCGCTCCATCACCGGCCGGAAGTCGAACCCCTTGTTCGGCCAGTCCGGACCGGGTTGCTGGGCCGCGTGCAACGCATAGATGATGCGGATCTTCATTTTGCCGTCGGCCCGGGCCGCGAACGCGTTGTCCGGACTCGTCAGGAGCCCCGTCGCCCCCGCGCAGGCAGCACACCCGGCCGCCAGAAACCGTCGGCGATTCATCCGGCAACACGCACATCCTGTCATCGACTCACCCCTGGTCATGATCGTTCTCCCACTGAGGACACACTCTGTCAGTCCACTAGAATCAACCCAAAGTAGTTGGGACACTGTCTTGTCGTTCGCACCACTTCAACCGGCAGGCCCGCCTTCCGGACCGTCGTGAACACGTCGATGCCGCAGGCTTCCATGGCGGGCCGGGCCCGCTCCGCGTGCCGGCACGCACCGACCTTCAGGACGCAGTTCTCACAGAGATAGCATGGTCCCGCGCCCAGTCCGAGGGCCTTCCAGGCTCCGCGCAGAAAGATCTCCCGCTCCAACTCAACGATGGTGTCTTTCACAGTCACCTCGGGCTCGAAATGAACCAGGAGCGTGCGCTGGTAGGAATCCAGGACCTGTCGCATCTCCTGGGGCGTCGGTGTATACGGCGGGCAGACGAGGCATTGGCCGTACCCGTCGCACCCGAACTGGCACTTGAGCCGGACCCAAGGCGAGGTCTCGACATCAACTCCTGCGACGATCTTCACCGCCTTGACACCGGGCCGCCCGCCGACCAGCCGACGGAGCGCCTCGTCAGAAAGGTCCGATTTCGTCTCCCGAGGACTTTCGCGTTTGCGGCTCACACCACACCCCATTGAAGGGACTTCACAGCGTCAGAATCCTGTGCAGGAGTTTATACCCCTTCTTGCCGCTTCGGGCAAGACCCGCATACACGTGGCACCCCGAACACACAAGACAGCATTGACGCCGTAGCGGCGAACGATCATTCGCCCCACGCTTACAGGCAATGGCGCGACATGGCGCGGCGGGCCATCGTGTCGAACTTGACCGGCATGTTCCCGGACCGTATACTTTGGTGTATGGTCCGGGGAGGGGGAATCACCGGGATGGTGAAAGGAGATTGGAGCCATCAGCGCATGAGTCAGATCCTGCAATCGCTCTTTTTGAGAGTACACAGCCAGTGTCGTGGCCAACGGGCGGAGTTGTTCCGCCGGTATATGCGTCCGTCACCGCAGGACCGTATCCTGGACGTCGGGGGCGGCTATGGCGACTACTTCGCCACGGTCGTGCCGTTCCGCGAAAATGTGTGGATCGCCGAGATCGATGAGGTGATCCTGCAACGGGCGCGACAGCACGGCTTTCAAACCGCCCTGATTTCGACCGACGGCTCGCTGCCTTTCCCGGACCGGCATTTCGATGTTGTGCACTGCAATTCCGTGGTGGAGCACGTGCTGGTCCCCGCGGATCGTACCCGCCTGGCCGCGGAGATCCGGCGGGTGGGCAAGAGCTGGTTCGTCCAGACGCCCAACCGCTACTTCCCCATCGAGCCGCACTCGCGTCTGCCGCTGGCGCAGTTTCTGCCCCGGCCCCTGGTGCGTGCGTGCCTGCCCTTTCTCAAGGGAATCGTGGGCTACCAGGACCAACTGTTGTGGCGGCTGCTCGACGCGCGGGAGTTCTCGGCCCTGTTTCCCGGGAGCCGGTTGATCCGGGAGCGGCTCTTCGGCCTGACCAAGTCCCTGGTCGTGATCGGCGGTGAGCGCCTCCGCGCCACGCCAGAGACTGGCTGACACGTCTGCGGACGCGCGATCGCTTCGCCTCCGTGTCAGTTGACGATGGCCTGGTGGGCGAGGGCCTCGAACTTGTTGTTCAGGGTCGCCCTGCCGGAGGGGTGCAACTGGGCCAGGCAGACGCCGATCAGCTTCTCCGCGGGGTCGACGAAGAAGGTCGTGTACCAGAAGCCACCCCAGCGGTAGGCGCCGGGGCTGGTCAACTCGCCGGCCTCCCGCAGGCTGCGCGTGACGCCGAAGCCCAGGCCGAAGCCGGTGCCGGCATTCAGCTCGCCGACGTGGTCGGCGGTCATCAACTCCACCGTTTTGGGGCTCAGCAGCCGGACACCATCCAGGGTGCCGCCGTTGAGCATCATCTGGCAGAACCGCGCGTAATCCGAGATCGTCGAGCACAGCCCGCCGCCACCGGAGCAGTAACGCTTGGGCCCCTCGTACGGATAGGTCACGCAGATCCGCATAGGACCTTCGCCCAGGACACCGTCACCCAGCCGTTTCACCGTCCCGTCGGGATCGGGGCCGTAGACCGCCGCGAGTCGGGACACCTTGCTGTCGGGCAGATAGAAGCTCGTGTCATTCATCCGCAGCGGCTCGAAGATCCGCCGGCGCAGAAACTCATCGAAAGGCAGACCGGAGACCACCTCCACCAGCCGCCCGAGTACGTCGGTGGACAGGCCGTAGGTGTACGCCTCGCCCGGTTGGTGCACCAGCGGCAGTCGGGCGAGCTTGCGAATGCCGTCGGCCAGCAGATCATCGGTCTGGATCAGGCCGTGCGTGATCCCCAGCTCGTGATACCGGGCGCCGACGCGGGCGTCCCAG
>JALORE010000244.1 GCA_025459125.1 Planctomycetota bacterium | reverse complement strand
GCCCGCCAAGCATTGGGTGAATCTGCTCCTCCTGCACATGTACCATTCCGTGGATCACCTGACCTTGCGGAGGTCCCAGGGTATCCCCTCCCTCCCTCTGGACGATGACCTGCCTCTGGCCGAGCTGGATTTCGACAAGATCATCAACCGGCTCAAGGTCCTGTCCGGACTCGACCCCGTGACGTTTCGGGAACCGCGCCGGGGCAAAGTTCGCCTCTGCATCAGCGGGACCTGGTACCGCGTGGACACGGTCTTCACCGACACCGCCGCCGATTCCCAATGCGAGATCACGATGCAGCGCGAGAGCCCGGAGTAAAGGCCAAGCGGGGCGCAGGTGGATTCCCGCCTCCGCGGGAATGACATGGGGCTCCCAGCGTTCGCTGCACCGGCAATACGTCGTAGATTTCCCCCCTTATGCGCCTTGACGAGCAAGACCGGCAATCACACCCACCTGCTGCTGGGTGCCATGCCTACGCTCGCGTAGGCATGTCTTTCTCGTCGATTCAGCATGTCTACGCAGAGCCGTAGGCATGGCACCCAGCCTTGACAACGGTCTTGCGCAGGCTCCATCCCGCCATCGCCAAGCTGCGCTTGACGATGCCACCCGGGCGACTCTGAGCTGCTCACACACCCTCTCAGACGCCCGTGGTAGGCTGAGCCGGTCCGACCAGGGTGAGGAGGCGGTCCGCAATCGCGGCGGCGGCGCCGGGGCGGGCGACTTCTTTGCAGGCGGCGGACATTTCCCGGCGTCGTTCGTCGTGGGTCATCAAATCCGCCAACTCCTCCCAGAGCCACTCGCTACGGTCCTGGAGGTCGGGGACATCGTCCACGATCACCGCAGCGTCTGCCTGCACGAGCTTGTCGGCATTGAAATACTGGTGCCGGTCCTTGTGGTGCGGGTAGGGCATGCAGATGCTCGGCACACCGGCGACCGCGTATTCCGCGACACTGACCGCCCCGCTGCGGCCCACGAGCAGGTCGGTTGCCGCGAAGAGGTCCGCCATGTGGTCGTAGTAGTCGAGCACTTTGTGCGAGATCCCGGCCCCCTCGTACCGGTTCCGGACCATCTGGTAATTGTCGAGACCGGTCAGGTGCACGATCTGCCAGCGATCGGCGAACTGCGCCAGTTGGGGCAACAGATGACAGACCGCTTCGTTGATCCGCATCGAGCCGCTGGAGGCACCGGTGATCAGGAGGACCTTCTTATCCCGGTCCAAGGCCAGGTCGGCGAGGGCCTTTTCCCGATCCGGATGATCGAAGCTGCTGCGCAGGGGACAGCCGACGACGCTGAGCGTGGCACGACTGCCTTTGAAGCAATCTTTGCTTTCCTCGAATTGCACGAAGATCTCATCGGCCCAACGGGCGCTGAGCTTGTTGGCCCGGCCGGGCAGCAGGTCCACATTCACGAGCGCCACGGGGATCCCCAGCTTGCTTCCCGCCCGGCACACCGGGGCTGCCACGAATCCACCCGCCCCGATCACCACCGGATGGGAACTGGCAGATAGCAACCGCTTCGCCTGCACGAAGCTTTGGTGGAACGTCGAGGCGAAGCGCAGGAATTTCACGGGGTGAAAGGATAAGCCGGTGGCGGGCAGAGGGGTCCGTTGGAACGGGATCTTCTCAAAAACCCGCTGGTCGACGCTCCGCGTGCTGTGAAGAAAGTGAATTCGGGCCTCCGGGCAGCGGGCCTGGACTTGCTCGGCAATGGACAACAGCGGATAGATATGGCCGCCGGTGCCTCCGCCGGCGAAGAAGAAGGAAACGTCGCTCACGGTCGACCTCCATGTCCGCCCGGGCAGCTTACCCGGGCTCTTGATTCGGCGGGCGCGGACGCCCACGTTACTGACCCGACTACGGCGAGGCGTCGGGCGGCAGCGGTCAGCGCCGGCTTGGTTTGTAGTGACGCCGTGAGGCATTATCCGTGAGGCGTTATCCGAGATGCCGTCTGTAGTGTGCTCGTAAGAGCATAAGATAACGCCTCACGGCGTCACTACGAACAGGGCTTGACGATGCCACCCAGAACGTCGCACGCCGGATATCTACTGTATCGGCGACGGCGGGCTCTGTATATCACTTTTGTGTAGCCCCGCGCTGGGCGAAGAAGGAGTAGCCCTGCCCCTCGTTGTCCGCCACCGCCTCGTTGCCGGCCTCGTCGGCGACCACCACGATGAAGTAGTAGTTGGTCTGGCGAGCCAAACCACTGAGGGTGACGGTCTGCCGCTCATGGAAACCAGCGTTGTGGGCCGCCAGGTCGTAGGGTCCGCCGAGAGTCCGGCTGTAGCGGATTTCCACGTGCGTCGGCTCGCTCGTCCGCACGTCGACGGCGGTCGTGGGGCCCTGTGGCATGATCTCCACGCCCACCACGGCGGGCGGTTCGTAGTCGGCCACCGCCGCCGCGAAACGCCACTGGTCCATTGCGCCGAGGCCGTCGTCGCCATCCAGGTAGCGCACCTGGATGCCCTCGCCGTCACGCACCTGAAGGATGCCATCCCCGGGGCCGGTGACCGCGTTCTCCGTCGAGATCGCACCGCGAAAGACGCCGAGCGACACGTTGCTCTCCCGCAAGGCCACCGTCTCCAGGTCGCCGCCGGCCGCTTCGATCACCACGGTCTGGTGGCCGGCGCCGCGCAAGTGCCAGTCCGCCAGGAGCAGGCCAATATCCGCACCTTCCGCATAGGCCCCGCGCTCCATCCGAATCGTCCCCGCCAGCGGAATCACCGCGCGCAAGGCCTTCGAGACGTTCAGTCGGCCGTTCGAGGAGCAGATTCCCGGCTGGATCGGGTCGGCCGTCGTCGTCAGGATCCGCTGCAACTCCTCGTAGCGCAGCAGTGGATTCGCCGCCAGCAGGAGCGCACAGGTCCCCGATACATGAGGCGTGGCCAGGGAGGTCCCGGACAATCGGCTGACGTACCCGGGAAGTGTCGGGCGCCCGGGCAGCGTGGCCAGAAGCGACACGATATCCTGCCCCGGCGCCGCGAGATCCACCCAGTCACCGTAGTTGGACAGGTTCCACCGCCGGTCGTTCCAGTCCGTCGCGGCGACCGAGATCACGTTGGGATAGGCCGCCGGGTAGTATGGCGTATCAGAACCCATGTTGCCGGCGGCCGCGACGACGATCACGCCTTCCGCGTGGGCATAGGCAATGGCGTCGCGCAGGAGGCTGGAGTCCTCCGCACCACCCCAACTGCCGGAGATGATGTCGGCGCCGTTGGCCACCGCATAGTGGATCGCCGGCACGGCGTCCGCGGCCGTCCCGTCGCCGGTGGCGCCGAGGATCTTGACCGGCATGATCTGTGCCGTCCAGCATACGCCGGCGATGTCCGTGCTGTTATTGCCCACCGCCGCGATGACGCCGGCACACGCGGTGCCGTGGCCATGATCGTCGATGGGATCGGGCGTGTTGTAGATGAAGTTGTAGCCGCGGATGTCATCGACCCGGCCGTTGCCGTCGTCGTCCACGCCGGGCAAGCCGTCCCGTTCCGCGTCGTTGGTCCACAGGTTGCCCTGGAGATCAGGGTGGTTGTAGTCCACGCCAGTATCGATGACCGCGACGAGCACGTCGCTGCTGCCCCGACACGTGTCCCATGCGTCAGCCACGCGGATCTTGCCCAGGGCCCATTGATCCGGATACACCCGGTCGTTCGGATTCAGGCAAACCGAGAGAATGGGGTTCAGCTCGGCGAACTCCACATCCGGCCGGCTGCGATACGCGGCCAGCACCTGCGGCAGGCTCACGCCACTGCCCAGGTCCACGCGTACCCGATAAACCCGGCTCAAGTCCAACCGGCCGCCCGCCTCTGTGGCACGATTCCGGCGCGTGGCCAAGCGATTCGGCGTCTCCGCCAGTCGGGACAGTCCCCGTCCCCCGGGCGATCGCAACGTTCCCGGACGGCGCTGGGTCGCCGCGAGGATCGGCTTGATCTCACGCACGCGAACGCGATCCCGCAGCAGCGGTAAGTCTCGCAATGAAAGGACTTTATCGTCAGAAAGATCCTGGGGGACGCCCCCTGCTTCACTGGTAGGAGTGCGGAGTTTCACGATGATCTCATCCGGCACGAAGCGACCTGACGACAGGGACTCTCCGGCCGGTGACGCGCTCGCCACCAGCAGGAGCAGCGCAACGGCCCCGGCGAGCCGCTCTCTCATCGCATCACCCTGTATGCGAAGCCCCATGACAACCCCCATACCCTCATGCCGCTGTCAGCTCAGGACGCGACCTGCGCCGTCACTATATTGTACCAGAAAGGAGGACAGATATCACGAGAAAACCGCGTCCTCCGCGTAGGGGGGGCGGCCGGTATACAGTGGGGGATTCACGCCTCCCCGTAGGGCGAACCTGGGCTCCCAAACGCCATCCATCGCGTTTGGGGTCCCTGTCCCCGTTCGCCCCCTCCGTCGTGCGTCTTCGCACGACCGTTCCCGCGACCTCAGCATCCCAGAAGGCGACCGGGGACGCTCGCCCTACGAAGAGCTGCGTGGGTAGCCCCTGTATCCTGACCTCACCCGGCGCTGGAGCTCGCGGAGGGTGCGGGAATGGCCGAAACCGCCCCACCGGATCGAAGATCGTCAAGTCCGCAACTTGGCGATCTTTCCACCGCAAAAAGGCCGAAATCACGCGAAAAACGCGAAGATCGCCAAGATCGCCAACTTCTTTACATGACGATCTTGGCGATCTTCGACCAGCCTGAGGCTTGGTTAAGTCCTGGGTAACACGCCCGAGCGGCATCGTCAAGCGCAGCTTGGCGATGGCGGCTTTCCTGATACGTACGGCCATCGCCAGGGCCTCCGGCCTTGACGATGCCACCCTGCTCGAGGCGTCGCGGCGTGACTCCGATGAGAGCCAAATTGAACCAGGCCCATCCTGACGTTGGCCATCAATCGCTAAACACTTTTGCAGACGTCGTTTACATCAATATCGCTCGAACCGGACCGCGCGGCGATACTCAGAAGGACCCCCACGGCGGCCGAGGACAGCAGCATGCTGGTCCCGCCGGCGCTGACGAACGGCAGCGGGATGCCTTTGGTGGGCAGAACGACCGTGACGACGCCGATATTCAAGGCAGCTTGGACACCGATGGTCAGGACAATGCCGGCTGCCAGGAATCGCCCAAAGGGGTCGCGACAGCGCTGAACGACCGCTAAACCCAGGCAGATAAAGAGGATAAACAGCGCGATGATGCCGAGTGTTCCTACCAGGCCCAACTCCTCCCCGACAATGGCAAAGATGAAATCAGTGGTGTCTTCCGGCACGTGGCCGTACTTGCAGACGCCTTGGCCGAGCCCTTTGCCCCAGATCCCCCCGGAGCCGATGGCGATCAGCGACTGATCGGCTTGGTACCGCACGGAATCGGTCAGCCGGTCGGGATGGAAGTAGGCCTCCAGCCTCTTCAGCCGATGCGGCGATTCAAACAGAGCGATGATAAATCCTGTCAAGCCAACGGGTAACAGCGTGAGAACATGCCACCACCGAACGCCGGCGACCGCCAGGATCATGAGGCTGATCAGGGCAATGAACGCGGCTGTGCCAAAATCCTCAAGCACGACCAGCCCGCACACCAAGGCGATTACCATGCACAGCGGCAGGAACCGCGTCCAATACCGCTGAACGGTGGGACCGAACGCCGCACAGGCCCCGGCCAAGAAGAACACCATCATCCACTTCGCCAATTCCGAGGGCTGAAAGCTGACGCTGGCCGGACCCAGCGGGATGCGCAGCCACCGCCGGGCCTCGTTCACCTCCGGACCCGCTACATGGGCGATGACGAGCAACACCGACGCAACAAACAGCAACCACAGAGCGGGCCAGGCATACCAATGGTGCCGCCAGTTCCAGAACCGGTAATCCGGCAGGGATGCCAAGAACAGGATCGCCACCGCGATCGGGAAGAACATGATCTGGCGCAGCGCCGCGTAATCGTAGAAGTGCCGCCAGTCGAACTGGTGACTGAGGGTGGCGCCGGCGGAGAAGACCATGACCGCACCGGTTGCCATCAGAAAGAGAACGACCATGGCGATCGTGTCGGCCAAGCGGCACCGCGTTTCACTCATAACATCATCAGCAGCAAGCATGGAATAGAGAACCGCCGTCATGCAGGGTCCGGAAACACCGCGTTGGGTAGTCTTTTCGGCATACCCCGGCGTGCGGCTGCAAAAAATCCCGCGTCCGCGTCGCGGTTGAAACCGGCGGGATGCCGGATTTTCCCTTGACAGGCCCGACCGGTCGGGATATGAAAGGAAGGTTTGCATCGACAGCGAGAGGTTGGCGGTGTGGATATTGCAGTAAGATTGGAGTAGTAGAACGATGTTACCAGCAAGAAGAACGAGCCAAAGCCGTTCACGGACTCGGCGATCGCATGAAGCGATCAAGCCGATCAACTACGCTCTGTGTCCCAAGTGCAGCCAGGCGAAATTGCCTCACGCAGCGTGCAGCAACTGTGGATATGTCAATCCGAGCCTGACCTTGAAGCTCGGCAAGGAGGAAACGGCTTAAGCATGCGTATCGCAGTGGATGCCATGGGAGGCGATCACGCGCCGGACGAGATCATCGCCGGAGCGTTGGAGGTTTTGCCCCAACTGGGCCAGGAGGATTCGCTCCTGCTGGTGGGGCCGCAGGAGCTTCTGGAGGCAAAACTGGCCGCCGCGAGCTATGATAAGGAACGGCTGACCATCGTGGACGCGCCGGATGTGATCGGGATGGATGAGAAGCCGGTCGACAGCCTGCGTAAGAAGCCACGAAGCTCCATTGGAGTTTTGGCGAAACTAGCCAAACTGGACCGGGTCGAGGCCGTGATTTCGGCTGGCAACACCGGCGCGTGTGTGGCGGCATTCCAGATGCGGATGCGCACGTTGCCCGGAGTGGTCCGGCCGGGTATTGCCGTGGTCTTTCCGACGCTCACGGGACCGGTCACGATTTGCGACGTCGGCGCCAATATCGCCTGCAAGCCGATCAATCTCTACCAGTATGGGTTGATGGCGAGCATCTACTCGCGGCACTTCCTGGGCGTCCAGAACCCGCGCGTGGGTTTGATGAGCATTGGCGAGGAGGAAGCCAAGGGTAATGAGATTGTCAAGAAAACGCGGGACCTGATGCGCAGCGACCCGCGCCTGCATTTCATCGGGAACATCGAGGGCCGGGACATCTTCCGGGGGGTCTGCGACGTCATCGTCTGCGAAGGCTTCGTGGGAAACGTGATCCTGAAGCTGACCGAGGGCACCGTCGACGGGCTGTTTCGGGCGATCAAGCAGGAATTGATGCAGGAGAAGCCGGAATTGGCGCTGATGTTCAAGCCGATCATCATGCGCGTCTACCGCAAACATGATTACAACGAGTACGGTGGCGCTCCCCTGCTGGGCATCAACGGTACGGCCTTAATCTGCCACGGGGCCAGCAAGGCCCGGACGATCCGCAATGCCGTCCTGACCGCCAAGAACTGCCACACGCAGAAGATCAACGACAAGATCATGGAGTGTCTCTCGGAGGCCCGCACATCGGATGGAGAAGAAGACTGACGATCGCTCCGCCACGGGCCGCGCGGTCATCACCGGATGCGGTTCGTTTGTTCCCTCAAAGATACTGACCAATGACGACCTCGCCCGGATGGTGGATACGTCGGACGATTGGATATCCACGCGCACCGGGATCAAGACCCGGCATATCACCACGGACGGGGAGTCGACAGCCTTCCTGGCGACCCAAGCCGCCCAGCGAGCGCTCGCCTACGCGGGCCTGGGTGCCGAAGAGCTCAATCTGATTACCGTCGCCACGATCACACCGGAGATGGTCTTTCCCTCGACGGCGTGCTTCGTGCAGCAGGCCCTGGGAGCCAAGAAGGCCTGGGCCTTCGACCTCAGCGCCGCCTGCAGCGGTTTTGTTTACTCCTTGCACCTGGTTCATCAGCTCATCGCCACCGGGCAGATCGACAACGCGTTGGTCATCGGCGCCGAGACCCTGACGAAGATCACGAACTGGAAAGACCGAGCCAGTTGCATCCTGTTCGGCGATGGCGCCGGTGCGATCGTTCTGCAGCGCAAGCAGGATGCCGGACGAGGCATCCTGTACAGCACCGTGGGCGCGGACGGCACCTTCTGGCAATCCCTGAACTGCCAGGCCTATGGATCGCGACACCCGTCCAGCAAACCGCTGGACGATCCGGACCAGGTCTACATGCAGATCAAGGGCCGGGAGGTCTACCAGCAGGCCGTGCGCCGGATCATCGAGGCCGTCACGGATTGCCTGGAGCATTGCGGCCTGACGCTCGATGATGTTGCCATGGTGATCTCCCATCAGATGAACGCCCGGATCATCGAATCGGCTGCCAAACGGCTGAATCTGCCCGATGAGAAGGTCTTCATCAACATTCAGAACTACGGCAACACCTCGGCAGCCTCCGTGCCGATCGCCTTCGACGAGTGCGTCCGGCAAGGCCGAGTCAAGAAGGGCGACATCATCATCCTCGTGGCTTTCGGCGCCGGCGTCACCTGGGGCGCCAACGTCATCGAGTTGTAGGATGCCATGGTAGAAAGAGGGAGTATCGGCCCCTCCCCGCAGGTGTGGCTTGAAAGCAACAGGGACCAAACGATGAAAACCGCTTTCCTGTTTCCGGGACAAGGTGCCCAGACCGTCGGCATGGGGGCTGACCTCGCGCAGGCGTTCCCCGCGGCGGCCGAGCTGTTCGCACAAGCCAACGCGATCGTGGGTTACGATCTGCGCGCCGTCTGTTTCGAGGGACCTGCCGACCGGTTGAACAGCACGACCCTGTCGCAACCGGCCATCTTCGTGACCAGTGCCGCCCTGCTGGAAGTCCTGCGCACGACTCCGGTTACGGCGGCCCTCCAGCCCGATGTCACCGCCGGCCTGAGCATGGGCGAGTACACCGCTCTCTACGCCGCCGGGGCGATCTGCTTCGAAGACGGGCTCAGGCTGGTCCAGCGCCGCGGCCAAGCCATGCAGGCCGCAGCCGATGCGACCCGGGGCACGATGGTCAGCATCCTGGGGCTCGACGAAGAGAAGGTACGACAACTCTGCCGGGAAGCGTCCGAAGGCGAATTGCTGGAGCCGGTCAATTTCAACTGTCCCGGCCAGATCGTGGTCAGCGGAGCCATCGGGGCCTGCGAACGAGCCGAGCGCCTGGCGGAGAAATACGGCGCCATGAAGGCCATCCGGCTGGAAGTGGCCGGGGCGTTTCACACGAGCCTGATGTCCGGCGCCGCCGAGGCTCTGGGTACGGCCTTAAGGCAATCCCGAATCGTCACGCCGAGCTCAATCAGAACGATGGCCAATGTCAATGTGGACTACTACGCCGGCGCCGAGAGCATCATTGACGGCCTGACTCGCCAGCTTACCAGCCCCATCCTCTGGCAGGGTTGCATGGAACGGCTGCTGACCGATGGCGTCGAGACGTTCTACGAGATCGGGCCAGGAAGGGTCCTGACCGGCCTCATGAAACGCATCAGCAGGAAGACGAAAGTGATCAACGTCAGCGACCGGGCCTCCGTGCAGGCTCTGGTGGAAGGATCGGGGAAGTAACCGCAGCATCATTCCATGTGTAAGTCACGATGCTGCCTTGACTTGGAGAAAGAAAGGATGGCTGAGAAACGACTGGCGGTAGTCACCGGGGCAGCCCGGGGAATTGGACGAGCGATCGTCTTTGAGTTGCTCCAGCAGGGTCGGATCGTCGCGGGCATCGATGTCATGGAGGATCAGCTTAAGGACCTGGAGAAGGCCGTTAAAGAGGCCGGTTTCGAGGTCGTGACGCGCGCCGTGGACATCACCCAAACCGAGGCGTTCACCGCGGTCCTGGAGTCGCTGGCCTCGGAGTACGGCGGCATCGGCATCCTCGTCAACAACGCCGGAATCACGCGCGACAACCTGTTGATCCGTATGACGGACGAGGAGTTCGACAAGGTGATCGCCGTCAACCTGCGGGCGGCCTTCGTGGCCATCCGGGCCGCGTCCAAGTCCATGCTGCGCAATAAGTTCGGACGAATCATCAACATCAGCTCGGTCTCCGGGGTGATGGGAAACGCCGGCCAGGCCAACTACTCGGCCAGCAAAGCCGGCCTGATCGGACTGGCCAAGACGACCGCGCGTGAGCTGGCCAAGAAGAACGTGACGGCCAACTGCATCGCCCCGGGCTTCATCGATACCGAGATGGCCCGCAAGCTGCCCGAGCCGGTCATCGAGGCCGCGGTCAACCTGATTCCCATGCGGCGGATGGGCACCGTGAACGAGGTCGCCCAAGCGGTCGCCTTCCTGGCCAGCGACGAGGCCGGGTACATCACAGGCCAGGTCCTCTGCGTCGACGGCGGCATGGCCATGTGAAAAAAGTGAAAAAATGGTTGTACAAGCCCTGCTCGACCGGTAAGATACCGGCCAAATATCGGGAGGGTGGTACTGGCACATAGATACCCTGGTAACCGCAGTAGATTGTAGCTCTACACAAGTGAATTCCGAGTCTGTTAAGGAGGATACGCAAGTGAGTATCGACGAGATAGATGTCTACGCGATCGGCAGAGAGA
>JALORE010000243.1 GCA_025459125.1 Planctomycetota bacterium | reverse complement strand
AGAGACCGCCGCGGCGGTCAAGCGGGTCATCGCCCGGATGCCGGCCAAGCTGCGGGAGGTCCTGCTGCTGGCGTATTTCCACAAGTTCCCCTACGGCGAAATCGCCGGGATCCTCGGGATTCCCGTTGGGACGGTCAAGAGCCGCCTGCATACGGCGGTGAACCGCTTCGCGGAGGACTGGCAGGCCGCCACGGTCTGTGAGACCGCCAATTGACGGTCGGTTCCCTGCAGGGGGTGCGGGCTCGCGGTAGCGACGTTCGAGCGGTCAATCCGCGGGGACGTGCCTCGGCCCGGATCGCCCGGTGGCGTAATCGCAGATTGCGGACGGAATTTGCAGCTCGTGTAAGGCACCAGAATCCGCAATCTGCGGTTACCTACCGCTGGACCCGACAGATAGACATTTCACAAGCACTCACCAACCACGCGTGACAAGAGCGCGCGAAGCGATCCGAATCCGCAGAAGTCAGCGGCGCGGCTGCAGGGCCAGCCAGGAGCGCATCTGGTAGCTGCACGCACATTGGGACGATCCATCCGGTACGAGGACCATGCCGCCGGCGGGAATCCCATTGAACCAGCAGCCGGGTCGGGCTCCTCCGAAGTTCTCGGTGCCCCGGTTCTGGTGCAAGTCAAGATAGCCGATGGTCGCCGAGCGGAAGACCAGCAGGTGTGTGCTGCCGGCCATCTGGCCGCATCCGTAAGAACGCTTGAACTCCCAGGGGACCGGCTCGCCCGTCTGCAGCCTCCAGGCGCCGCCCTCCGCGTAGATGGTGTCGTCATTGATGATCGGCCGGGTCTGGTAGTCTGCCGGGATGTCCCACCGGCGCGCACCGGTCTTGAGATCGAACGCCGCCAGACGCCCGCCGATCTCCGACGGCAGCTTGAAGAAGTTGTGCTTGACGGCCTGGTAGTGCATCAACAGGACGCCGTGCCTGCTGCTGACGGCGATCTGGGTCCCGAAGATGTCCTCCGTATTCTTCCAGAGGATGGTGCCCGAGGAGGCCTCGAGGGCGATCAGCGTGCCGCCGGGATGCTCCTGGGGCTTGAGGAGGGGACGGTGCTTCCCATCCCGTTTGGGCTCCGTGATGCAGTCGGCGGGAGCGATCGGTCGGTCGATGAGATAGATGCGCCCCGCCGCCAGCGCGATGCCGTTGTGACGCAGAGAATGCGTCGGCCGGTACTGCCATCTCCGTTCCCCGGTTCGGGCGTCCAGGGCAAAAAACGAAACGGATTCGTTCCGCAGGCGGATGTCTGCATAGCGCGGGCTGACGGTATGCTCATCGTTCAGCACGGAGCCGAAGAGCAGGCCGTCCATGCAGGCTGTGTAACCCCAATTGCGGTTCCGAGCGGAGGGCTCAACCGGGGTTTTGAACTCACGAATCTTCCGGCCCGTTGCCAGGTCGATCTTCAGGCATCTGTCCTCGCTACGCAGGAAGACCGCGTCGTCGCTGAGGCAGAAATTGCTGCCGGTATCACCGATGCCGACATCGTGATGCACCCCATCCCAGTCGGCGAGGATGTTCTTCGCCGGATAGGTCCAGACCGTACGGCCGTTGTACGCATCCACCGCACAGAGCCCATCGACGCCTTCGACGACCAGGTATCCGCGACTGAACAACGGCGCCGGCCCCTGGGCATGGCGGTCGACGATTTCCATCACTTCATCGCGATACCAGGGCATCTCCAGCGGCGCACGGGCGACTTCGTCGGCTGAGCACAGGGTGTTGGCGGCGTCGCAGTTCTGGTGTGTCCACTGGCCTGCTCCCTCCAGCGGGCCACGGCGGCGGACCCGCAACTGTCCTGGTGTTCCGATGCAGATCGTCCCCCCGTACGGGCGCTGCAACCGGGTCATTTCCGCCTGATTCAAGGGGCCGGCTCGCCCGGTCAGAGCCTGCGACGAAACGATCAGATTGGCGAAGTTGTCCGGATAGGGCGTTTGGCCCGGATCGCCCTGGTGAACCGTCACGCGGCTGCCGTAAGCGCCCGCGTCATCCAGCCTTCGTCGTGCCTGGCCAACCTTGGCGGGGTCTGCCTCGATCGCGACAACGTACAACTGGGATTGCCGGACCAGCTCCAGCGCCAACTCGCCCGTGCCGCCGCCGAGATCGACACAGATTCCCGCCGTAAGGCCGCTCTTGTCGAGAATCTCCCGGGCGGCCTCGGCGTACCCGGTCTCGGCCGGGCGGCCGGCCGCCACGGATTCCCGGGCCGAATCCGACGGTTGCGACCCGGCTGCCGCGAAGCAATAAATGATGCCCTTGGAGGTGGATGCGACCACCCGGCCGTTTGCCGCTGCCAGGCCGAGAGCATCGCCCTGAACCTCGTGCGACCAGCGGACCCGAGCATCGGCAAGACTGGTGATCCGTACCATGCCCGGCCCGCCGCAGATCGCGTCGCCGCCGGCGCCGATCACTTCGTACCGCCGCTCATATGTTGTCGCCAAGAACGGGTCGACCTCATAGCCCAACGCTTCCACGTCCGGTCTGGCCTGTGCCAGGGTGCGTTCCAAGCCGGTCTGCTTTGCCACGCTCGCGTCGATTTCCGCGAATCTCACCTCCGTCCGGTAAAGAGCCCCCAGGGAAGGCAGTTTCTTCAGGACCGCTTCTACCTCGCGGTCGGCTTCGGACTCGGCTTCTATGACGATCTCCCCACGTTTCTCCAGCCCACGGTAGCGGATCGGGTTCCCTTGCCGGTCAGGTTTCTCCAAGTCGGTCCAGCGATAGACCAGCAGTCTCTTTCCGGTTGATTGCAGGACCCCGTCCGGCAGCGTGGAGAAGACGCCTCGTCCCGCCCGCGCCCCCAGGGCCCCCGTGTCTATCCTCAGGAAGCACCCGGCGTTGATGACAAAACGATCGGCCACGAGGGCGCGGGACCCGCCGATCGATCCATTCTGCTGCAGGCGATAGTATTCCAGCTCCCCGTCCGCCCGGCGAAACGCCGCGGGCACGGCCCGCCCGGTGGGGACAAACAGGTGCGACTCCGTGGCCACCAGATATCCCTGGGGAGAGACCCCGCTGTCCGCATTGGCACCGGGATGCGGCTGCGGCATGCGCAAGCGGCCGGTGCGGTCGTTGGTCCAGAGCACCTTTCCGGTCTGCGCCTCCAGCGCGTGCAGGTATACCCCGTCACTCGGCCAGATTCCGGCTGCATAGTAGACAGTGTCATCCATTACGACGGGCCCGCCCCGCGCTGGCCAGCGCGAGATCAGGCGCCCGTTGCCCATGCACATTCGTGCGTTCGGGCCGCCGCGATGCTTCCAGAGCAGCGTGCCGTCCTCCCACTTGAGCGCGTAGAGGTGGCCGTCGTCGCTGGCGGCGAAGACGCGGTCACGCCAGGCGGCCGGGGCGAAACGCACAGGACCGCCCGTGAAGAACGTCCAGCGGACGGTCCCGCTGTCGGCATCCAGTGCAACGATCTTATCCTCGGCCGAGCTGCCGAAGATCACCAGTGGCCCGACGAGAATGGGCTGGCAGGCCAAATCGAAGGTAATGCGGGATGAGCTCGGCCAGGCCGGGGCGACTCCCGCGCCGCCCCGATGAATCCAGCGCAACTCCAGGTCCTCCGGCAGGGGATCGGCCGAGTAGCCGCTGCGCGCGGCGTCGGCGCGATACGTGGGCCAGTCGGCCGCTTCCAGACGTGCGCCGGTCAATACCAGGGCCGCCAGTACAAAAGCACGAAGACAAAGTGAACATCTCATCGAATCGGTCGGCGGGCGGTGTTTTCTCATGTGACAATTCCCTTTGAACTTCATAATCCGTGCCTGTGTACGTTGCGGCCGCCACAATACCATGCGGGGAGACCCGCTGACAACCCGCTGGGCCGGACTGCAGGGGCCGGGGTGTACAGGCACCGCCGAGGCTCTATAATATGGATCGAGAGCAAGCCTGACGCGTCACGGACTTATACGAAAGGTCGATCGGATGAAGAGCAGGACGAGAGGGACCCAGCCCGAGAGAAGTCCGCTGTCGCGCCGAAACTTCTTGAAAGGGGCGGCACTGACCGTCACAGGGGTGGCGGGTCGGTGGGGCGCTCCGGCGTCGGCCGACTCCGCCGCGAAGAAGAACCGGCCCAACATTTTCTTCTTCTTTGCGGATGATTGGGGTCGTTACGCCAGTATCTACAGCATGTTCGGTCCCAATGCGGCGTTGCAGACGCCGGTGCTGGATCAGTTCGCCCGCGAAGGGGTCCGTTTCAACAACGCACATGTCACGGCTCCCTCCTGCACGCCGTGCCGCAGTTCGCTGCTCTCGGGACAGTACTTCTATCGCACCGGCCTGGGGTCTATTTTGCAGGGAGCCCAGTGGGACGCGAAGATCCCCAGCTACCCGCTGTTGTTGGAGAAGGCCGGCTATCACATCGGGTACACCTACAAGGTGTGGAGCCCGGGCACTCCTGTGGATGCACCCTACGGCGGCAAGACCCGGGAATATGCCCGGGCCGGCCGTCGCTTCTGCGACTTCTCGGAGAATGCGACCAAGCTCGTGAAGGCCGGCAAGTCCCCGGAAGAGGCGAAACGGGAGATTTGCGCCGAAACAATGCAGAACTTCGAGGCTTTTCTTGCCGACCGTCCGGCGGGCCGGCCTTTCTGCTATTGGTTCGGACCCACGAATACCCATCGCAAGTGGACCCAGGGCTCCGGCAAGGCCCTCTGGGGTCTCGACCCCGAGGCTTTGCAGGGACGCATGCCGAAGTTCGTGCCCGATGTGCCGGAGATCCGCGAGGACATGTGCGATTACTTCGGGGAGGTGCTGGCGCTGGACCGCATGCTGGGCCTGTTCCTGCAGAAGCTCGCGGCGCTTGGCGAACGGGACAACACCTTGATCGTCGTCAGCGGCGACCATGGTATTCCCGGCTTCCCGCGCGGCAAGTGCAACCTGTACGACCTGGGGACGCAGGTGGCGCTCTTCGTGCAGTGGCAGTCCCGGGTCCCGGGTGGGCGTACGGTGGACGATTTCGTCAACCTGATGGATCTGGCGCCGACGTTCCTGGAGGCTGGTGGAGAGCCCGTGCCGAGTTGCATGACGGGGCGCAGCATCGTGCCTCTGCTGATCTCGAAGGAAAGTGGCCGGCTCGATCCGACGCGGGACTACGTCGTCACCGGCCGTGAGCGGCACGTGGCCCAGGCGCGGGAGGGCGCGTTGCCTTATCCGCAACGGGCCATTCGCACGCGGGACTTCCTGTACATCCGCAACTTCGCGCCCCAGCGCTGGCCCATGGGCACGCCGACTGGACTGGACGATCCGGCCACGGAACCCACGTTGGCGCAGGTACGGGAAGACACCTTCGTCTGTTTCGCCGACCTGGACGCCAGCCCCACGAAGGCGTGGATGGTAAAGAACCGCAGCGTCCCCCAATGGCAGCAGCATTGGCAGCTTGGCTTCGGCAAGCGGCCGGCTGAAGAGCTTTACGACCTGCGCCGGGACCCCGATCAAATGCAGAACGTCGCGGACGACCCCGCCTACGCGCCGACGCGTGCCGACCTGTCACAGAGGCTGCTGGCTACGCTGCGGGCCACGGGAGACCCTCGCGTCCAGGGGGATGGGCTCACGTTCGAACGGCCACCCTTCGTCTCCCGCTAAGCAGGTGGCCCGAAGTCAGCACAAGGATGATTGCGCGGAAGACCATCGAAACACGGCTCTTGCAGGTGCCAAATCGCATTCGTGTGAAGTCTACCGGTTACCTACTGGAGTGCTCGGCCGCGCCTTGCGCCCTGTAATGAAGCTGCACAAAGTCCAGCCGGGTGGTTTCCCTGCCATCGCCCTGGACCTCGATCATGATCTCATCGCCGGCGTTGATCGTCACCCCGGCAACCGTCCTGCTCTGCCACGCCGTGGTGTCGGCTGATGCCGTCCAACTCGCGTCCTGCTGGACCCCATTGACGCACAGCGCGAGCCGCGCTCCACCGCGTTCTTCATCAGAATACCTGACTTCAACATCATAGAGGCCGCGGTCTGCCGCATAGGGCTCGTCGAAAGACGTGCGGATGCGTCCCGTGCCGACTTTGGGCAGCCGGACGCTCAGGCGATGGGAAGCGCTGCGATAGCCACGTCGTTCCATTTCGACGTTCTCCCATTCCGGGAAGTTCTCCGCCTCGATTCTGATTGCCTTTCGCGGGTCCGCCGGTGCGGGGAGTCTCTTGCCTGCGAGCACGGCCCTGAGCTTGGCCGCGGTAGCCTCTTCGTCTCCGGTCACAAGGAAATACGTCATCGTGGCATCGGAGACATCGCAGCGGTCTTCCACCCGCAGTCGTGAGTAGATCCACCCAAGACGAGCCTCTTTCGAATCCCTCATCCAATGGTACAACGCCCACTGCTCGGGCGTGGAACTGGTCCGGGTGGAGTCGGTCAGCCCACTGCCGGCTTTGATCTGGACCCAGTGTACCCCGGATTGGATGATATCACGCTTGCTGTAGCGGTGCAGATGCTCCTTCTCGGGCTGCGGGAAGCCGTCGTTCCACACACTGTGGGAGATGCAGTAGACATGCTTCCGTTTGGCGGGATCGGATTTGCGGATTCCGAGGAGGGGCACTTCCATCGGGCCGGCCAGTACAAAATACAGTGGATTGTCGGCGGACGAGGCATCAATGGCGCCTCGGATGCTTTCGAGGGCGCCATTCAGATCTTTCTGACAATCAAACAGGATCGCCCGCGGGAGCACGTACCGCTCGGCCGTCCCCAGAACGCTCTCGACCATCTCCCGGTAGAACCGCGGATCGTTCTGGCCCAGGATGTTGCAGTAATCCACGTGGACCAGCTTGCCGGTCACCCCGAAGGCGTCCAGGAGGGCGATCGCAACCGGAAAGGCTCCCCAGTCATCTTCGTCGTTGTAGTTTCCGTCCGAGCTGAACGCGATGCGGCCCTTGAACTCCCTACCGTCGAAAGGTCCGGTGTGTGCAGGCAGGCCGGCGGAGCCGACCAGAAGAAGGAGGGCGGTCGTTCGGATCATGTTTCTGTGGTATCGCATGGACAACATGATAACATAATGCCTTCGGGTCTCGTAAGGAGAAGAATCATGAAAAGCAGGCGTGAGTTTCTGCAGACCGCCTCGTTGGGTTTGGTCCTTTCCTCGCTGCCCTGGGCCTCGTCCTTCGGCAAACAGGCGGGCAAGCGTCCCAACGTCATTCTGATCATCACCGACGATCAGGGTTACGGAGACTTTGGCGTCACTGGCAATCCCGTCATCCGGACCCCCCATCTCGACGCGTTGGCCCGAGACAGTGCCCAGATGACCAATTACTACGTGAGCCCGGTCTGCGCCCCGACGCGGGCCTGCCTGATGACCGGACGGTACAACTACCGCACCCGGGCCATCGATACCTACATCGGCCGGGCCATGATGGAGCCGCAGGAAGTCACCGTGGCGGAGATGCTCAAAGCCGGCGGCTATGCCACCGGGATCTTCGGCAAATGGCACCTGGGCGACAACTACCCCATGCGGCCGCAGGAGCAGGGCTTCGAGGAGGCCCTGGTCCTCCGGGGCGGCGGGATCGGCCAACCCTGCGATCCTCCGGGCGGCGAAGGCAAGTACACGGACCCGGTTCTCTTCCACAACGGCCAAGAAGTGCGGATGAAAGGGTACTGTACGGACGTCTATTTCAGTCAGGCCATGGCCTGGATGGACACCGTGCAGCGCCAGGGCTGTCCTTTCTTTGCCTACCTGCCTACGAATGCTCCGCACTCGCCTTTGGACGATGTGCCGGAGGAGTTCTATGAACAGTACAAGAAGGTGGACTTGGGGAACGATCAGTTCCCGCAACGGGACGGCCATCCACTGAACCACAAAGTCAACCGCGATCAGATGGCACGGCTCTATGCGATGATCACCAACATCGACCAGAACGTGGGACGATTGTTGACACACCTGAAAGAACGCGGTCTGGAGGAGGAGACCCTGGTGCTGTTCATGGTGGACAACGGGCCGCAGGGCCGCCGCTATGTGGCGGGGATGAAAGGCGCCAAGGGGACCGTCTACGAAGGCGGCATTCACTCGCCTCTGTTCGTGCGCTGGCCGTCGGTCCTGAAAGCCGGCCATAAGAGCGACCGCGTCGTTGCTCACATCGACATCCTGCCCACGCTGCTGGAAGCGTGCGGCGTGACGGCGCCGCGGGATGTCCGCCTGGACGGCCGGAGTTTCTGGCCCCTACTGAAAGGGGAATCGGTCACGTGGCCCGATCGGCAGATCGTGATCCAGGCTCATCGAGGCGACCAGCCCGTCCTGCATCACAACTTCGCGATTCGCAGCCAGGACTGGAAGCTGCTGCACGCCAGTGGTTTCGGCGCGGAATCGTTCGACGGGGCGCCCCGGTTTGAGCTCTATGACATGAAGACAGATCCCCTGGAGATGCGGGATGTTTCCCGAGAGCATCCGGAGAAAGTCCAGGAGCTCAAGAGGGCCTACGAAGCCTGGTTCCGGGATGTCAGCCAGACCCGGCCGGACAACTACGCGCCGCCGCGCATTCACGTGGGAACGCCGTACGAGAATCCGGTGACCCTGACCCGCCAGGATTGGCGCCACGAAAAGGGCGGGCCCTGGGCCGAGGATTCGAACGGACGCTGGCTCCTGTACGTGGCCCGGTCCGCCCGGTACGAACTCGCCTTGCGATTCCACGGTCAGGGCAAAGAGGGCTCGGCTGTCCTGGAGATCGGCAGCTCGCGTCTGCAACAGTCGTTCTCTGCCTCCCAGGAATCCCTCCGTTTCCCGCCGGTCCGACTGGAAAAGGGCGACGCCGATCTGAAGGTGACGCTGCGCCTCGGGGAGACGGAGAAGGGACCGTGGCAGGTTGATGTGGTCCGGCTTGATTGAGATGGATTCAGAGGAATTCCTGCGCATTGTGGACTTTGTCATCCTGAGGCGACGCCGAAGGATCTGGGCCCCGAAAAGAGGTTCCCCTCTCTCCTAGCCCAGACCCTTCGCTCCGCTCAGGATGACAAGAGGAGATGATATGAACGCGTGGAGACCGAGCAACTCCGTCGGCGTGAAAACGATATTGGCGTCCTGGTGCGCGTGGCTGCTGGTCTGGGCCTGTGCACTGATGATCGCCCCATCGGCCCGGGGCGCCGCGGTACCGTCCGCGCACGCCTGGGAGCGGTGGGAGCATGTTCTGGTCAGCACCCGCAGTTATGCGAATCCCTACGCCGACGTGATTCTGCGCGTGGCCTACACCGGCCCGGCGGGCCAGAGACTCCAAGCCTATGGCTTCTGGGACGGCGGGGACACCTTCCGGATCCGTTGCGCTTTTCCCACGCCGGGGACGTGGCAATGGGAGACGGAGTGCTCGGATACTGACAATATCGGGTTGCATCGGCAGCGGGGGACGGTCGTCGTCGCTCCCTACGCGGGCGACAATGTGCTCTACCGGCGTGGCTTCCTGAAGGTGAACAAGGACCGCCGCTACCTGGTTTATGGCGACGGCACGCCCTTCCCGTGGCTGGGGGACACCGCCTGGGCGGTTCCGCACCGGGCCAGCGACGAGGAATGGGCGGCCTATCTCGCCGACCGCACGGCCAAGCATTTCACGCTCCTTCAGGTGGCCCCGGCGCCCGCGTGGTCGAGCCCGTCCGATCGGCGCGGGCAGGCGCCGTACACGGACGAGACGTGCTCCCAGTGGAACCCGGCATACTGGCAGTCCTTCGAGCAAAAGGTGCAACGCGCCAACGAGGCCGGTCTGGTGGTGCTGCTGGTCGGCCTGATGGAACCGGTCAAGCGCTACCCGGAGGCGGACAAGGCCTGCCTGTTCGCCCGGAACATCATCGCCCGGCTGTACGGCAACTTCGTGATCTTCTCGCCGAGCTTCGACAGCAACTTCATGCCCCTGGCCAATGACGTGGGCCGCGTCGCACGCGAGGCCACGGCGGTCCATCTGATCACCCAGCATCCCGGCACCCCCTCGGCTCAGCCCACCCCGACGTATTCGGACCAGTACTATGACGAACCCTACCTGGACATCGCCGCCGTGCAGACCGGGCACAACGGCGGTCGCCTGGACCGGTGCGCTCATCATGCGATCGAGTGGGTCGTGTATCTCTATCGTCACGAGCCGCACAAGCCCGTTATCAACCTGGAGGCGATGTATGACGCCCAGGGCGAGAAGGCGTGGCGGGCGGTCGATGCCCGCTCCCTCGGGTGGCGCAGCTGGCTCTCGGGCGCCATGGGCTACACGTACGGCGCCGGCGATGTGCCACCCAAGGTCCCGCAGGGCAGCGGCGCCATCTGGAAATGGGTGACCGATCCCCAGAAGTACGACTATTGGGAAAAGGCGCTCCAGTGGGACAGCGCCTTCCAGATGCAATACCTGCATGATTTCCTGGCGGCGATTGAGTGGTGGCGGCTGGAGCCCGCGCACGATTTCATCCGTAATCAGCCGCAGGACGTAACGCGGCAGATGGTGCTGGCGAGGACCGCGGTCGGGGACCTGGCCGTCGCGTACCTGCCGGACAATGAGGCGATCGAGATGGCCGCGTCCGCCTTCCCGGTGGCTCTGGCGGGCCGCTGGTTCGACCCGGTGCAGGGCGCATACGCCGCGACCGCCGCGTACACCGAGAACCGGGGTACCACAGGTTGGTGCCACGACAAAATTCAGGGCCCAAGCCCCACGGGCGCATCCCGGTTTGATTGGAGGTTGGCATGAAACCGTTGCTTTCCCTCGTCCTTCTCGTCGTCGCGTTTGCGTCCGCACTCGCACCAGGCAAACCGAACATCATCGTCGTCGTCAGCGACGACCAGGGCTATGGCGAGTTCTCGTGCCACGGAAATCCCGTCGTGCGGACTCCCTGCCTGGACCGGCTGCACGACCAGAGCGTGCGGTTCACCAACTTTCACGTGGCCCCGATGTGCACGCCCACGCGGGCGCAGCTCATGACCGGGCGCGACGCTGTGCGGACGAACGCCGTGAATGTCAGCAGCGGACGGACCCTGCTCCGGCGTGACTTGGCCACCATGCCGGACCTGCTGCGCCGCGGCGGCTACACGACGGCGCTGTTTGGCAAGTGGCATCTTGGCGACAACTACCCGTACCGCCCGCAGGACCGCGGCTTCGAGGAAGTGGTCACCTATCCCTCCTCCCACATCAGCTCCGTGCCGGACTTCTGGCAGAACGACTACTTCGACGACACGTATCTGCACAACGGCCGGCGGCAGGCATATCGCGGCTACACGACGGACGTGTTCTTCGATGAGGCGATGGCCTGGATGCGGGCGCAGAAAGCGGCAGGCAAGCCGTTCTTCACATATCTCGCCACCGCCGCGCCGCATGGGCCGCACTTTGTGCCGCAGAAGTATCGGGATGCCGTCACCGCCCGGCTGGAAGCGGCGCTGCCGAAACTGCCCCCGCTGGCGCCCGGGGCACGCCGGCAACTGGCGAGCTATCTCGCGATGATCGAGAACCTCGACGAGAATATGGGCCGGCTCGAGGACTTCCTGGCGCGGGAAGACCTGCGCGACGACACGCTGCTGGTCTTTCTCACCGATAACGGCACCACGTTCGGGGACCAGTACTTTCCGGCCGGCATGCGGGGCAAGAAGGTCACGCTCTGGGAAGGGGGGCACCGCGTGCCGCTCTTCGTGCGCTGGCCGCACGGCGGTCTCGGTGCCCCGCGCGATGTGGCTCCTCTCACGCAGGTGCAGGACCTGTTACCCACCTTGCTCGAACTGGCGGAGATCGCGAAACCCGAGCGCGTCACGTTCGACGGAATGAGCCTCGCGCCGCTGCTGCGCGGCACGGCCTCTGAGCTGCCGGATCGCGCGCTGTTCGTCAACTACAGCCGCATGCCGGTCGCGCCGAATGTGGCACCCGGTGCCGACCCGGCGACGGCCTGCGAGGTGAAGATGGAAGGCGCCGCCGTGCTGTGGCAGCAGTGGCGCTGGCTGGAGAACCGCCGGCTGTACGACGTGCAGGCCGACCCACTGCAGGAGCGGGACGTGGCCGCGCAGCACCCGGAGATTGCCGCCGCCTTACGCCGGCGGCTGGAAGCATGGTGGCAGGGTAGCGGCTCCCGCGTCAACGAGCCGCAACCGGTTGTCATCGGCAATGAGGCGGAGAATCCTGCCATGCTGACCGCCTGCGAGTGGTGGAACGTGTTCGTGGACCAGCAGGGCCAGGTGCGCCGCGGTGAGAGGAAGAATGGATCATGGCATCTCGTCGTGGACCGCGCCGGCGATTACGAGTTCGAGCTGCGGCGCTGGCCGCGCGAAGCCGCGCTGGCTCTCACGGCGGCCGCTCCCGCCGTCACGCTGACTGATGGCAGACTGGACGTCGGCCAGGCCCTTGCGATTGCCCAGGCACGCCTGCGGATCGCCGGCGCCGAGCACGTCCGGCGTGCCGCCGCGGAGGCCCAGCACATCATCTTCCGCCTGGCGCTGCCGCAAGGCCCCGCGACGATGGAAGCCACGTTCCTGGATGACGAGGGCCAGCCTCTGCTCGGCGCGTACTACGTCTATGTGCGCCGGCTTCCTTTGGGGGTCTCCTCACCATGAGTGGCATTGTGGGTCATACGCTCTACGCGCTGCTGGGAATGCGAGCGGCCGAGGCCCGGGGTCTGCCCATGGTACCCATTCTTCGTCGCCACCTGGCCAGCTATCTTGCAGGTGCTTATCTCGGCTGTGATATCCAAGCTATGCCCGAGGCCATCTGTGTCGAGACCGGCGAGGAGGTCGGCTTTGGCACGGTCCCGGTCGAGAAGAGCCCCTACACGGGCGGCCCCGTCCGACCCTTTCGACTCTCAGTTCGTGGTGGCCAGTTCACACCGAGACAGATACACGAGACATTCTATGGTCGGTCTCACCTTGTCCTTGGATGGACGAAGGAGGATCGCCGCTGGGCCATCCCCTGGAGCCGGCTGCCCGAGTACTTTGCTCGCGTGGTCAGCGATGGTTTTGATTCGTACGGCCCCGGTGAACGGCCCTTGGCGTATGTGTTCGGATGGATGGCACACGTCGTGAGCGATGCCATGATCAAAGGCGTTCAGCCGGGACTGAACCTTCGCTTGCTGGATGGGCAGTACACGCCGCGCAACCGCCCCATTCAGGATTTGGTGGGATTCCATGACGTGGGCTGCAAGGAACTGGGCCTTTCTTGGGCAGCGTTGCTGACGGACGTGGCCGAAACCGCGGTCGAGCCGATCCAATCCCATTACATGCGCGTCGGCATCCCGGACGGGGCGTTGGGGCAGGAGTTTGGGGATGGTTGGACCCCGGAGAAAGCCTGGTTACTGGAGGCGGTACTGCTCGAGAACCGTCGATTTCTGCGCCGTTATGTCCCGTGGACCCTCGCCGATATGGAACTGCACCAGACAGCGGCCGGCCCGGACTGCAACGAGAATATTCGCAGGACGGTCGGGCTCTCCTATCCCGAAATGGTCGAGCTGGCCGACCGGGCGAACTTCCGTCACGCTTTATGGCAGATGGGCGAGGCCGTAGCCGACATGTTCACGGCGGTGGCTCGCCGCGAGCCGCGCCTGGCCAGCGTGTCTGGCGAGCGCGGCCCCTCGTGGGAGGAACTCACCCAGCGCTGGCGCAGAACCGCCCCCTGAATGGAGCCAGGTAGGATGGGTTTCAGCCCATGCTGTGCCGCTGCTGGACGTCCCCTCACGGCGTGGCCCTCGACTTCACCGGTCGGATCTGGGGTTGCGCCGGCATCGTCATGCCTTCGCCGAGGTAGAAGCCGGGATGGGGCGGCTGGTTGTACGTCACGTTCTGCGCGGCGACCTGCACCCGGTACTGCGGATCGTGCATCAGCGTGCGGAGGCGGTGCTCAGTCGCGATCGTCGTGGTGTAGATGCGCAGCGCCTGGCTGCCGCAGCGGAGGACGACCTCTTCCCGCCAGTCGCCGCAGAGATCGGCGCTGATGACCGGCGATTGCTTCGTGCCCGCGGCGGCCTGGGCGCCCTCGGCAATCAGCAGGTCGGTCATCGTTTCCTTTTGCCAATCCCACTTGGCGATGCGGTTGCCGTTGACCATCTCGCGGAGCAGATCGCCATCCCACCAGACCACGAAGTTGGTCATGCTTGGACCCCGGGCCGTGATCATTAGTCCCCGGCAGGTGCGGACGCCGCTGAGCGAACCCCACAGCTCTTCGCCCCGGTGGCGGGGGTCGATGTCGCCGGTGATTCCCCGTTCCGCGTCGCCGCCGTCGCCCATGCTCCAGATGATCTTGCCGGTGCGGGCCTCGTACAGCGCCACGCCCGGCGTCCACCGATCCCAGACGCTGCCTTCGTTCTCGTGCGGGCCGTACACCGCCAGAGCGGGCCGATCCGGGTCCACCTTGGCCACGTGCAGGGCATCGCCGTGACGCAGGCCGGTAGTGAACAGGCCCTGGCCGTTATCGTCCACGACCATCGCGCCGTAGACGATCTCGTCCTTTCCGTCCTCGTCGACGTCGGCGACCATGACCGAGTGTGCGCCCATGCCGGAATAGCCGTAGACATGGGCACCCTTACTGACGCCGGGCGTCATGTTCTCATCGACGGTGAGAACCTTGCCCTCGACCGCCACGACTTGGCGTCGTTCCTTGACGCCGTCGCGGTCCCAGATCATCCATTGGCCCGGCTGAGCTCCTTGCCAGGCGCCGGCGTTGTCGGTGATCCGGTTCAAGCCGACGGCCGCATCGACGGTGGCGCTCGTGGTGACGTAGGGTTGGCCCTCGTTCGGGTGCGTCAAACTGTCGAAGACCCAGCGCGAGGTGAGCCTGCCATCCCGCCAGTCCCAGGCCGCCAGAACGGACCGGCCATAGTAGCCGCGGCACATGATGACACTAGGGCGAACGCCATCCAGGTACGCCACGCAGGCAAGGAACCGGTTCAGGCGATTGCCGGTGGTGGTGGTCTCCATGCCGCCGTTGCCGCCGATGCCGCCCCAGCTTCCGAGTGGTTCGCGGCCGGGGATGTAGTTGGCGCGGGCCAGCTCGGCGCCGGTGGCGCCGTCAAAGATCGAGAAGTACTCCGGCCCGGTCATGATCTTGCCGAACGTGCGTGAGCTCGGGGTCCGATCGACCCAGTCAGCGCCGGCGTCGCCGATGAGTTTGCCGGTGCCATCCACCGATCCGTCGGCGGTGCGGACCGCGATTTCGGCGCGGCCGTCGCCGTCGAGATCGTAGACCATGAGCTGGGTGTCATGCTCACCTTCGCGGATGTTCTTGCCCATCTGGATCGTCCACAGGAGCCTGCCGTCCCAGCGATAGGCCTGGAGGACCGTGTTGCCGGTGATCCCACTGGAGGCGGTGTCCCGCGGGCGTTGAATGCCCTTGATGATGATCTCGTATTCGCCGTCACCGTCGAGGTCGGCGACCGAGCCGTCGCCTGGCTGCGTCGCGTCCGGCAGCTTCAGGGGGATCTCGATATAGTCGCGTACCGGCGCCTGGGCGGCGACCTGGTTCAAGAAGGGGCTGCTGCTCTCGCCTTCGGTGCCGTTGATAACCGGGCGAACGAAATAGGCATTCTCCTTCGCCGGATCGACGCCGGTGTCCTGGTAACAGGTCGACACGGCAAGAGGCGTGCTGTTGAGTTTGACCGGCTGGGCGTTGCCCGTTGCGCGATAGACGTTGAAGGCGATGCCCTCGGGATCTGTGCCCAGCAGTCGCCAGCTCACAAACACCTTGCCCTGGCCCTGATTGACAGCGACCACGCCGCGACCCAGCCATTCCATCTGCCGCCCGGAGGCAGGCCTCTGGCCGCCCGTCGCTTGCGAGAGACTCGCCGGGAACAATACCCCGAGGGTGAGCAGGGCATATAGGATGGGCTTCAGCCAGCCCTGTACAGGTGGTGCGTGGGCTTCTTTGTATTCAAGGCCTACAATGGGTGGCAGCGGCAAGCTCCGAGGACTCCGCTTGCCGCGGCCACCCTGTTTCTCACCTTCACAGAGGTGCATGGGTTTCAGCCCATGCCATACCTTCAGCCCATGCCGTGCCGCGCACGGCCAGGGGCGCTTCGCTGCTGTCAAACTCATCATCGCTTGCTCCTGAGTGTTGCTCTTGCCATTCATAGGTCTCCTGGAATGCGTGCGAGAAGCTCCGGAATCCCTGGGTGGCATCGTCAAGCGCAGCTT
>JALORE010000483.1 GCA_025459125.1 Planctomycetota bacterium | reverse complement strand
GGCTATTCCCTCGGGTTGCGCGACGGCCTGACCAGCAGCATGGATCTTGAGATGGGCTGTGCGGGATCCTATGTCGCGCGCTGGTATGAAGCACGCGCCGGCAAGACCCAGGCCAACTATGGCATTGGGGTCAGCCACGAGTTTGCCCGCGCGATGTTCCTCGACGGATCGGATGGCGATTACTTGCTGGACGGTCCCATCGGCGCTTTCGAAACCCGGAAGAAAACCGGCTGGAGCGTGACGCGCCCCAACCTGGAACAGGGCAACAAGATTCTCGAGGAGATCGACAAGGGCCTGCAGGCTGGCGCACCCGGCATCGGCTGCACCGTGGGCTACATGAGAGAGGGCGTCTCTTCACGCGAGATGTTCGAGGTGCAGAAAGTCGGGGCACGTTACGGCCGCCCGACCGGCGCACACACCCGCTATACCCTCGGCACCGACACCACAGAAGTGAATGGTGCGCAGGAACTCGTAGCCAACGCCGTGGCGCTTGGCGCTCCGGCGATCGTCCTGCACTTCAACAACGCCGGTTGGCGAGTGACGCACGAAATGATCACTGGGTTGCAGAAGCAGGGCCACAACATCTGGGGTGAAATCTATCCCTACGCGGCGGGATCCACCACGATCAATGCTTCGTTCCTTGAGCCGAAGAGCTGGATTGAAGACCTAGGCAACAAGTATGAGGATACCATGCTGGATCCGGTCACGGGTGAGTATTATACCTTGGAGACCTACAAGGCCACGGTCGCCTCCGAACCGAGCAGGCCGATCGTCGTGTTCAAGATGCCCGCCGAAGACCAGGCGAAGTGGCTGACGCTCAAGGGTGTGACCATGGCCAGCGATGCGGTGGGTGCCACGCCGTACGACGCCCCGTGGGATTATCCGTTTGAGAAACTGGGCGGCACCCATCCCCGCACGGCGGGCTCCCGAGGCGCGACGATTCGCCTTGGTCGGGAAAACAACATTCCGATGATGCAGCTGATGTCGATCCTCAGCTACAACGCCGCCAAGCATCTGGGCGATACCGGCCTGAAGGCCATGCAGGAACGCGGCCGCATCCAGAAAGGCATGGTTGCCGATATCGTGGTGTTCGACCCTGAACTCTTCACGGACAATTCCACCTACGAAAAGGGCGCGGTCCCTTCGACGGGCATGAAAGCCGTGATCGTCAACGGTCAGGTGACGGTGCGCGACGACAAACTGCTTCCGGTTTTCGCCGGCCAGCCGATCCGATTTGAACCCGAAGCCAAACCTCGCTTCGAGCCGATCTCGGAAAAGTCGTGGAACGCGACCTTCTCGACCGGCATGCCGGATACATTCTCGGGTGCGTTCCCTCAGAAGGTCGAAAAGTGATCATCAAACGTTCAAACCAGAGGGTGTGACATGCGGTTCTTAGGATTCGTGTTTGCGGTGGCGGCCATGTTGGCCGCCACCAAGGCGTCTGCCGCGCCCGAAGAGATCGGGTTTTCCGACCTTGCGGATCCTTTGGCCGTCGTCTTCGACGATCCCTACCGGGACATGGGGTTCCAATTGCTGAATGAGTTGAAGCTCGTGATTCAGTTGGATGAGAAACTCTCGCAGGACGATTTTCCTGAAGACGAGCGTGCCCGGCTCGAAGCCCGACGCACCGCGGCGAGGGACATGCTTGAGATCAACGGTCACGACGTCGATGAGCTGATCTCCCAACGCTGGGAGGTCGCCAAGAAGCGGAAGGCCGCGCTCATGGCCACGAACCCCGCTCTGGACAAGGTCGAGGTCACACTGTCGGGCTATCTGATCCCCGCGCCGCAGGCCGCAGATGGCACCTACTACGGCTATCTGGTCTCCCAGGTGGGGATGTGCAGCCACCTTCCGCCTCCGCCGCCGAACGAGCTCGTGCGGGTGAAATTGAAGGACGATCCGCAGGGCCAGTCACTCTATGTGCCGGTTCGGGTTTCGGGCCTGCTCCGGGCCGAAGCAAGCGATGCCACCATCTTCATCCTCGATGGAGATTCGCGGATGCTTAGCGGCTGGACGCTGGATGCCAACACCGTCGATCAACTGGAGAGTCTGGGTGAAGAAAACGCCGTGAATCCGTTCCATCAAACATTCACCAACGGCGTCGATTTGGCACCCTCCCCTGAAAAGGTGCAGCCAATCACCTGGAGAAATCTCGTCCCGCAAGTGGAGATTGATAACGATCCCTTTCTCGAGCTGACCTCGGATCAGAAGCTCGACCTGGTGGTGGCCTCCAGAATTCGCGAGCTCAAGGCGGCAGGCGTGGACATCACGCCGGAGCAAACGCAGAAGTTCAACGACGCCGTAAAGCGGCTCGAGGAGGCTCAGATCGATATGGATGGTTTGATCGATTTGCGCGGAGAGATTGTCGCCCAGCGGACGCACGCGATGGCAGCCGTCAACGGCACCCTGAACGGCCGGCAGGTCCGACTTGCCGGTTATGTCCTGCCGCTCGGGACGGGCGGGCAGAAGATCACGGAATTCCTGCTGGTCCCCTGGGTGGGTGCCTGCATTCACACGCCCCCTCCGCCTCCGAACCAGATGATCCACATCACGGTTCCCAACGGCATGGAGCCGCGAGGGCAGTTCTCCCCCGTGTGGATCGAAGGGAAGATCGAAGTGAAACCCGCAAGCTACGACCTGTTCCTCGTCGATGGCAGCATGGAGGTGGAAGTCGCCTACGCGATGGCGACCGATGCCATCAGCGATTACTCAGCCGCCGAGTCGGACGACCTCGCCAAGGTGGAGATTCCCGAGAGCGCCTTTGAGGGTCACAGCTGGTTCCAGACCGTCCAGGCGAAGGCATCGTTGATCTTCACCAAGGCCATGAGCGGACTCCGCGACGACGGAAGCTCCAAAGCGTTCTGGTTCGCGATCCTGGTGGCCTTCGGCTACGGCCTCGTGCACACGCTGGGTCCCGGCCATGGCAAGGCGGTGGTGGTCTCTTATTTTGTCGGAGACGGTGGGAGTTTTCGAAAGGGCATTGCGATGGGAGTGATGATCGCGATCACCCATGTCCTGTCCTCGATCATCGTCGTGCTGGTGATGGATTTCGCGGTGAGGCAGGCCACCGGCCAGGCGCCCTCCGACTACCGTGTCATCCGTCTCGGCAGTTATGCTCTGATCATT
>JALORE010000242.1 GCA_025459125.1 Planctomycetota bacterium | reverse complement strand
TCGCACTGACGCTCGATGGTCAGCTCCTCCACCGCCAGATCGATGCCCTGAAGTCCGGCGGCAATGCGCAATGCAGAGCTGATGATCCCGACCTCGCGCTCGCCGCCGGCCAGGCAGACCGTCACGCACGTCCCGCAGCCCAGCACAAGCAGCTTCCTGTGCTCCTTGACGATGTCGAGCAGTTCCGGAATCTTCTTTCTTTCGGCAACGATCATGAGGCCTTCTCCAATTTCGGATTTCGGATTTCGGATTTCGGATTGGCGGCTGCGTCCTCTTCAATCCGCGATTTCAGGGGGCTGGGGCCAAGCTTGCGAACGGTCTCGACCATGTCAGTAATGTGGTCCGCCAGGAGCCGTCCGCCGGCGGCCGAGACATTGACCATGCGCAGGCGTTCCTTCTCCAGGCCGATCTCCTCCAGCATGTCGCGGATGTACTGGACGCGCCGCTTGGCATAGAGATTGCCGCTGGTGTAGTGGCAGCCGCCTTCGAGGCAGCCGGCCACGAGGACGCCATCGGCGCCGGTCTCGAACGCCTTGATCAGAAACTCGGTCTCCAGCCGGCCGGTGCAGGGCGTGCGGACGATGCGGACATTCGGCGGATACTGGATCCGCATGGTGCCCGCCAGGTCCGCCGCCGCATACGCACAGTAATGGCAGCAGAAGGCCAGGACGCTGGGTTCGAAGGGATTTGCGATTTCTGATTTTTGACTATTGATCTTTGCCTCTTTCATCACACTTCACACTTCACACTTCTCAAATCACACATGGCTTCGATCATCGCGCGGAACTGGTCGGTCTCGAAGTGATTCAACTGGATGGCCCGGGCCGGACACTCGGAGGCGCAGATGCCGCAACCCATGCACTTGGCGGCCTCGATCTGGCCCTTGCCGTCGGTGTTGCAGAACGGCGCGCTGTAGGGACAGGCGTGCACGCAGGTCATGCACGAGATACACTTGCTCTGATCGACGTAGGAGACCTGCGGGCTCACTTCGAGGTGCGTCTTGGACAGCACGGTCGCCGCCCGGGCCGCGGCCGCCCGCGCCTGGGCGATGGTCTCGTCGAGGAACTTCGGGGCGTGAGCCAGGCCGCACAGGAAGATGCCTTCGGTGGCGAAATCCACCGGCCGCAGCTTCAGGTGGGCCTCGACGTAGAAGCCGTCGGCGTTGAGCGGCACCTTGAGCATGTCGGAGATGCGCTTGTTGTTCTGACGGTCTGCCTCGATGCCCGTGCTCAGGACCACCAGGTCCGTTTCGATCTCAATCGGCTCCGGGAAGTCCGGGCTGTTCACATTGACTTTGAGCCCCCCGGTTTCCGACACGACCGGCGCGTCCTCGGGCGTGTAGCGCAGGAATACCACGCCTGCTTCGCGGGCTTTCTTATAGTAGATCTCCCGGAAGCCATAGGTCCGGATGTCGCGGTACAGAACGAACACCTCGGTCGCGGGCGACTGCGCCTTGAGAGCCAAGGCGTTTTTGACCGCCATCGAGCAGCAGATGCGGCTGCAATAGGGCCGCTCCTCGTCGCGCGACCCGGCGCACTGGATCATCACGACACTCTTGACGCCGGGCGCCAGGCGTCCTTCGTGAAGCTGCTCTTCCAGGTCCACCTGGGTCGTGACCTGCGCCGAGGAGCCGCCCAGGAACTTCGTTGTCTGCGCCTTCTGGGCGCCGGTGGCGACGATGACGGCGCCCGCACCGACTTCGGACTTCCGGCCGTTGCAGGACAGGGTCGCGTGGAACTCGCCGATGTGGCCTTTGACCTCCGCCACATCGGTGCCAAGGTATACGTCGATGTTCTTGTTCTCCTGCACCTGCCGGATCAAATGGGCCGTCAAACCCGCGACATCCGTGTCCTCCAGCGTGTGATGAATGTCGTGGAGATGGCCGCCCAGCCGCGGCGTTCGCTCCACCAGGTGGACCTTGAAGCCCTGGTTGGCCAGGGCCAGCGCCGCGGTCATGCCGGCCAGGCCGCCGCCGATGACCAGGCCCTTCTGATCGACGGCCAACGTGCCCGGTTCCAACGGCGCGAGCAACTGCGACCGCGCGACGGCCATCCGGACCAGCTCCGTGGCCTTCTGCGTGGCGATCTCCGGCGACGCGGAGTGGACCCAGGAGCACTGGTCGCGGATGTTGGCCATTTCGAACAGGTACGGGTTGAGCCCCGCTTCGCGCATGGTTTCGCGGAACAGCGGCTCGTGCGTGCGCGGCGTGCAGGACGCGACCACGATTCGGTTGAGCCGGTGCTCCACGATCTGGGCGCGGATATTCGACAAGCTCGTGTCCGAGCAGGTGAACATGGTGTGAGTCGCCAGGACAACGCCCGGCTCGGTTTCGATGGCTTGGGCCACCCGTTCCACGTCGATCACCGAGCCGATGTTGCGCCCGCAGTGGCAGACGAAAACGCCGATGCGCGGCTCTTCATCCGTGACATCGTGCTCGTCCGGGTACTTTTTCTTCACCGTCCGTGTGTTCCGCGCTGAAGCCAGCAGCTCCATCGCCATCGAGGCGGCGCCGCTGGCCTGCATGACGGTTTCGGGAATGTCCTTCGGTTCCTGGAACGCGCCGCCGACGAACACCCCGGGCCGGGAACTGGACAGAGGCAGCGAGCGCTGCGTCGCACAGAAGCCGTATTCGTTGAGCTCGAGGCCGAGGCGGGACGCGAGCTCCACGACGGAGCGCGCGGGCTCCAGGCCCACGGCCAGTACGACGAGGTCGAATTCCTCTTCGCGCAGCGTGCCGGTCTCATCCACGAAACGGGCCCGCGGATTCATCGTCCCCGGCATCTGGACAATCCGCGAGGGGATGCTCTTGATATAGCGGACGCCGTCATGTAGAAGATGGTCGCTTCCAGTCCCGGCGTGTGGTCCTGGGCCACCATCGCCTGCTTCGTCGAGGCCATGCAGCAGATGGACGAGCAATACTCGTTGCCGCACCGGGAGTCGCGCGAGCCGACGCACTGAATCCAGGCCACTCGTTTGGCCGCGCGCCGGTCGGAGAGCCGCACAATATGTCCCTCAAAGGGCCCGGCGGCCGACAGCATCCGTTCGAACTGGACGCTGGTGACCACGTTGGGATACCGTCCCCAGCCGAACTCGCCCTTGCGACGGGCGTCGAATTCCTCGAAGCCGGTGGTCAGCAGAACCGCGCCGACCTCCAGCTCGACCGTCCGCTCACCCATGAGATGATCGATCGCGTTTTGCTTGCAGGCCTCGACGCACTCCTTGCACTCGGAGCATAAGGCACAATTCAGGCACCGTTGGGTCTCGGCCAGGGCCTGCTCTTCGGTCAGCCCGGTCTCGACTTCCAGGAAGGTGCCGAGCCTCTGTTCCACGGGCAACTCGCCGGCCCTGGCCCGCGGCTTCTCCTCGACATCCGCGAGGGCCGGCAGGAGGTCCTCCGGCACCGGCTTGACGGTGCTCTCAAACCGCTGGGTTGTCACGTCCTTCCCGGTGAGATAGCGCTCGATGGACTCCGCCGCCCGCTGGCCGGCAGCGACCGCTTCGATCACCGACTTCGGACCCGAGACCGCATCGCCCCCGGCGAAGACGCCTGCCAGCGAAGTCTGGAGCGTCACAGGATCGGCCTGGAAGTAGCGGCCCTGCGTCTGCGCGCCAACGTGGCTCACAAACGTCTCGTCGCTGGTCTGCCCGATGGCCGTAATGATCTGATCAGCCTCCCGGGTAAGGCGCTGCTGCTCGTCATAGAGCGGACTGAAGCGTTTGCTTTCATCGAAGACCCGCGTACATCTCCTCAGCTCGATCCCGGTGACACTGCCGTTGCCGAGGATCCGCAGCGGTCCCCAGCCATTGGTGATCTTGATGCCTTCGTGCAGGGTGGCCTGGACCTCTTCCGGATAAGCGGGCATTTCCGGCCGCTGTTCCAGCGAGACCATCTCGACGGTCCGGGCACCCAGCCGCAGCGCGGTCCGCGCCACGTCCACCGCGACATTGCCGCCGCCGATGACGACGACTCTGGCCTTGACCTCCGGCCGGCTGCTCTTGTCAGCGGCGTGACGGAGGAAATCGACGCCCTGGAGGACGCCCGACTTGTTCTCACCTTCCACGCCCAGCCGGCGGCCCTGGGTGACGCCGGCGCCGATGAAGACGGCCTCGTGCTCCTGGCGCAGTTTCTCGATGGTTGGGTCTTGGCCGACCCGGCAGTTGTAAACGAAACGGACGCCCTTGCGCCGGATGAGCTCGACTTCGTGGTCGAGCACCTTCTTGGGCAGCCGGTATTCCGGGATGCCGTAGCGGAGCATGCCGCCCGCGGCCGGCTGCGCTTCGTACACCGTCACCGCAAAGCCCTTGTCCGCCAGATCGTTTGCGACGGTCAGACCCGCCGGACCCGCGCCGATGACCGCCACCTTCCTGGCACCGGCCGGGGGCGTCTTCTCCGGAGGCAGGGTCAACCGGCCTGAGGCGAGCATCTCGACCTCCTGGTCGGAGGCGAACCGCTTGAGGAGCCGGATGGCGACGGCATCATCGGCCTTGCCGCGCGTGCACTTGGCCTCGCAGGGGTGGGTGCAGATCCGGCCGCAGATGGCCGCCAGCGGGTTCCGCTCGCGGATCAGGTTCACGGCCTTGGCGTATTCCTTCTTCTTGATGAGCTGCACATAGCCCTGGATGTTGACATTGGCGGGACAGGCTACTTTGCAGGGCGAATGACCGTTCTTGAGGATGCCGAAGATGTTTGGCGTCGCCTGGGCGTAGTGCTTGGCGATGGCCTTGCGTTGGCCGAGCTCGCGGTCGAAGTGATCCGGGATCTGCACGGGACAGGCATTGGTGCACTCGCTGCAGCCGTTGCACCGGGTCTCGTCCACGTACCGGGGATACCGCCTGATGGTGGCGCGGAAGTGGCCCGGCTCGCCCTGCAGGTCCGTCAGCTCGGACATCGTCAGGATTTCGATGTTGAGGTTGCGGGCACACTCGACCAGCTTGGGCGAGACGATGCACGTCGCACAGTCGCCGGTCGGGAAGGTCTTGTCGAGGTGGGACATCATGCCGCCGATGGCCGCCTCGCGTTCGACGAGATAGACCTTGAAGCCCGCGTTGGCCAGGTCCAGCGACGCCTGCACCCCGGCGATCCCACCGCCCTGCACCAGAACCGCACCAATCTTCTTCTGACCGTTCTTACCCATAGGCACTATCGCACACCATGAACCATTCGCCATCCTGTCATCCTGAACGCAGCGCAGCGAAGGGAAGGATCTGGGCCGCGACTTTGAGAACCCCCTCGTTCACGGGCCCGATCCTTCGCTGCGCTCAGGATGACAAAATGAGTCAGATCGTTGTTCTTCATTCCTACTCTCACGCGGCCGCGACGGCCTGGAGGACCTTGGCCGGCGAAATCATGAGCTTGTTCAGGCCGAGCCTCTGGGGCGCGACGCCGAGGCACAGCCCCAGCAATTGCGTGAGGTAGAGGACCGGCAGGTCGTAGCGGTTGCCCTTGCTCTTGGCGATATCGAGCTGCCGCATGTCGAGGTTGATCTGGCACATGGGGCAACTGACGGCGATGCACTCGGCGCCGGCCAGCTTGGCCATGCCGACAATCGCGTCCGTCAGGTTTACGACCACGTCCGTCCGCGACATGGACAAGCCGCCGCCGCAACATTCCGTTTTGTGGGGCCATTCCAGGGCTGTGCCGCCCAGCACGGTAACCAGTCGATCCAGCGAGCTGGGGTTCTCCGGATCGTCGAACCCGGTGACCTCGCTGGGCCGGACCAACAGGCAGCCGTAGTAGCAGGCCACCTTCAGGCCGCGCAGCGATTGGTGCAGAGCCTTTTCAATCGCATCCGTCCCCACGTCGTTCAGAAGCACCTCGAGCAGATGGCGTACCTCCACGGAGCCGTCGTAATCCCGGCCCAGCGCGTCGGCCACTCCGGCCCGCACCTGCGGGTCCCCGGCGATCTCGTGATTCGCCGCCTTCATGCGGTTGTAGCAGGCCGCGCAGTTGACGACGAGCTCGAGGCCCATGTCCTGGACCTTGACCAGGGTGGCTGCCGGCAGAGCCGCCGCCAGGAGGCGATCGGTCTGATGCCCCGCCGTGGCGCCACAGCAGGTCCAGCCCTTCGGCTCGATCAGCTGGATCCCCAGCTTCTCGGCCACGGTTCGAGTCGACTGATCCATGTCCCGCGCGGTGGACTCCGCCGAACAGCCTGGAAAATAGGCATAACAAGAGTTTGAAGTTGGAAGTGTAAAGTGTGAAGCAGGAGCACCTGAAACTCTCTTCCTCATTGGGCCGCCCCATCCTCTCTTGTCTTCTTGAAGATCCGGCGCACGGCTTGGCGATCCGCCCCATGCGGAGGCAGCAGGGCGATCTTGCGTTTCCTCAACATGGTCGGGAATTTCTCGGTATCGGCCAGGAGCTTGCCGCTGCCCAGCTTGTAGCCGGCAATCATCGCGAGGTCATACGTCCGCCCGAAGACCTGGACGGTTTTGAGGAACGCCCGGTTGAACAGCGGCACGTTGCCCTCACCCTTGGCGGCCCCGCGCCGGACCGCCAGTTTCCGCAGCGCGTCCATCACCGCCGCCACGTCGATTCCCATCGGGCAGCGCGTCGAGCAGGTCTCGCACGAGACGCACATCCAGAGGATGTCGCTGGCGAGCAGCTCCTCCCCCAGGCCCAGATGCAGCCGCCGCATCATCTCCGAGGGCGAGCACCGGGCCAGGCTCGACACCGGGCACCCGCTCGTGCACTTCTTGCACTGGTAACACTGGCTCAAGTCCACGCCCGAGATCTCCTGGACCTCTTTGAGAAGGCCCCGCGCGGACTTGTCTCTGGAAATCGTTATTGCCATGTCAGAGGCTCACTCATACGGATCGTCACTGATTCGTCATCCTGAACACGGGCCCTCTTTGTCATCCTGAACGGAGCGAAGCGTAGTGAAGGATCTGGGCCGTGAACTTGACGTAGGTCCCATTCGCAGGCCAAATCCTTCGCTGCGCTCAGGATGACAGTTCCCGTCTCATGCACTTTCATCTGTGTCATCATGCTGCGCAAGAGACTCCACGCCGTCTCATGCTTTGGTTGTCTGTTTCTTCTCTTTGCCCGGCAGGGCGGCCACTTTGGCCAGCGCCTTGAGCACCACCGGTGCAACCTTGCGATAGACCTCCTCGGGCCGGCGCACACGGCCGTCGACCGTCAGCAGGTCTTCGACCCCGATCTGGAACAGCCGCTCGTTTTCCTGGAGATAGGGCAGGATCAGGTCCCAGTCCGCCGGCGTGAGCGTGGTGAACTTGCCGCCGTTGAGCTGCTGATCGACCACCCGCTGGTGCGGATCGCGGACGTAAATCGCACCGCCGGACGCGAGGGAGAACAGGTTGCTGCCCGGGTACGGCTCCGTTAGGGGAGCGACCGTGCCCTCCTCGTCGATGCGGATGCCGTTGAGGATGACGAAGCCGCCGCCGGCGAGCGGGTCGCCCGCCATGAAGGACTCCGCGAGGAAGTCCAGGCAGGTGCCGTTGATGACGACCTTGGGCCGGCCGACCGAGTTGATCAAGGGCCGGCCCGCCCCGTTGCCGAGGATGAACACGTCGCCGCCTTTGGCGCCATACATGAAGGTCTGTCCGACGTCGCCGTGCACGACAAGCTTGCCGCGTTTGCTGATCTGGCCCAACTGGTCCTGGGCGTTGCCGTGGACGGTGATGGTCAGACCGTCGATGCCGGAGCCGAGGTAGTCGCCGGAGCTGCCGTAGACGTCGATCGTCACGTCGTCGGTGTCGGGCCCGAGTCCGCAGCCGTGGAAGCGCTGTCCGCGCAGGTCGAAGGTGATGAACCGTCGCCAGCCCCGGAGAAACGCGTCGCACAGCAGGGTCGCGTCGCAGCCCTCGCCCTCCGGCGGGAAGCCCAGGGCATCAATGACGAGGGTCGTCTCGCCGCGCGCGGGCCCGCGCAGGTCCTTCCGGGTCTGCAGATCGATCCGGCGATAAGGTCCGAGGCCGGGGTCGTCCCTCTTGATCTGGGGCAAGGACCGCAGGAGCCGGAACAGCTCGCTGCGCACCAGATGCAGGATGTGGCTGCGACGTTTGCCGCCGGTCGGATACTTGCGGTCGTTGAGCCGCGTGAAGACTTCGATCACGGTCGCCGTATGCTCTCGGTCGGCTCCTCGTTCGGCGAGGGTCCGGCACACGCCGCGGAAAGCATCGAACGACCAGGTCTTGACGCCGTCGCGGATGAGCTCATACAGACCGATCGCGCCGCCGGCCCGCAGACACCCATCCAGCTTCTCTTCCACGGCGCGGTCGCTCGGCCGGGAAGCCGGGATCACCGAGAAATCGCAGGACTGGCTCCATTTCGGCATCGGCACCGGCTGGCCGAATTTGTCGGTGCACGTCATGCGCAACGCGCCGCGGGTGTCCTTTTCCAGGTTGAAGAGAAAGGCGCCGCCGTCCGTGTAGCTGCCGCCGCGGGCGTTCCAATAACGATCGGCGACCGGGCAAATCCGCGCATCTTCTTTATGCAGGCTCTGCAGCGTCGCGTCGATCGCCTGCTTTTCCGAGGCGATCAGGCCGACCTGGATCTCGCCTTCGCACAAGGCGAACACCTGGGGGCGGAGCATGGCGGTATCCGTAATACCGATGAGCTGGAACTTGTTTTCCCGGGCCACGTTGCGGGCGATGATGAAGAACCACGGGCCGTCCGGGGAACCATGGATGTGCGTTGTCTGGATAGCCTTGTAGATCTGCTGCTTCTCCGCGGGTAGCTTGTCGAAGTCCAACTCGGTGGTCGGGGCCAGGGCCTCGATGATGTACTCGAGGGGATAATGATAGGTCCGGTCCAGCAGGTCGAACAGCAGGGCCGAGACCTCCGTGTCGGTGAGGAACTGCGGATAGATGTTCCGCTGCTTGAGATACTCGCTGACGGAATGATAGTTGGCGAAGTCGCCGTTGTGGACGAGGGCCATGTTCATGGCCGCGAAGGGATGCGCCCCGCCGGGGTGCCAGACCCGGCCCTTGGTCGGATAGCGCTGATGGGCGATCCAGGCGTGAGCGCAGAGGTCCTCGATCTTGTAGTACTTGACGATGGCCTCGGCGTAGCCGACGACCTTGAGGATCATGAGGTTGCGGCCGTGGGACAGCACGAAGGCCCGTTGCTGGCCCAGCGAAGCATAGAACTTCTGATTGAGTTTGAAGCTGTTCTGGCTGACGTACTCGTCTTCGGCCGCCCGCCGATCCATGGTCTCGAGACCACTCTTCTGAACGAAGTCGTCGAGCACTCCCGGCTTGACGCGGACGAAGTAGCGCCACACGTCCGGCGGCTTGACCTCCAGATCGCCCACGGTCTGCCAGTCATCCACCTTGTCCAGCGCGGCGGAGGCGGCCAGATCGAAATGCGGCGTGATGAACTCCTGCTCGAGCTCGGCCCGGGCGCCCGGGTCCAGCAGCGCGATGTGCAGCATATAGTGCTCGTCCAGCACCTGCCGGCTGACGCCCAGTTGCTCCGGCACCAGTCCGACCGCCGCGATGCCGCCGCCCTTGCCGTTGCCGCGGTTGTGCATCTGCTTGGACGGCTCATAGATGTGCCGGCCGGGCACCGCCTTGGTGCAGCAGAAGCCGACCACGCCACAGCCGCCTTCCTCTTCACCCTTGCGCACGGTTTGCGGATATCCGGACGCGTCGGCCAATGCCTTGCGGGAGTGTGCCAATCGTTCTATCAGTTGCCTGTCCATGGTCCATTGCTCCATGTCAGCCGTAGTCGTGGTCGTAGGATGGGCTTGAGCCCATGCCGCTCCGGTTTGTCCGTATCTGAATGGTCCGCATGGGCTGAAGCCCATCCTACAGTCTTGCCGATGGTTCCATCGCAGGCATGTGAAGCCATCGGCAAGCGGCGCTTGCCGCTGCCACCCGGACTTTGATTGGACGAAGACGGTCTCACGTTTGGGGCACCACATCTTTCGTGTAGTCCAGATGCATCAGGAGATCGGTCCGGCCGCGGAGCTCACTGACCCGGCGCATGCCGAAACGCCACAGGATGTCCACCAACTCCTCATGCCAGGCGTGGTACAGGTTGATCATCCGTTGCGTGCCCCACTCCAGATCCATCTTGCCCGACAGTTCCGGGTCTGTGGTGGCAATGCCGCGCGGACAGCCGCGCCCGCTCTCGCACCGGCTGCACCGAACACAGCCCAGCGCCACCAATTCCGCCGTTCCGATCACGACGCCGTCGGCGCCCAGCGCGATCGCTTTGGCCACGTCGTGCGCGGTCCGGACGCCGCCGCTGGCCATGAGCGTGACCTTGTCGCGAACGCCCTCCGTCGTGAGGAAACCGTGCACCTTGCCGATGGCATACTCGATGGGCATGGCGATATTCTTCTTCGCGATGTCGGGCGAGGCGCCGGTGCCGCCGTAGCCGCCGTCGATGTGGATGATGTGCGTGCCGGCGGCATAGCTGCCGACCGCGACCATGTCCACGTCCGTCGGGGTCGAGACCTTGGTCGAGAGCAGGGCCCGGCGGTTGATGTGCTTGATCCAGTCGAGGTGCTTCATGTGGTCCTCGATGGAGTAGACGCTGTGGAACGGGAACGGCGAGAACAGCGAAATCCCGAGCACCGCCTCGCGCATCCGGGCCACCGCGGGTGTATTCTTGTCGCCGAGCAGATGGCCGCCCAGTCCCGGCTTGGCCCCCTGGGCGTATTTGAACTCGACAATCGGCACGCGCTGGATCGTTTCCTCGCGGACGCCGAACAGGCCCGTGGCGACCTGCGTGATGACATGGTCGTCGTAAGGCCGCATCCGCTCCATGTAGCCGCCTTCGCCGGTGCAGGTGAAGGTGTTCCAGGCCACGGCACTGCGGGCCTTGGACAGTTGCGTGACGTTGCTGACCGAGCCGAACGACATGCCGCCGCCGTACCAGGGGACGTCGATGCGGATCTGTGGCCGGCCGTCGCCCCGCCGGTTGAGCTCGACGCTCGTATCGATCTGGTCCTTTGACACGCCGTTCGACGGCTTCTCGGGGAACTTGAACCGCAGCTTGTCGAACCCGCCGCCCGAGTTGCCCGTCTGGTGGCAGAACCCGTATTCCGGCGGCGGTACCCGGCCCGTCTCCGCCATCATCCAGGTGGCGAGGATCATATCGGCCGACCAGCGCCGGTCGCCCAGGATCTGCATCATCGGGTTCTCGACGATCTGCAACGCGGCCTGCGGGCAGGCGGCCACACAGTAGTGATTCGTCTTCTCGCACGCCGAGCCGATGCAGCGGTAGGACTTCGGCTCGCAGAAGTACTTGTACCCCGGCTTGCGGACGTGCACGCCGTAGGGGCAAAGCTGGGCACACTTGCCGCAGTGGCTGCAATCGTGGCTGCGCCGGATGATGTACTTCGACACTTCATTCCGGTAGCGCGGCGGGGCCGGCGCGACGCGGCGCTCGACCCGGACCTGCGGCACACGCGTCTTGAGCGTGTTGCCCGGCAGGATGGCCGCCAGCGTCGTGCCGCGGGCATCTTGCCCGTGCTTCTCCGTGGCATCGGCATCCTGCCGATGATCCATGGGCAGGATGCCCATGCCACCAAGGTCACTTTCTTTTGCCGAAAAGCTTGCCAAACGTATCCTCCTCGAGGTCCTCGAAGAACATGGCGCGGCCGACATCGCCGCGCAGCCGGCGGGCTTCGCGCATGCCCATCGCACCCATGACCTCGATCAATTGGTCGTGCCAGGCGGCAATCAGGTTCACCATGCGTCCGACGGCGTAATCCCTGGGCACATCATCCAGCCGGGCCGGACACGGCATGCCCGGTGCGCACTGGTCGCACAGGTGACACTCCAGAGCGATCATCAGGGGCAGGTCGATGCTGACCACGTCGGCGCCGCAGATGATGGCCTTGGCCATGTGCTCCGGCAGGGCAATGCCGCCGCCGGCGATCAGCGTGATCTCGTCCCGAACGCCTTTCTCGATCAGCGTCGTGTGAATCCGGCGGATCATGTCCTTCAGGAACAAAGGTTTCTGGACGCCGATCTGGTTGCCGTTGGGGTCGGCCACCACGTGGAGCACCTCGACCTCCGCCCGGACCGCCAGGTCAATGGCTCGCTGCACGCCGTGGGCGTCCAGCGGCACACGCACGGAAACCACCATCTCGGGATACTTGTCCTTGAGCCGCTGGAGCCGGTCGATCACGTCGGGACCGTCATAGGTCTCCAGCAGCCGGGTCTTCGCCAGCGATTCCGGCGGGACGACCGGCTGCTCCGGGTTCAGGCAGAACGCCGTGTGAGGCAGGACCCGCTCGGTGTCCTCCCCGTCGAAGGGCCAGGCGGATGGGCTGGCCAGAGCGATGATGTCCGTGCGGACCGCCGCTTCCCGCAGGGCGGGACCCAGTTTCGGCAACGTATGATGCGGCGAGGGCAGGTCCAGAATCAGCGGCATCTGGATCGACAGGCACGATGTGGCATCGGCATCTTGCCGATGAGTCGCAGGGCCCTCTTGGCCCTCCACGCGTGAGACGCCCGTGAGACTCATGGGCAAGATGCCCATGCTACGATCAAACGTCAGGTACGCCGGCTTGCGGCCGATGTCCACGGCGGTGCTGATATACTCGCGGCCGTGAATGCCATCCCGCGTGGGCCGCACGATCTCTGACATATCGGTCCACATGCCATCGAAACCCGGCCCGCTGAACGGGCCTCGGTATCCGGCGCCGGAAACCGGGATCTTCGCCGTCTCGGCCTGGGTCCACGTGGTGTGGATGATGTCCGGCGTCCAGTAGCTGTTGCCCAGGGCCTCATAGACCGGATTGACGACCAGCCGCAACAGGCCCTTCGTGCAGTTCTGCACACAGGAGAAACAGCCCATGCATTCGAAGAACAGGGCATCGACCGCTTCCAGGGTGCGCAGGTACTCGGCTTCCTGCCGGTAGCGGTCATAGACGCACGCCTTCTTCACGCAATTGTGACACCGGGCACAGTCTTCGCGCCAGTCGACGACGCCGAACTTGCCGACGCGGGGCCGTCGCGGCAGTACGGGTTTCGTTTCAATGTGGTATTTTTCGGGCATAAGAAGGCGGTTTCAAGTTGCAGGTCTGAAGTTTGACGTTAGCGACTGCGCACTCCGTCGTGCCAACTCTTACCTCCCAACCTCACACGTAACACGTTACACGTTCCATCACAGACCGGCGGCCGCACGCAGTTTGGAGACGAGTTTCTCGCGGCCCCCGGAGAGGATGTGAATGCCCCGGACGCCCTTGAGGGCCTTGAGCCTGCCGATAATTTCAGCGCAGAGCCTCACCCCTTCTTTCTCCTGGGCCTCCGCGCTGCCGGCGGCTTTGAGTCGCGCCACCAGGGCATCGGGAATCCGCAATTCGGTGTGGGCCGTGCGGAGCCTTTCGGCTTCCTCGGCGCTGGTCAGAGGCAGGACCCCGGCCAGAATCGCGGCCTTGTCCGCCAGACCCTCCCGGTCAGTTCCAGCGGCCGCAGGCAGGGGTTGACCACCGTGCCGATCAGCATGGAGAACGTGCCGGCGATGGCGGTCCCGTCCAGCAGTACCCCCTGGTCACGCATCTGCCGGAGGGCCCAGACCACCTGGATGGCGTCCAAGTCGTAGACGTTGGCGGAGTCGGAGCACCCGGTGAGGGTCTGATGATGACCCGAGGTGCACACGACGTTTCGGATGCCGAGTGCGGCGGCGCCCAGGAGGTCCGACTGGATCGCGATGCGGTTGCGGTCGCGGGTGACGACCTGATAGATCGGCTCCCGTCCGAGCCCCAGCAGGACCGCCGAAGCCGCGAGACTCGACATGCCCACGCCACGATGGTTGTCGGCCACGCTGACGGCCGCCAGGCTGTTGCCGATCACGTCGGCCACCGCCTGGATGGCGGTCCCCTCAGCCGCCGGGGGCGGCAGAATCTCCGCGGTCACAACGAATCCGGCCGCTTGCAGGGCACTGGCCAATTGGCTGTTTGGTTTCACGCCGCACTCTCCCGGCGATGGTCCACTCGCCCACCGGCCAGAACCGCCCGGGTCGGCTGGGCCCCGACGGAGTACTCCTCGCTCAGCTCCGTTTGAAGCCGCCGGATCGTCTCGATCAGTTCCTCACTCTGGCCCTGTTCTTTCGTCACTACCACGACACGACCTTTCCCCAGACCAATTTCCTCCAACAGCCCTTCCACCGCCTCGGCCCGTTTGGAGGCACGCAGGTTGCCCTCCAGGTGCTTGCACTGAGATGCGGGACAGGTACAGAGCACGGCCCCCGCGGCGCCCTTCTCGAACGCCTTAAGCAGGTACGGAATCGTGGCCTTGCCGGAGCAGGGCAGGCCGAGCGTTCTCAGCCCATCGGTCTGGAACTGGGCCTGCAAACCCGGGAGTTCCGTTTCCGTCATGCAGTTGGCACAGTAGAAAAGGTGAACTATTGCCGTTCGTCTAATCATCGCACGCTTGACCCAAACGCCCCTTGTCGACATAATGAGCATGGCAACCGTAACCGCGTTACGATTGTTAAAGGAGGGGCGGGGCTTGCCGTCATTGCTGCCGCTAAACAGCTGTGGCGTCCCAAACGCGACATGTCGCGTTTGGGGGCCCTATGCAAGCCCTGCCCACAGCCCAATGCCCGGAATACTGGAATAGTGGAACGATGGAATAATGGGCGAACGCGGCGCGCTCCTCCCACGATTCCAGTATTCCATCATTCCACTGCCCTATCCTTTTCTTCTCATTGCCGGCTGAACCGGGACAGGAAATCCAGGTTCTGCCGTAAGACCCACATCTTCTCCAGAAACGCTGGCCAGCCACAGGACGGCGTGAATCCCCGCTCGTCCGGCGGGGCGACCGCGGCACCATGCGCGACGTCGCCGTCCAACTCGCCCCAGATCTCCGACCAGGCGTTCAAAGCCTCCTGCACGACACTATTGGTCACGTGGCGGAAGTGCGCCAACTCCACCTGGGACGACGGCACCCGCGCGACCATCTGCGGCTCATCACCGTCAAACCGGACCAATTTCATGCCCTGGCTCATGGGCCCAGGATACGCAAACACCATGCCAACCTGCAGGATGGGGCGATCGTGCTGTAAGTGCTTATCCGAAAATCTCTTACGGATTTTATGTCTCGGGACCAGTGCCGAAGGAAGGCCGGTAAGATGGCTCACTATGTGGACAGTGGTTCACTTTTTGGTCCAGCGCTCCGGTGACGCCGGGTAAACGCAAAGTCCTGAAAAGGGATGCAGATAACGCGTCTGCCGGCTGACTTTGCGTGTGCCCCGGCCGGTGGGGCAGGCAGGGACGAGGTCCATTGCGGCAGTCTACGATTCCAGGCCATGCTCCTGGAGGCGTTTGTGGAGAGTCGTGCGACTGAGACCCAGTTTGGCGGCGAGGGTCCGCTGGCTCATGCCTTCCGCGAGAGCCCGGGAGATGATGAGACGCTCGAGCAGGCCGTGCAGGCCCTTCTCGGCGCCGGCGGCGTCTGCGGCCGTCCTGTACCATCGCTCCAAAAGCGTCTGGAGTTCCTCTTCCACGCCCTGCCCATGGAAGGGCTGTCCTGTGCCGGACGTTTTCGACCTCCGCTCGTCCGCGGCACCGGTGCGCACCTCGGCCGGCAGCAGACGGGCCGAAAGTGTACTGCCGGGGCTCATCACGACCGCATGCTCGATGCAGTTCTCCAACTCGCGCACGTTGCCCGGCCAGGAATACGCCAGCAGGAGATCCAGAACCTCGCGGGAGATCTTCGTTACCGTCTTGCCGTTCTCGCGGTTGTACTTCTCCAGGAAGTGATCCACCAGCATGGGAATGTCCTCACGGCGCTCCCGCAGCGGCGGCAGGTGAATCGGCACGACGTTGAGCCGGTAGTAGAGATCCTGGCGGAACCGGCCCTGGCGAAGGGCTGCCTTCAGATCGGTGTTCGTGGCGGCCACGACGCGGACATCCACGCGGATCGTCTGCATGCCGCCGACCGGCTCGAACTCGTTCTCTTGCAGGGCCCGCAGGAGCTTGACCTGGAGGCGCGGACTCATCTCCGAGACTTCATCGAGAAAGAGCGTTCCCTGGTGGGCCAGCTCGAACCGCCCCTTGCGGTTCTGGATGGCGCCGGTGAACGCCCCTTTGACGTGGCCGAACAACTCCGATTCGAGCAGCGTTTCCGGCAGGGCCCCGCAATTGACCTTCACCAGGGGCCCCTGGGAGCGGGGACTGTTGTAGTGGATCACGTTGGCGACCAGCTCTTTGCCGGTACCGGTCTCCCCGTTGATGAGAATGGGCGCGTTGGATTTCGCCGCCGTGGCGGCCGTGGCCAGGATCTGCTGGATTGCCTGGCTCTGGCCGATGAGGTTCTCCAGGCGATAGCGGCGGCGCAGCTCGCGCACCATCTGCTCGTCGCGCACGAGGATTTCGTCTTTTTCCACCTGGAGCAGGCGGTTGATCTTGAGCACCTGCGAGGCGAGCGAGGCCACGATCGACAAAAGCCGCAGGTCCTTGTCGAGCGTGGATTCCACCGCGAACGGCCGGTCCACGCTCAGCGCGCCGACCGTCTCATGGTCCACCTTCAGCGGCACACAGATGAATGCGATCGGCCAAGCCGAGTCGGCCTGCCGGGCCGAGGTCCGGTTCAGGAAGCGGGCGTCCTTGGAGATGTCCGGCACGACCTCGGGCAGTCCGGTCTCGACGACGCGGCCGGTGATGCCCTCGCCGACGCCGTACTCGCCGCGCGCCCGCTCGGCACTCGACAGTCCGTGGGCCGCCACGATCCGCAGCTTGCTGGTCGCCCGGTCCAGCAGAACGACGGTTCCGCGGATCATGCCCACCTCGCTGGCCAGCACGTTCATGGTCTCCTCGAAGAACGCGTTCGGGGTCAGGGCGGTGCCCAAGGCCTCGCCCATGCGTGTCAGGAGGCTCAGCTCGCGATCTTCCCGCGACTCGGCGGCAATCGCCAGCTTGCCGTCCACGACCCGGAACCACTGGGGCACGCCGATGGCGGTGCTGCGCCGGTTGGCCGCCTTGCGCAGTGTCAGCGTGCGGATGCCCCGGGAGATGCCGATTTCCAGCACGACCTGGGTGATATGCCGCACTTTGGCGAGGAAGCGCGGCGAGTGGGCCTCCGTCTCCAGCGACCAGTACGCGATCGTGCTGAGGTCGAACAGGCGCGGGCAGATGTGGCCGAAGAACCGCAGGACCACGTCCTCGTCGCCCCAGAGGTCCAGCATGCCGGTGAGACTGTCGAAGACGTACCGGGCGTCGGTGCCCCGGCCGGCGGCCCCGGTATTGGTCAAGGCTCGCTCCAACTCGGTCGGGTCGGCAGGATTGCCCACGTGAACGACGGAACGGCACGCTCCTTCGCCGCCGGACTCGTAGAAGTCCAGAAAGACCTTGTCGTTATTGCCTTTGCCCGAGGAGAAGCAGTCGATGAGCTGAAAGGCTCCCTGTGATACGTCGCGGCCCCAGGCCCGGCTGATCGTCTGGGGCGAGCGGTTGAAGCTGACATAGGTGATCGTGGCACCCTGGGTCTCGCTGGCGGCCAGATAGGCGGCGATGAATTGATCGACCGGCGCGCCGGAGTCGACCTCCCAGACGATATTGTCACCGGCCAGAACACCGCCCATCAGGCGGTCAACTTCCGCCAGTCCCGTTGTCAGTATCGGCTCACTCAATCTGCGGCCCCCAACTCACTACCGGCGGCACTCGCCGTCGCCCCAGGCCGGCGGAACGCCCGGGGATCCCTGATCGCGCACGCGGGCAGGGTTCCCAAACGCGATTCGTCGCATTTGGGGTCCCGCACCACGGGCGGGCAAACGCTCCGGCGCGAACGATTTCGAACAACACCATCCCATTCTACCATACAACCCTGCCCAAGCGTGAGGAGGAAAACCGCCTGCCCCGGCAAATCGTCGCACGGTTGAACCTACGCCGGGAACAGGTAAAATCCCGGCAGTGATCGTGGCACGCGGAGCTTGAGGGAGAGCCTGCCTCGGGCAGAGTCGGGCGAAAAGGAGTGGTTGTGAGGCAATTGAGTGGACGTACCCCGGCCAGGAATGGGGCTCGGCGCAGGCCGGGCAGGGCCATGTCCGCGGTCCTGGTCCTGCTGTCGGTCTCGGACTTGTGGGCGGCGCAGATGCCCGGCAGAGAGCGGGTTTCCTTCAACCAGGATTGGCGCTTCGCCCAAGGCGATCCCAACGGCACCGCGGGCCGGCTCAGCTATACCAAGACCCGGGAGTGGGTCCTGGCCACCGGGGTCGCGTTCACGAAGGACCCCAATTTCGTCCACCGAAAACGGCCTGAGGGCAATCTCGGCGCCGACGTCGCGTATACCCGACCCGGATTCGACGACCGGCTCTGGCGGCCTCTGACGCTCCCGCACGACTGGGGGATTGCCGGTCCGTTCGATCCCAGGGCCCCGGGCGGTACGGGCAAGCTGCCCTTCTTCGGCATCGGCTGGTATCGCAAGCACTTCACCGTGCCGACCGGCGATCGCGGTCGGCAGCTCTACCTGGACGTGGACGGGGCGATGTCGTACGCCCATGTCTGGCTCAACGGCCACTACGTGGGCGGCTGGCCCTACGGCTACACGTCATGGCGAGTCGATTTGACGCCTTATGTCACATGCGGCGGCGAGAACGTCCTTGCCATCCGGCTGGAGAACCCGCCGAATTCGTCCCGGTGGTATCCGGGCGGCGGGATTTATCGCAACGTGTGGCTGGTCAAGACGGCGCCGGTGCATGTCGGGCACTGGGGAACCTATGTGACCACGCCGGAGGTCTCCTCCACGGCGGCTACGGTCAAGGTGCAGGTGACCGTCGAGAACCACTCGCGGCAGGTTGCGCCTGTCCGCGTGTCGACGCAGATCTTCCCCCTGGACGCGAACCGTCGCAGGACCGGGACGGCCGTGGCCGGCATCGTGCCGCTGAGCCTGCAGATTCCCCCGCAGGGCAGCGCCGTCGCCGAGGGCACCGGAACCGTCGCCCATCCCAGGCTGTGGGGACCGCCGCCTCAACAGCAGCCGCATCGCTACGTCGCGGTGACCACGGTCGCGCAGGGGGACGACGTGGTGGACACCTGCGAGACTCCTTTTGGCATCCGGAGGCTGGAGTTCGATCCGAACGCGGGCTTCTTCATCAACGGAGAGCACCTCCCGCTCCATGGCGTGAACAATCATCATGACTTGGGGGCGCTGGGGGCGGCGGTGAACGATCGCGCCCTGCAGCGGCAGTTGGAGATGTTGCGGGACATGGGCTGCAACGCCCTCCGCACCAGCCACAATCCGCCGGCGCCGGAGCTTCTGGAACTGACCGACAGGATGGGCTTTCTGGTTATGGATGAGGCGTTTGACGTGTGGGTGCGACAGAAGACGCCGCAGGATTTCCACCTGATTTTCCCCGATTGGTATGAGCAGGACCTGCGGGCGCTGGTGCGGCGGGATCGGAATTGTCCCTCGGTGATCCTCTGGAGCATCGGCAACGAGGTCGGCGAGCAATTCACCGGCGATAGCGGCGCCGCGTGGGCCCGCAAACTGAGCGGCATCGTGCACGATGAGGATGCCACCCGGCCCACGACCACGGCCATGAATGTGGCGAAGCCCACCAGTGCCTTTGCGGCCGCCGTCGACGTCGTCAGCCTGAACTACCAAGGCGCCGGCATCCGCAAGATCCCGGGCCAGTATCCCGCGTTCCATCAGGCCCTGCCGGAGACCTTCCTCGTCAGCAGCGAAACGGCCGCGGCGCTCAGCAGCCGCGGCGAGTACCTGTTTCCCGTCGCCGACGGCTGGGGCGGCGCCGCCGGACCGGATTTCGGGCAGGATGGGGCACGCCATCACGTCAGCGCGTATGAACTGTACCACGCGGCGTTCGGCGCGGCGGTGGACAAGGTGTTTGCCTCGCAGGAGCAGCATCCCTACGTCGGCGGGGAATTCGTGTGGACCGGCTGGGACTACCTGGGCGAGCCGACGCCGTTCTA
>JALORE010000241.1 GCA_025459125.1 Planctomycetota bacterium | reverse complement strand
GACGTGGGTCTGGGTTGTCCCCGGGTTGATCGCGGGGCCGTCCCGCAATTGGGCGTGCAACTCGAAGACGTCCGGGAGCAGACCCTGTCGTTTCGCGTCCCCGACCGGCCAGGTCATCTGCAGACCTGCCGCGGTGATGCCTGTGGCGATCGTCTCCCACGGGCCCTCCCGGTCGTACTGGCTCAGCAGGTGCAGGGCCGAGGCGTAGACCAGGCCGCACCATTGCACGGGTCGGCCGAACCATACCGGCGCCTTCCAGTTCGTCGCGCCGAGCACGGCGATCGTCGCGTAGGGCCCGATTTCACCCTCGGTGGGATTGACGAAATATACGAACGGTATGCCGGTCCAGGCCCAGTAGCGGGCCTGTTCGAGATGCTCGGATCTCCCCGAGAGAAGGTAGCCGAGCGTATACGCCTTGACCAAGTGGGCCGAGGCCAGCACATCCGGCGTGTGCAGCGGGACCTCCCACGTCTGAGCCCCGCGCGGCACGGTATTGGCATAGAGCGCGGTCTGTTTGTCGAGCAGCGCCAGGCCTTGCCCGATCAACTGCGGATCGGCGGAGAGGGTCGCCGCCTCCAGGATGTGAACCACGTCGGCGCCTCCCAGGCCGTTGGCGTGCCGGGCGAAATGGGTCGTGCCGTAATCGACTTTGCCCGGCTGGTACAGCTTGATGCCATTCTCGTCGAAGTGCCGCAGCAGGCTGTCCGCCTCAGCCTTTCGCTGGCGGACGTAGGCAACGACGCTCCCGAAGACAAACGGCGCCGTGGGCGTGCGGGTGTGGGAGACCGCGCTACTGTACGGCTGGCCCGGCGGCAGTTTGCCCCTGCCCAGGTCCCGTCCCCGGATGAGCCGATCCGCCAGAGCCCGGTCCGATGTCTGGTTGGCCAGCCAATCCATGTACATGAGCGCATCGGCGGCCGGACCGGCGCGGAAGCTGTCGCCCCAGACGGCATGACGGAAGAGACCGCCCTCATTGATCGCGGAGTCGAGCCACCCGTGGGCGAGCAGGTTCACGACGGCGTCGAAACCGCCCGGGAACGCGGGAACAGCCGGCAAACCGCGCAGTTCCACGTACTTCTGCACCGCCGGCACGATGCTCGCACCGTTGCCGCCCAGGATCGTGGCCTGCACTCGCAATGGCTGGTTCGCGCGCAGCACGAAGGGCGTGTGCGCCGCCAGGGCGTTCTCGAAGCGGTTCTCGCCGACGGCCGGGGCGGTCAGGGCCATCACGTGCGCCTGAGAGCCAAAGACGCGGTCCGGCGAATCGAACACCGCCGCGACCATCCCGGACGGCTCCCACATCAGGCCGACATACCGCCCGTCGTGGGCAATGGCCAGCAGCGGGAACGTGACTTTGACCGGATCGGGGACCCGGCGGATGTGTTCGGCGGTCGTGATATCCGCTTCGCTGCTGCTGGGCTCGTCATCCAGGTACTCCAGGCCGGCGAAGAGCCCCTGGGCCTTGCGCGGGCCGAAGATCCCCAGCCCCGGGAACAGCGTCAGCCAGGGGAGGTGAACAACCTGCCGGTCTTTGTCCACGACGAATTGCGTCTCCACGGTGATCGTGCCCGGCCGCGGGCCGGCGGCAAAACGCCGGGTCACCTGCCAGCGCCCCTTGTCGCCGTCCTGCAAGAGCGCCCGGCAAACGATCTCACCGCCAGTCCCGCGCTCGCAGGTAAAATCCGCCTTCCCGAGCGCAAGCCATTGCGGCTTGTCATCGAACACCAGGCCGATCAACTCGCCGTGATAGCCGGCGGCCATTTCCCGGTCGTTGACCTTGACGACAAAATCGCCCCAGCCGCTTCGATCGTGCTCCAGGTGCAGCGTGCCGGAGGCTGCAGCCAACGGCGCGGCCGCTGTCCTGGCCGGCCTCCGGGGCACCTCGAACGCAGGCGGCGGTATGACCGCCACCGTCTCCACGCTGATGGAGCCGACAACGATGCGTCCTGCGCCGGCGGCAGGGTCCAGGCGAAAGCGCGTGCCTGCTCCCAGCGGGTCGGGGATCAGCAACGAATACTCGTGCCATTGGCCATCGTTCTTCACCGTGAAGCGCACGGAGTGGCCGGCCTGGAAGACCCGGCCGTAGAAAAGCTCCCCACCCGGGTCGGCCTCCGACTTCATGCGTACCCGCACGCGGGTCCGCCCGTCGCCCGGCAGGTCCACCGCGGGGCCTTCAATCCAGGGATCGTTGCCGATCGAGGTGAAGGCCAGCCCTTCGGCGGTGGCGCTCAGGCTCTGCACGTGCTTGTTGCCGTGCCAGAGCTGCGAACCCTGCGTGAAATCCCAGGTCGTAACCACTCTGCCCCACGCACTGCCCGAAAGTAGAGCGGTCAGAAGGAGCGCCACACCAAGGTGCCCACAGACGGCTGTAGTACTTGCTTTGCGGTTTGTGGTCATGAGACGAACCTCCCGTTCATCACGCGATGCTCCATCGAGACCCTGCACAAGAACACGGCGTAGTATAATAGGCTGTATGAGTTGGGAACAGGAGATTAAGGATCAGGCCCTGGCCCTCGGTTTCGATGCGGTGGGTATTACGGATGCATCACCGCTGGACCCGGACCACATCGCGCACTTCGAAGCGTGGCTGCGCAGCGGCTACGCCGGTCGCATGGACTACCTGCATCGAAACCTCGCCAGCCGGTTCAACCCGGCCCAGCTTCTGGAGGGCGCGAAATCGATCCTGGTCGTCGCACTCAGCTACAAACCGCCGGAAGCGATTGCGAATTGCGGCGAGGGTGTCCTGCCCGCGACTCAAAAGCAGGATGCTCTCGACACGAACGAGCAGGGCCGCGTGGCCCAGTACGCTCAGTACGAGGATTACCATCCGTTTATCAAAGCCCGGCTGCGCACACTGGTCGATTTTCTCCAAGCCGGGACGGACGGGAGGCAACGATTCAAGATCTGCGTCGATTCCGCGCCATTGGCGGAAAAGGCCCTGGCCGCGCGCGCGGGTCTGGGCTTCCTCGGCAGGAATCACCTGTTGATTCACCCCCGCCTCGGCCCCCAGGTCTTGTTGGGTGAGATCGTGACTACCGTGAGCCTCCGTCCCGACCCGCCGAGTGGCGGCTCGTGCGGAGCGTGCGCTCGTTGCCTCCAGGCGTGCCCGACGGGCGCGTTGCGCCCGGACGGCTTTCTCGATGCGCGCCGCTGCGTCAGCTACCGGACACAGTATGGAGCCGAGGAAGAAGGCAATGGAGTGGCTGCTACCCAGCCTTCCAACATTCCATTATTCCATCACTGGCATCCTCCCGGGAGCTGGCTCTTCGGTTGTGACGAGTGCCTGCTGGCGTGTCCCTTCCAGCGCCATGCCCCGACTTGCGCCAATCCACACTTCCGCCGGTATGCCGAGAGGGCGGCGCTGCAACTGCGGGAAGTCCTTGCATGGACCACAGAGGAATTCGAAGCGACACTCCATGACAGCCCCATCCAGAGACTCGGTCTGGAGATGCTTCAGCGCAATGCGAGACGATGTCTGAGACTTGAAGTTTGAGATCTTCCTTACGGGCCCAGGAAGATGTCGGCGTCACAGGAAGGCAGCTCGCAGCCCCGGACTTCCGAGCCGCTGTGCATTTCCCGCAGGACATAGATGTCGTCCTCGGAGAGGCTGGTGTGCCTTTCCTTCGTGAACTCGACCGAGCCGTCATACAACAGCACGTTCTGGCCTCGGCTCCTGTGATTGCCGCTATTCGCTCTCATCTGGGTCTCGCTCAGCAAGAGACTGCACAACTCTGAGAAGTCGGCAGGCAGTTCTTCAAAGAGCGGGTTGCGGTCTGCCAAGAGGACTCGCCTGCCCATCAGGTCCCGACGGTCGGAGGACGGGCAGGGGACGGGGACGCTGAAGTGAATGTAGATCCGGCTGGGAAAATCGGGGAAGTTCTCGGTTTTGATACCATCGTAGCTGACCGGGTGAGCCTCGCGTCGCCCGGGACAGAGAAAACGCTCCGGTGCGACGTAGCCGTACCGGACCAGGGGCCAGACCTGCCGGGTGTTGGAGTAGTTCTCCCGGCCCTGGTAGCCCACCTTCCACCACGGCGACCCCGGCGTTATCGCCACCACCGGCAGAAAACCGTCGTGGTCCGACGCGTAGTTGTTGTACCCCTCATAGATTCCTGTCAACTGCGTGCCGCAGCGCGATTGCGCGTACCTTTGCCTCATCAGGCCGACACTGGGGAACAGGATACCGAGGAACAGAAGCACCGCCGCGGCGGCGGTAATGACCTCGCTCCAGTTGCGCCACAAGGGGAGCTTGATCCTGCGCGAGCCGAAACGCTCCGCGGCCAGCAGCTCCTGCATGCGGCCGGCCCCGGAAGTCTGTCGCGACACCTCCGCTATACGCCCAAAGAGCCGCGCGCTCAACTCGTCGGGGCAAGGCTCCAATTCCAGCTCGTCGAGAGGGGCCAGAGAAAGCTGGAACGTCCGATATAGATCAGCCGCCTCCTGATTCCGCGACAGGAGCTGCTCGGCCTGTGCCGCCTCACGCTCGGAGGCAATACCCAAAGAGTAATCGAACAACAACTGCTTCTGTTGATCGCTCAGCGACGTCATCTGACCTCTTTGCTCCCCACTGCTGCCTTCCAGTCCTTCGCGAAACGGGCCACGGCCGTATGTAACCTGCTTTTAACAGTGCCAATCGGTATACTGAGAATGTCCGCCATTTGTTTGTATGAAAATCGGTTGAAGTAGGCCAGGACCAGGATCTCCCGCAGATTCTCCGGCATGTTCGCGATCACCTCGCTGACGCGCGCGGCCGTTTCGCTGCGCTCCACTTCGTCATAAGGTATGGCGCTATCAGAACTTAGGGCGTTCAGCATCTCGTCGAACGACATGTCTTCCGACTCGGAGATCGTTCCGATGGCCACGGCGCTGGTCCGCTGGGCCTTGCGCAGGGCATCTTTGGCCTTGTTGGCGGCGATCGTGAACAGCCAGGGCCGCAAGGGCCGGTTCGGATCGAAGCTCTCCCGGCTCGTGAACAACTGCAGGAACGTCTCCTGGAACACGTCGTCGACAAGGTCCGACTGGTTCAGGAATTGCTTCAAAAACGCGTAGAGACTATTCTTGTAACGGTCTACGATCTCACGGAAGGCAGCCTCATCGCCCTCGACGTAGCGCTGCATAAGCTGAGCATCGGTCAGTTTCTCGTATGGACGCTTCATGATACTCTCTTCAATTACTGCCTTCATTATAAGGACTCCGATCCAAAATAGAAACCCCTATCGGACCGAGCGAGAGAAATAGAAGCGGCCGCGACGGCCGGCGGGCCGGTTACCTCATCACCCCGTGCCCGGCATCGATTCCGCACTGCTCGTACTGCTCGTGTTGTCGTCAATTCGTACTACGCAGCGAGTTCATCCGATGGGAGGATCCGATTCCTTGGCTGTGAGCAGGATTTTCCTCAACGGCACTCCGGGAGGCATCGTCCGCAGAAGGGGCGAAAGACCATTGCTGATCGACACAGGAAACGCTATTGTCTGGTGTTGTTGGCGTCCTTGCGGAAACGCCATGGTTGGGCGCTCGCAAGCCCGGGGTTTATGTTTGGCAGGGGAAGACAAAATGCATCGCCAGGCCTTGGTTCTCATTGTCTGCTCGCTGGTCCTGTCCGCAAATGGTTTCGCCGATGAGATATACTTCAAGAACGGCGATCGCCTTTCCGGCCAGATCGTACGGCTGACCGACGGCAAGCTCGTGCTGAAGTCCGCGGTCGCCGGCGAGGTGACGGTGAATCTGGCGGAGGTCAAGACGTTCAGCAGCGAGGCTCCCGTCGAGATTCACCTCAAGGATGGCACCGTGCTGCACCAGCCGATCGCGGCCGGCGAGCCCAACGAGTTCGCTCTCAAGACGGCGACGCCGGTAAAGCCCCAGACGTTCCCGCTGGCGGACGTGACCGCCATCAATCCTCCGCCCTCGGTCAAGCCCAAATGGACCGGCAGCATCTCCGGGGCCCTGACCTCCACCACCGGCAATACGAAGGCCAACTCGGCGGCGGTCAGCGCCAGCGTGGCCCGGCGCACCGAGCAGGACCGAACGACCGCCGGGGCCGATCTGGCCAAGGGCCGTCAGAAGGACCGCGACACCGGTGAAAGCCACACGACGGAAGACTGGTGGCGTATGCGGGCCCAGTATGATTACTTCTTCACGAAGAAGTTCTTCGGCTTCGGCAACGTCCGCTACGAAACGGATGAGATCGCCCGGCTGGACCGTCGCGTCGTGCTCGGCGGCGGTGCCGGTTACCAGTGGATTGAAACCGAGAGGACCAACCTCTCCACGAACGTCGGTCTCGCCTCGCTCTACGAGAAATACGACAACATACCCGAGAGCAACAGCGACCTGGCCGTCCAAGCCGGCTACAACTTCAGCCAGCGCCTGGCGAAGAACACCACGTTCCTGAACGACCTGACCTATTTCCCGAGCATTGAGGAGTTCTCCGACTACTTCCTGACCTCCACCGCGGAGCTGCGGACCAACCTGACCAAGGCGATGTTCGCAAATCTCAAGATCATCTTCAACTACGACGCCAGCCCGGCTCCCGGCCGCAGCGGCACGGATATGAAGTATCTTCTCGGCTTCGGCATCAACTTCTGACGCAGGCGCTGGGCCCATCCGGGATGCTGTGGACGCCGGGACGTCTGATTTCCACCGGACGTGTGGCGTGACCGCCGGGCATGGTGTACAATGGGTGCCTGCAAGATACCTTGCAGGTATGAATCTCCCAGGAGATGTGCCATGAACGCCGTGGAATTCCAGGCCGAGGAGTGCACAGCATGAGGAATGCCGTAATCGCCGTCGTCTTCGTCGCCCTGATTGCCGGGTTCGTCACGATCGGGCTCCTGCGCAAGGGCGGTACGCAGGCCGCTCGCCGGATCGGCGTCATCCCCAAGGAGACCCAGTCCGTGTACTGGGAAGGCGTGCGGCAGGGGGCGAAGAAGGCCGGCGATGAGGAAGGTTACGAGATTCGCTGGAACGGCCCGGAGATCGAGACCGACTGCGAGCGGCAGATCCAGATCGTTGAGGACATGATCGCCCAGAAGGTGGACGGCATCGTCCTGGCGCCCAGCAACCGCAAGGCCCTGGTGCCGGCGGTCGAGAAGACCTATGCCCGCAAGATCCCGTGCGTCATCGTCGATTCCGGCGTCGAGACGGAGAACTACCTTTCTTACCTGGCCACGGACAACTACAAGGGCGGCGTCCTGGCTGCCCAACGGATCGGCGCGGTCCTGAGCGGCAAGGGCCGGGTCATCGTCGTCGCGTGGACGCCCAACTCCGCCTCTACGGACGCCCGCCTGCAGGGCTTCCGCGAGACGCTCGCCAAGGAGTTCCCCGGCATCACCATCATCGATTCGCAGTTCCCGAACCCGCCGACGATGGACAAGGCCCGGGATGTGACGCAGGACATGCTGACGCGCCACGGCGGCGCGGACGGCATCTTCGCCTGCAATGCCACCACCGCCGGCGGCGCCCTGAAGGCCCTCGATGGCTTCCAGCCCGGCGAGAAGAAGATCAAGATGGTCGGTTTCGACGCCTGGCCCATGGTCGTGGCCGGGCTGGAGAAGGGCGACCTCGACAGCCTGATCCTGCAAAACCCCTACAAGATGGGCTACGAGGGCGTCAAAGCCATCATCCGCCACCTCCAGGGCGAGAAGGTGGACAAACAGGTGGATACCGGCGTGGAGCTGATCACCCGGGACCGGCTCCAGGACCCGAAGGTTCAGGAGCTACTCAAGTCGCAGATATGAGCGCCGTAGGCGGGAAGTATGATGTTTGATGGTTGATTTTTGATTTGGGAGGTCTGCGCACATCAACCAGCAACCGGCAAACATCAAACTTCAGATGACGGGCATCTCCAAGCACTTCGGCCCGGTGCAGGCCCTGCGGGATGTCCACCTGACCGTTCGCGCGGGCACGGTCCATGCCCTGGTCGGCGAGAACGGCGCCGGCAAGTCCACGCTGATGAAGATCCTCGCGGGCGTCTACCAGCCGGATGCCGGCCGGATCGAGATCGACGGCCGGCCGCAGGTCTTCGCCCATCCCGCCCAGGCCCTCGCCGCGGGCATCTCCATGATCTACCAGGAGCTGGACCTGGCCGAGCACCTGACCGTGGCCGAGAACATCTTCCTCGGGGCCGAGCCGCGCGGCCGGCTGCCCTTCACGATCAGCCACCGGCAGATGATCGCCCAGGCCACCCGGCTCGCCCGGCGGTTCAGCTTCGACATCGACGCGACCGCCCGGGTCGAGGACCTCGCCACCGGCGATTGCCAGATCGTCGAAATCCTCAAGGCCCTGCGGCACCATGCCTCGATTCTGGTCATGGATGAGCCCACGTCCTCGCTCTCCGAGCGGGAGGCCGCGCGGCTCTTCGAGGTCGTGCGCCGGCTCCGCCAGGAAGGCTTGGCCATCGTCTACATCTCGCACCGTCTCGAAGAGATCATCGACCTGGCCGACGAGGTCAGCATCCTGCGCGACGGCGTCCTGGTCCACAGCGCGCCGACCGCCCGGCTGGACATCCCGACGATCGTCCACTACATGGTGGGCCGCGAGTTGACGGACTTCTTCCCCACGCGGACCGCCCGGATCGGCGACGTCCTCGTGCAGGTCCAGGACCTTGCCTCCGCCGCGGGTATTCGCGACATCCGCTTCGAGGTCCGCCGGGGCGAGATCGTCGGCATGGCCGGCCTCGTCGGCGCCGGCCGGACCGAGATCGCCCGCGCGCTCTTCGGCGTGGACCCCAAGACCGCGGGACAGGTCCGGCTGAACGAACGGACGATGAGTATCGACTCGCCCGCCGACGCCATCGCCGGCGGCATCGCCCTGTTGACGGAGGATCGCAAGCGCACCGGCCTGTGCCTGGAGCTGCCCTGCAGTTGGAACATCACGCTGCCGAGCCTGGCCCAGATCGGTTTCACGCCGTTCATCAAGCCGGCGCGGGAGAGTCGCATCGCGGCGGAGGTGGGCGCCCGCATGGCGGTGAAATGGGCGTCGCCCGAGGCCCGGGCCGGCTCGCTCTCCGGCGGCAATCAGCAGAAGCTGCTCATCGCACGCTGGCTGCTGGCCAACTCCCGGTTCCTGATCTTCGACGAGCCCACGCGCGGCATCGACGTGGGAGCCAAGGCCGAAGTCTACCTCCTGCTCAACCAGTTGGCCGAGGAGGGCAAGGCGATTCTGTTCATCTCCTCGGAGCTGCCCGAGCTCTTCGGCATCGCCGACCGCATTCTCGTGATGCGCCGCGGCCGGCTGGTCGGTAATCTCGTGACGAAGCAGACGACGCCGGAGCAGGTCATGCACCTGGCCGCCGTGGAGGAGAGAGCATGACGCGCGCAGGACGCCACGCAAGCCTCCTCCGTCCACAACGTCCATTACGTCCATCAAGTCCATAGGCCCACCATGAACAAATTCCTCCGACAACTCCTGCCGTTCGGCACGTTGACGCTGATCATCGCCGCCTTGGCGGCCCTGAAGCCGGACACGTTCCTGACGATGGAGAACTTCTCCAACGTCTTGAGCCGGTCCAGCTACAGCGGCATCATCGCGATGGGTATGACCGCGGTGATCATCTCCGGCGGCATCGACCTGTCCGTCGGCTCGATGATGGCCCTGTCCGGCATGGTCGCCGGCCTGGTCATGACGGGCAACGGCAGCGTCGTCCCCACCGACGGCCTGATGGTCCTTGGCAGCTTCGTCGGCATCCTGACGGGTATCCTCTGCGGCGTGCTCAACGGCGGTCTCATCACGCTGCTGAACCTGCCGCCGTTCATTGTCACGCTCGGCACGATGAGCGCCTTCCGCGGCCTGTCCCTCGTGATGAACAACGGCATGATGTTCGACGTGCCCGCCTACACCTTCCTGGGCGAAGGCACCCTCGCCGGCATCCCGGTCAACGTGCTGATCTTCTGCGGCATCGCTCTGGCCGCCTTCTTCCTGCTGCGCTATACGCCGCTGGGCCGCTACACCTACGCCATCGGCTCCAACCGCCAGGCCGCCTGGCACGCGGGCGTCAACGTCCGCCGCAACCTCATCGCCGTCTACACGATCGCGGGCCTGTTCGTCGGCATCGCCGCCATGATTGCCACCAGCCGGACCGTCTCCGCCCAGCCCAACGCCGGCCTGGGCATGGAGCTCGACGTCATCGCCGCCGTCGTCATCGGCGGCGCCAGCCTTTCCGGCGGCCGGGGCACCGTCGTTGGCACTATCGTCGGCACCCTGCTGATCACTTTCCTGCGCAACGGCCTGACGCTGTTGGGCATCTCAACCAACACCCAGTTCGTCGTCCTCGGCGCCATCATCATCGCCGCCGTCGCCCTCGACCAGGCCGCCCGCGCCAAAGCCGAAACGGCCTGAGAGGGCGCGTGAGAAGCGCAGAATGACCCGGCCGGCATCGTCCAGCGCAGCTTGGCGATGGCGGGATTGAGGCCGGGTGAGACCATCGTCAAGGCCTCCGGTTTTGACGTCTGGGTGGCAGCGGCAAGCGCCAGCTTGCCGATGGCTCGTGGGAGGAAAAGGGGACATTCTACTTTTTCCTCTTTCGGACTATCGGGGTTGACGAAAAAGCAGAATGTCCCCTTTTCCCCCGCCCTGACCGACGGACCCAACACCCGCTTCGTTGTGACCAATCTGGTCGGGGCGCCGCAGACGTTGTACGACGAGGTGTACTGCCAGCGCGGGGAGGCGGA
>JALORE010000240.1 GCA_025459125.1 Planctomycetota bacterium | reverse complement strand
TAGCGCCCGGCGGGGGGCGGAGTCCAGGAACTTGGCGACGACGCCACCGGCACCCACGCCTGGCCGGGTTCGAGCACGACGAACGCCGGCGCGACGTCCGGCCGCGTGGCCAGCGCCGCCCGCAGGTCGGCAAGGGGCCGGTCGGGCCCGTCGTCCGCCGCCGGGAACGTCCCGTAGTGGATGGGGATCGTCACCGCCGCTTTGAGGTCGAGGTGCGCCCACACGGCCTCCCCCGGCGAGAGGTGGACGGGAGCCATGAACCACCTCGGGAGATAGGCGCCGATGGGGAGCAGCGCGACGCGCATCGGGCCCAGTCGCTCCCGGATCCAGCAGAAGTGTTCCCGCCAGGCCATGGGGTGCCCGCAGATCGGCATGTCCGGTGACGGCCAGGTGTCCCCGTCCTGAGACTTCCGCAAACCCGCCGTCCCCTCCCTGGGGTCCGCCGCGTGCGCTGATGTTGCCAAAGAACTCCGTCGTTTCGTCCGACCACACGATGACTCCACCGCCATCGCCGTTTTGCGTGGCATCTGCCTTGATAACGGCGTCCGGGCCAACGTAGGTCTGCGCGGCGGCGGGCGTCGTGCTCCTGCCCTGGTAGTCACCTCCCACGCGGACCGTTCCCCCGCCGTCGGAGCCGGACACATCGATGGTGGCATCGCCCAATACGTCAACGCGGTTACCCAGCACCTGTACGTCGCCGCCGATTCCGGCGCTGCTTCGGGCCTCGAGGGAGCCGCGATTGACAACCTGCCCATCGGCGGCCGCCAGCCGCACCTCGCCGGCCTTGCCCGCGGCCACGGAGGCCGATAGCGTCCCGACGTTGGATATCGCTGTCGAGTAGAGGTCGCCCGCAGCCGCCAGAACGATCTTCCCGCGACCGGCCTGGACGGTCCCTTCATTCGCGACGGCGGCACCTGCCGCCGGGCCCCCCGGCGCGGGAGAAGAAACAGTCGCGCTCACGTCCACGAGCAGCTCGCTGCCCTGCTCGCGGATGAGGACGCGGTCGCCCGACGCCATCACGACATAGCCGCCGGAGCAATCGATCACGCCGGCGTTGACCACCTGCTTGCCGATCAGGTAAGCCTTGTCGGCGTGGATCGCGCCGCGGTTGATAACACTGCCGTCGCCGCCGGCGAACAGGAGATTACCGCTGAGAAAGTCGGCGTTGCTGATATCGAACGCGGAGGCGATCAACTGGGTGGCATCGACCCGAGCGGAGGCGCCAAAGATCACGCCGGCGGGATTGACGAAGAAGACCTGGCCGTTGGCCAGCAGCCTACCGTCAATACAGGTGGGATTGGCCGAGAAGATGCGATTCAGCACCGAGGCGCTGCTGCCGGGCTGGATGAACTGCACGGTCTCAGCCGGCGCGATGTCGAAGCGGCTGTAGTGAATGATGGCTTTGTCGGAGGCCTGGATCGTCGTATAATTGCCGGCCTGGTTGATCTGGGCGGAGCCGTGCATGACCTGCGCTCCCTCCGGTCCGCCCCAAGCGACGGCCGACCAGAGCACCAAGACGGCCGCACCACCCTGGATCCGCCGCGACGAAACGCCTGCCTCTATCCTGTGTGGCCTTCCCATGGTTCTACCTACCAACGATAGATGAGATTGACATTCCATCGGCCGTCTCCCTCGTCCGTCAGCACACTGCCGTCGCTGGGGCTCTTGACCTCTTCCAGGACCCAACCGTAGTAGAGCGCCGCCAGGAGATTCGGCTTGACCTCCAGAATGGTCCCCAGCCCCACGCTCCACATCTTCTGCGTGTCGAACTCGCCCACGACCGGGTCCTCAATCCTGGGCCGGGCGTAGTCGGTGAAGCCCGCGAGCGACACCTCGGTCCGGCGCTGCGCCTGTGCGTCGATGCCGAAGAACCGGCTCAGGTTGAAACGGTACTCCAGCGACGCCAGGATCCCGCCGTCGGCCACGATCAGGTCTTCCGGGTACCCGCGCACCGTGTACAGACCGCCGAACGTTGTCATCTTGGCGGGCACCAGGCGTTGGTCCGGCAGAATGCCCCGGAAACGCGTGCTGACCTGGTGGACCCGATTCGGGTCGAGGAACTGCCAGTGGCTCGCCCCAAGCGACCACTTGACGAAATCCGGCTCCGTGTCCATGCGGGCGTTCTCGAACTCGGCCTGGTCCCCGCTGCAGTTCTGCAGGCGCTCGACGAGGAACGAAGTCCCCGAGGTCTCCCGCAGGCGGTGGAGCTCGAAGCCGAAGCCGGCCAGCGTCATCTGGACGTCCGAATCCATGCCCAGGGATCGATCGATCTCGCTGGTTTCCCGGGATAGCGACCCGGTGAGATCGAAGAACCACTCGTTCCACTGCAGCAGCGTGTAGCGTCCGATCAGTCCGGTGAACCATCCCTCGCCGAGGAAATTCACCACGCCGCCGGTCGCTTCGGGCGTGATGTCAAATTCGCTGATGCCGCCGTAGACCCCCAGGCGCAGCCGCGGCGTGACGGGGAAGTCGTACAGGCCGAACGCCGCGTAGTTGTCACCGGGCGACTCGACATCCGCCTGTCCCATCGCCGAGAGCCGGTCGTCCCGGCCGGTCAGATTCGTGTTGAGAAATCCGAGGCGCGGATTCCACTGCCGCTGGTCCGTCCCGGAGTTGTCGAGCTGGGCATAGAAATGCCACGGGCTGCGTTCGTAGACGTCGTACGTCAGCTCCAGCTCGTTCGGCTCCCGGCCCGGCGCCACCACGGCCTTGACGTGCCGATCCGGGCTGGCGTTCAACAATCCGACGTACGCGTCGAGCTCCTTCTTCTGGAGCACCTGCCCCGCCTGCACCGGCGAACGGGCTTCCACGAATCCGTCCTTCAGCCCGTGCCGGGTCTTTTCCACGCCCTGGAAGTCCCGCCACGCGGTCGTGACGCGCGCGACCTTCGCCTCGATGACGCGCAGCCGCAGAATCCCATCCACGAAACGGGCTTCCTCCTCTACCTCCTCCACCGCCGCCGCACTGACGTACACGTAGACCCCGGCGCAGCCGGCCTTCTGATACTGCGCCAGGATGTACTTCGTGAGGCCCTGGATCGTCCGTTGCGAGACCTTTCCTTCCACCCCCGGCGCGGCCACCAGCGCGACGACAGCGCGGAAGTCATACATCCGATTCGGATCTTCCGCTCCCGCCCGCGCGCTGGGGGCCTCCACGTACACGGCCGGCAGCCCGTACAGCAACTCGGCCGCGGAGAGCTGCGTATTGCCATCGATCTGGATCTCCTTCACAGTGAACCGCGGCGTCTCATCCCGCGGCAGCTTTTGGAAGCACTGGGCGTGGCGGTACGTATAGCGCGCCGCCTGCAGGGCCTTGGTCTGCCGCATCCGGGCTTCCGCGGCCGTACGCGGCGTCTGCGGATCGGTCTGCCGGCCGGCCTGCTCCCGGTCCCAGCGGTACTGCTGGCGCACCTCGTTGACGACCCTGCGATACGCGGCCTTGGGCGGCGCATGTCCCCAGAAAGAGCACGCGGGCCCTGTCGCCTCCGGCGTCTGCATCGCCGGATCCGGGGGCAGGGATTCCGCTGTCTCCGCGGGCGCGGGCTCCTCCACGATTTCCGGTTTCGGCGGCGTGGGCATGGACTCGCCGGTTTCCGGCTTCGGCTGTGCCGCTGCCGCGGTCTCCGGCGGCGGGCTCACCGGCTCCGGGGCGTTCGCTGTCGGCGTCACTGCGGCCGGCGAGGCCGGCTCCCGTACAGCGGTTTTGTCCGCCGGCAAGGTCCCGGTTCCCGGCTGGGCCCCTCCGGTCACGGCCGGGCCGCCGCCGTCCCGCGAGGCGGACGCGGCTGTCGCCTCCGGCACCGGCACACGGCGGCTGCCAAACATCCGTCGCAGGCTCAGCGTCGGGCTGCAACCCACGCCGGCCAGCAAGAGCAGAGTCAGCGCCAACCCCAGCGACAGCACCGTTACGAGGCGTTTCTCCCTGACCATTGCCACCTCCCCGGATTCCAGCGCCTGTGCAAAACCACTGGGCACTTCCAATCAGGTCAACCCGCAACCGTGGCTCCCATTCCCGATCGCTTCCCGGGAGCCAAGACGACACTTCCTGCACCGTGTTTGGGCACTCCAACGTCCTAGAACCTAGAGCAAACTACTTCCCTCTCTGTTTGTCAACAAAAAAATGGACATGATAGACAGTAATTGCTGTGACTCCGGGCCGGACCACCGCACCCCAGGCAGTACGCGTTTGTGATAGAGTGTGCATCTATTGTAAGGGATCGGAGGTCCCGTGCCGATAAGAGTGTGGACATATACTTATAAGAATTTCCTGCCCCCCTCATGCATAGACCACAAGTCAGATCCGCGACGGAGCAAGAGCTTGGGCGGTTGCTGGCGTATATCGCCGACCGTGCCGATGAGGCACGCCGTACCGGCGCCACACGCCCCGTCGTGGACGAATTGCTCGTTCTGCTCCTGCTGGACGCCGGGCTGCGGGCCCGGGAGGTTTCTGCGCTGACGATCGGCGACGTACTCGCAGGTGACGGCCTGGCCGGTCTACGCGTTCGGAGGGCCGATGGTGCGACCGAGCGGATGGTTGAGGTTCCGCAACATGTCGGTCGGGCCCTGGCCCGGTTCATTCGCTTTCACCGTCCGGCAGCACGGTCCACCGAGCCGCTGCTGTTGAGCGAGCGCCGGACAAGGCTCGGCTACATGAGCCTCTACAGCAAGATCCGCCGGCTCGGCCGGGAGGCCGGCGTCACCAACCTCAGTCCGGGCACGCTGCGTTTTGCCTTTCTCCGCCGGCTTTACGAGAGAGAGCAAGATCTGCGCTACGTCCAGGAACAGGCCGGGCACGCCTGCCTGAAAACGACCGCCAGGTATATCAAAGCCCTGCGCCGATCTACACCGGATGCGGCGACGCTCAATTCCCCGCCCGGGGTGGCCGGGCCCCAGCATGCGGGGGCATCCCAGTCCTCCTCAGGGGATGGACGGCACAATGCCGATTCTCCTTGCGCGACCTGCGGCCGGCCTGTTCCCGCCGGGCAAAGCGCCCGCATCGATTCCGGCCAGCGGCTCTGTCCCTCCTGCCTGCGGGACCTGCGCCGGAGGCGGTAGGCATACCGTCTTCAGGGGAGTCGGACGCCTCTGGACAGCTCATGGAGGCCCGAATCCCGGTGCATTGGGTCAGCGCACGCACAGTGACAAAAAACGGTTGCAGGCGAGGGACATTGTCGTATAATACGCGGCTATGGAATCCTTCGCCGGACGGATCTTGGGAGATTACCGCATCCTGGAGGAAATCGGTGCGGGCGGCATGGGCCGCGTCTTCCTGGCGGAAAACGTGCACCACAAGAAGCCCTGTGCCCTCAAGATGCTGCCGGAGGAGCTGAGCCGGGATGTGACGTTCCGCGCCCGGTTCTTCGACGAAGCCCGCGTCATGTCGGACTTGAACCATCCCTGCATCGTGCGGGTCCATCACACCGGCGAGGACAAAGGCATCTACTACCTCGTCATGGACTATGTGTGCTCCGCTAACGGACGCTCCCATTCCATTCATGATGAGCTGACCCAGAGCCCCGCGCGGCGGCTCGCGCCCGCCCAGGTGCACCAGTGGCTCACGCAAGTCGCCCAGGCCATGGCGTACGCCCACGGTCGCGGCGTGATTCATCGCGACCTCAAGCCCGCCAACATCCTGATCGACGCCGACGGCAACGCCCGTATCACCGATTTCGGCCTGGCCAAGGCCGTCGGCAAGGAGTTCCTCCTCAGCCAGATCCACAAGACTCTGCAGCAAACCACGCGACCGGACGTGGGAGAAAAGACGGCGGGTGCTCTCGGCCTGAAACTGCCGGGCGTACTCCATGATTTCGAGCTCGCCCAGACGACCCACCGGGACGTCGTCGAGAAGAGCCCCAACCGACCCAGCCGCTCCGGCGATTCCGCGGCCGGGTCGGGCTCCTACAGCCTCTTCGGGACCTATGACTACATGTCCCCCGAACTCCTCGAAGGTAAGGACGCCACCCCACAAAGCGACATCTACTCCCTCGGCGTCATGATGTACCGGATGCTGACCGGCAGACGACCCGTGGGCCTGGCAAAGCCCCCCTCGACCCTCGTGCGCGGCCTCTCCCGGAAGTGGGACGGGATTACGGCCCGCTGCCTGGCTCATAGCATGGGGGACCGCTATCCCGGCATCGACGCTCTGCTCGCGGATCTGGCGCAAATCGGCCGCGGGTCCTGCCGGCGGATCGCGGCCGCGCTCGCGGGGGTGCTCCTGGTGGGGGCATTGTGCGCTGCCGCGTGGACCTACCTGCGGCCGAGCATGCCCGGCCCCGAGACCGGCATGCTGAAATCCGCCCAACCGGTGCGGACGAAAGTCACGCTCCCGGACGAAGAAGAACGCATCCACGAGACCAGCAAACCACTAGTATCTGCAGCCCCCGTTGTCCCGACAGGAACGGACGAACCGAAGCCCGTGGAGGTGCATAATCAAGCGGACGTAGTCCCGCCGCCGGCCGATGAGAAGAACGCGAAGGACCAGGAGATCGCCGCGGAGAAGGCGCATGTCCAGGATGCCGCGCCGGCAGTGCAGAGCCCGCCGGCGGTTGCGCCTGTGCCGCAGGTTCCTCAACCGCCCTCTCCGGTCACGCTGGTCAGAGAGGAGATCGCGAAACATCTGCGGGTGATTGCGGAAAGGACCGAAGGAGACCAGTTCCTGCCGCGCGCGGCGGAATCGATCCCGGCCGACAGCAACAACCTGGACGAGCTGCGTGCGTGGGAGACCCAGACGAAGGAACTCGCAGCGTTCCTCGGTGGAGGCAATTGGCCGGGGAGCTACGATCGGAACCAATTCTACCTATCCCAGGACGGCCAACGGCTACTGGAACAGAAGCCTCTTCAACCCGCCGATCTGCGGGCCTGGCGAGCCGCCCTGGGCGGGTATCCTATCGATGCCGGTCTGTTCGTCCGGATTCCCGCCGGCAGGCAAGAGATCCCGCTCGAGCTGCGGTTGATCCGGGCCAAGGGCCTCTGGTTCCAGATGGGAATACCGCGAGGCGCCGGGAACAGGACGGAAGAGGTGTCGGACCCGCCCCAGAGGGTCGTGCCGTTATCGTCCGATTTCTATCTCGGCAGATACGAGATTACGCAACGCCAGTACCAGGCCGTCACGGGCGAGAACCCGAGCCTGTTCCAGACTGATCACCCGAACGATCCGAATCGTCCGGTGGAGCGTGTCTCCTGGGACCAGGCGGTCGCGTTCTGCGCTAAGTTGAGCGGCAGGGAGGATCTTCGGTTCTTCCTCCGTCATGGGCGTCAATACCGGGAATACAATATCAAAGGTCCTGTCTTCCGTCTGCCCGAGGAGCGGGAATGGGAATACGCCTGCCGCGGCCAGGAAGGGATGAGAGAGAATCCTCCGGCCAGTTGGCCCGAGTACCTGGACTTTCACAACACCTATCATCGGCAGGACTTGGGGACCGTGTGCTGGTATGCCCAGAGAACCATCGACGCCGGCACTTGCCCGGTGGGCGGACGGAACCCCAACAGCTTCGGCTTGTACGACATGCATGGCAACGTCTGGGAGTGGTGTCGCGGCGACTACCAAGATACGGAGGGAGGGAGACTCGGTGGTACAGGACACATCGTGCGCGGCGGCGCCTATGACTCCAGATGGTCGGAATGCCGTTCCGGCTGGCGTGACGGTTACGCCAAACCGCGGGAGAACATCGGCTTTCGAGTGGTCCTGGAGGTGCCGTGACCGGGAGACGGAATCCTTGTGGGAGAGATAGGCGGTGCGTTCGCGTTGAGTGAGGCTTACGATAAAGGGAGCACGTCATGAACGTAAGGAAGGTTTTCATCGCAATCGGATTGATCGGTCTGGGTGTGGCTCTGGGCGGCTGTCAGTCATCGCTGTGCCCCCAGGGTGAGGAACTGGCCAAAGCCGGACAGCCGCGGCAGGCAGTCGATGCCTACCTGGAGTGTCGCAGTGCCGAGAAGAATGCGAAACGTATCGCTCAAATCAACGAACAAATCAAGACGCTGACGCCGCAAATCGTCGAGCCGGTGCTCGCCAAGTGGAACAACCAACCGCCCGACTCCGTGCGCGAGTACGAGCAGGCCATCGCCGATCTGGAGAGCGTGCGCCGCTATGACGAGCCGGATACGCCGTGGGACATTGCCCAACGCGTGACGAAATACCAGGATGAACTGCAGAAGACTCAGCGCCAGGTACAGACCTGGCGTGACCAAGCCATGGACCTCAAGGCCAGGCACCTGTGGAGCGAGGCCGTGGCACTGTTGAATAAGGCACTGGCCCTGGATCCCGACAGCCTCGGGGTCCAGGAGCAATTCCGCGCGGCCCTGAGGGACCGGAATGAGGAGTACGGCAGCCGGATCGCGGTGTTCTGCCAGGCGGACCAGTGGAAGGAAGCCAACGAGGCCTTGGCGCGGTTCGTGAAAGAGATGCCGAAGCCGCAGGACGATCTGATCCAGGAGCTGACGAGGAACGTGGACCAGACAAAGACACGCGTGACCGAGCGGGTCAAGAGCGATATGACCCAGAAAGCCTATTACCGCGCGTACACGCGTCTGCTGACGCTGGCGCCCGAATCCAGCGACGGGCTGCTGCGAATGATCCGGAGGGAAGGTCCCCAGTACTACCTGGAACAGATCGAAAAGAGCAAGAGCGAAGGCGACAACTACGGGGCGTATCTGGCCGCCACCAAGGCGGTGAAGCTCGCCGGACTGGACCCGGACAAGCCCGATCGGAACGACCCCGACCACCGGGCCATCTTCGACCAGTACCGTGACTATGACCGGCGGGTGGACGACGCGATCCGCGTGGAGATCTGCCTGGCGGCCTTCGAATCACCCGCCACCGACACGACGTCCGTCCCGGGTTTCGCGGATCGCCTGGCGACGGACTTGCGGCAGAAGCTGCCCTATGGCCTGTTCCTGGACGATCGGCGCCGGGTGGATTATGCGCAGGCGGAGCTGAAACTCGGTATGCACGATGCTCTGCAACTGATGCGCGTCAGTTGGGTCATCCAGGGCAGCATCAGCATGCACTACGTCGCCAGCCGGCAGGAGAGGGACAGGCCGGTCGTGGTGCCGATCCGGAGAAAAGTCAACAACCCCTCCTACAACGCCGCCATGGACACGCTCCTGGACCGGTACGGCAAGAATGAAGCGAAGTGGCCCAAGGACCTGATCCCCAGCAAAATCGTCGAGGAGGAGTTGCCCCAGACGATCAGCTACAAGGTCGGCACCGAGCGCATGGAGGTGCAGTACGAGGTGGTTGTGAATGTCTATTCCGATACGGAAGGGGTGATCACCGCCTCGAAGAATTTCGGCGTGCCGGAAGAGCTGCGGACGGTTTCCCAGAACTTCTGCTACAGCGACGACATCAAGATCCTGATGGACACCAGCACGCCCATCGACGCCGATAAGATCGAGAAACCCGAGCGGCCCCAGATGCCCAGCGAGCTGAGGTTCAAGGAAGAGCGGGAGAAGGCCGTCCGCGACCAGGTCGTGAGCTGGCTGCTGGAGCGCGACCGCTTCGGCCATCGGGAGAAGCAGTTCCTGACCGACGCCGAGAAGTACCGCCAGGATCTCCAGGACCGGCAGGCCGTGGAGGCGGCGGCCAAAGGCTATCTCTATTGTCTCAAGGCCGGCGCCGCGAACGTGGACGCCGCCGCGTTCGCCCGGCTGGAGCAACTGGCCCTGATCGAGCTGACGGAGGAGTCAACCACCGCCCGGCCGGTCGCGCCGTGACAGGTCCCGTTTGAGGGTTCATCCGGTGGGCGTGTTCGCCGCGTCACGGGGGCCGCAGGAACCCGAAACGCCTGCGCGGACGATGGGGATACTCTCGCAGGGGCGAAACACGCTTCACCCGAGAGCGCAAAGGCTCCATCGACCGTGAGCCGCGCGACGTACACGACCAAGAGAGGCAAGCATCCGAAGTGCGTTCACCCGGGCCTGCCGCCGCGGCCAACGCTGCTGGACGGCAGACCGCCAGCTCCACGGCACGCTCGGAGCTACCGCGAGATAACCCCCGATCTGATTCTGCCCAAAGAAAGATGGGCTTCTGCGGTTTTTCCATCTACCTCGGATGCTGGGGACAGCCACCTATTATGAGTGACTGTCTTGGGACTTCCATTTGCCATGCGCTTCCCAGGCCCAGGCGCGTGCCGGCCAGTTGCTCCTGGTTTTCCAGGTCTTCTCATAATCGGCGGTCATTTCGCGCACCGTGGCGTGAGCCATGACACACCGGACCGGGTCTTCATCTCAGTACTGCGAACCGAGAGGAAAGGGAAGATCAACGTGCGTGGGCGGAGCGATCACGCAACGACTACCCGCTCCCCGTCATCCGCCTTCTGTCCTCTCACCCCAGCGCCCCTATGCGGCCGCTGGGGTGAACCGGCATTTCCCAGCCGGGGGCGGCTGGGCTACATTTCTCATTCGCCTTACGATCTATATTGACAAATGACCATGCATTTAGTATAATAAAGGCCACGACGATGGAGGATCATGGAATGGGCGTCACTGCTGCGGCGCATCTGGTCAGGAGCGGCCCCGGGCCATCATCCGGAATCCTATCCGCAGGCCGGGAGTCCCGGGTGGCACCGCCGCACTTTCGGAATACCCACGAAATACCCATATCGCGAAGCAAATTGTGCCAAACAAACCCAATTCCGGCCCGCGGCGAGGCGGGGCAAGTGCTTTCTCA
>JALORE010000030.1 GCA_025459125.1 Planctomycetota bacterium | reverse complement strand
AAAGCCGCCGATCATGCCCGTGCCGAGGGAGGCGTAGGTGCCGGGATAGGGCGCGGCCGACTCGATCCAGTAGCGGATCAGGTCCTGCTCGTGGCGCGTGAGGCGCGCCGCGTAATGGCTGCCGTCGAGCAGCTTCATCAGCGGGCTGGCGGAGGTGCCGACCGCGCGGGGCGGCAGATTGGTTTCCAGGCGGTCCCGCCCGTCGGCGAACAGTTGCCGGGCGGTCAGAACATAGTAGCTGTGGGAGAAGATCGGCCCATGGTCCCCCGCGAGAATGATGCCGCCGGAACGCTGGTCGTAGTCGTGGCAGGCCACGCAGTGCCGGTCGAGGATCGGCTGGATGTCACGCGGGTAATCGAACACCTCGGGAATATCCGCCAGTGGCTCGAGCGACGAGGGAGCCCGTTGGAGCGCCTTCAACGTCGCGGCCGCGGGCGGGGCGGGCGCCTGCTGGCGGTGCTCGTGACAGCCGACGCAACTGGCCGTCTCACCCGGCATGACGGTCAGGAAGCTGTGCATGCGCTTGACGGAGTCGTTGTTCTCGTCCAGGGCGACGAAGAACAGGCTGCGCAGGGCCGGCACTTCCAGGTAGGCGGACCCGTCCGGCTCGACCGGAACGGTGCCCAGAATCCGCTCCAGGGTGTAGGTACCGCCGAAACTCATGGGCGGCATCTTGCCGCTGTAGTTGATCGGTTTCGGCAGGCTCTCCAGCACGAGCAGCTTCTTGATCTCGCCCCGCCGAACGCCTTCCATGCGGCGTCCGACGTAGATGTCCTGGAGAATCAGCCGCCCCGTCGCCTGCGTGAGGTCGACCCGCGGCGCGATGACCGGCTCGCGCGGCCGCGTCTGCAGAGGGCGGGGCTCGTGGCACTCGACACCCGCCTGGGCCAGCTCCGCCGGCACGCGATAGAGTGGACGCGTCCGGCCCCGGCCGTCCATCACCAGCAGCCGGCCACCCTGGGCTACGAGGAAGCAGTCCCGGGACAGCGGGTAAGGGTCGCGGTAGTTCTCCTCCTTGCTCACGCGCTGAGCGGCCGACAGCTCATCCGGTCCCAGGCTGGGAGTCACGATGGTGACTGCGCCCGCGTGCTCCTTGCGGCCGTGACCGGGCGAGAAGACCGCCACCACGTCATCACCGCAGCCGGGAATGGGCTTGGCGTCGATCATCAGGGTCCCGGGATGCAGGTTGCCGTAGTAGACCATCTGGCCGGTGCCGTCGGGGTTGAATGTCCAGAGGTGGTGGAAGGCCACGCGGCTGCGGTCGACATACTCCCAGCGTTCATAGATCACGCGGCCGTCCGGCAGCAGCCACGGCGTGTTGTCATGCTCGATGTTGGCCGAGACCGGCTGGATATGGCCGCCGTCGCCGTCGCAGGCGTACAGAACCGCCACCTGCGTGTACCAGCAGGGCACCCAGCGATGGCCGCGGCTGGAGCAGAACATGATCCGGCCATCGGGCAGGTAGATCGGCTCGATGTCGTCGTATGGCCCCGCCGTCAATTGCTTCACCCCCCGGCCGTCAATCCCTGCTTCGTAGAGGTGGAAGTAGTCCGTGCCCCCGGCGCGGTAGGAGAAGAGGATCTTCCCGCCGTCGTAGTGCACCTGGGGATCGCGGATCGAACCGTTGGGATCGTCGAGCAGAACGGTCAACCGACCACTGTCCACGTGAAGCCGGCACAGGGAGCCCCGGGCCCCATAGACCTTGAGATTCTCGTCCTGGGCATAGTACCCGAAGTTCTCGTACCAGTGGCTGCCCACGCCGGGTTGCCGCCGGGCGAAGATGATCTCTTCCACCCCCAACTCCGACGACACCGCCCCGCCGCACACCGACACGAGCAGGACAGCCAGCAGTACCGCCCCCCTTGCCCGTCGAAGAAAGAAACGCGATCGCGCGAGGCGGAAATCCGAAACAAGCCCAAGACCCAAGGCACAAATGAGCAGAACGATGTCAATCATAGGCGCGTATGTCATAGCAGCACAGCAGGTCGTCGTGACGAAGGTACAGCTTGCCCCGGTGGATGACCGGGTGCGCCCAGGCGGGTCCGGCGCCGGTGGGCGGGCGGAAATGTCCTTTCACGCGGAATGCCTCGGGGGATGCCTCGACCAATACCACGTCGCCCCGGTCGTACCGAAAGAGCAGGTGCCCATCGGCGTACAGGACGCAGGCGGACCCCCGCGCGGGCGAGCGGCTCTTCCAGCAGACTTCGCCCGTGGCCAACGCGAGGCAGACGGGATCGCCCAGATTGGTGCCGTGGCCGCCGTAGAGGTGCTCGCCGACCAGCACGACGCCGCCATGATGATTGGCGAAATCCCGCGGCCCGAGGAAATACACTTCTTCGGCACGGAAGCTATCGCCTTCGCGTTTGATCTCCAGCAGGGCGCTGCCGGTGTTGTAGGCGGTCGTGACGAATACGTAGTTGCCGCGCACGACCGGCGCGGTGATGTTCGCCACGTTGTTGGCGACGCGATTGTAGCCCCAGAGGAACCGTCCGGTCCGGGCGTCCACGCCGACCACGCCGCGCCCGATCAACTGGACATACTGCCGGACGCCGCCGATCTCGGCGACAACGACGGAGGAGTAGGCGGCCCCATCGGCCCCTTTGTCCCCGAGCTTCGGCACCGCAGCTTTCCAGACCGTGCTCCCGGTGCGCTTGTCGAGCGCCACCAGCATGGCGTCGGCAGCGCCGGGCGTGCAAATCAGACGATCGCCGTCCACCAGCGGGGATTCGGAGTACTTCCAGCCGGACATCATCCGCCCGCCGAAATCGGCGGCGAGGTTCTTCTGCCAGCGGACTTCGCCGGTGGCCGCCCGCAGGCAGACCAGATCGCCCTCGGTGCCCAGGGCATAGAGCAGGTCGCCGTCTACGGTAGGCGTGCAACGCGGTCCCGTCTCGAATGCCGGCCCGACGCGCGTCGCCCAGAGTTGCCGGTGGTTTTCCAGGTCGCAGGCAATGACAAATTGTGCTTCCTTCCCGCCCTCGACCGGCCGGTCACCCATCGTGAAGATCCGGCCGCCGGCGATCGAGACACTGGCCAGCCCGCGTCCCAGACCCTTGATGCTCCAAAGCAGCTTGGGTCCACTCTCCGGCCATCGGCTCAACAGTCCGCGCTCATGGCAGATCGAGTCGCGCCCGGGACCATGGAATTGCGGCCAATCGGCGGACGCCACCGTGCCCAGTCCCGTCTCGGACCCCGGCCCCAGCTTGACGCCCTCCGAGACGGCGTGCCGACTGGTTTCACCTGCGAATCTCTCCGGATCGATCTGGTTCAGGATTCCCGCCAGGCGGGCCCGATTGACCGGTGTCTCCTGCTCCATGACCTCGACCAATGCCGGCACCGCCTCCCGGGCCTCGGCGCCCATCGTGCCCAGCAGGAAGGCGACCCGAACCCGCACCGCGGCGTTGTTCTTGAGCGTGTCGATCAGCGCCGGCAGCGCCGTTTTCCCCAGGGCGGCCAAAGCCCCCGCGGCGGCCTCCCGCACCCACGGCTGCACGTGATCCAGTTGCGCCAGCAGCCCCGGCAGCGCTGGCAGTGCGCCGGGGCCCAGGGCCGACAGGGCATCCGCCGCCGCAACTTTGGTGGAATAATCTTCGCCGCGCACCGCTTCCGATAGAGCGGCAACGATCCTGTCCACGTTCTCCGACCGTTCGGTCCCGGTGGCCTGGGACACCCAGTAGCTCAGCGGCTTGCCCCAGAACAATGGATCGGGCGCCGCCTGCGCCTGTCCGTCCGCCGGGGCCCCGGTCCGGCCCGCCAGGAAGCGACCGCCAACCCCGAAACCAATCGCCAGGGCCGACAGAAGCAGGAGAAGTCTCATCTTGGAGTGCGTCATGATTCCCACATCCTACCAGCGTACACCTATACCTTGCCGCGTGCGCGGCCTGTGACTACCGGTGGAGCTTAAGCCAATCCGCCACGCAAGTCAACCCGGAGCCGCGCTGGGAACTGCCGGCAGAATGATCGATCAACTTCATTCTGTCACCCCCGCGCAGAGCCTGCCCCCGACCTGACCGGGGGCGGGGGCCCAGTAAACGCTGAGCGCGATTGGATTGGGGACCCCAAACGCGACGTATCGCATTTGGGAACCCTTCCCGCCTGCGCGGGAATGACAAAAACCTTGTAGTCGGGTGCCATGTCTGCGCTTGCGCAGACATGTCCTACTCGGTAGGCAAGACATGCTTACGCAAGCGCAAGCACGGCACCCGGTCACTACCGAACTTGTCTGTCAAGACTCATAAGGCGGTACTCCGAGCGCGCCCCGGTCCACGCCACGCGCGAGCCTGGCGCACAGCAGACTCGTCCGCCACCACATCCAGACTCCGGCCAACAGGGCCGTCCCGAGCATGGCGAGCAGGAGGGTCGCCGTCTGCCAGTGCGAGGCGAGGCTGAAGCTGGGCCGGTGAATATCCGGCAGAAAGCGGGCACTGACGAACACCAGCGGGACATCCAGGAATGCCAGGATACCAAAGACGGCGCAGATCCGGGCGGTGCGGTGCGGCACGCCGGGCAGGCTGACACGCAGAATGAGGTACACCGCGTAGAGGAACCACAAGAGGGCCGAGGTCACCAGACGCGGACTGGGCGTCCACCAGACGTTCCACTCTGCCCGCGCAAAGAGCATGCCGGTCGCATTCAAGAGGATGGCAAAGACGAAGCCCACTTCCGCCGCGGCACGAGCCGTCTGATCCCAGGCCGGCCGGCCGGTCGCCAGGTAACCGATGCTCGCCATGAGCAGTACGATAAAGCACAGCAAGGCACTGATCGCAGTCGGGACGTGAACGTACAAGAGATTGCGCGCGACCGGCACGATCTGTCCCTCCGTCCCTCCGATCCCTGCGGAAGCCAGCACCAGAACACAACCCAACACAAACAGCAGCCGTCGCATCGCTCATCCCTCAATCATCAATTGTCAATCGTCAATAATCAATCCAAAGAGCAGCCAGCCGGCCACGACGAACACGGCGTCAAACGCGAGCAGATAGCCCACCGCCGTACGAAAGCTCCCGACAAAGGCAAACGTGCTGGCGCCAACCACTTCCTCCGGCAGCGCCCCGCAGAGGACCAGCAGGGCAAAGCAGGCGGGAATCATCATCGGCATCAGGATCGCCAGAACGACAATGCTCAAGAGCGACCCGCGCGTCCGGGTGAGTTGGACCGCCGCCGAGAACAGAGTCCCGACGCTGGAAATCGCAGCGTTCCCCAGCAGCAGAACGAGCGCCAGCGCGGGCCATCGGCCGGCCACCTCCAGGTGGAACGACACGCTGACAATGGGAACGACAACCGCCTCGAAGATCGTCAGCACGATCACATTGCCCAGCAGCTTGGCGAGGTAGATCGTCCCCCTGTCGAGGGGAGCCAGGAGCAGGCCGTCCATGCACCCATTCTGCTGCTCGACCGCGAACGACCGCTCCTGCGCCAGCAGCCCCGAGAAGAGGAAGGCAATCCACAAGGCAGCGACGCCAAAGACCCGCAGCCCGGCGCCCGTGGCAATCGGCTCGGCGGCCAGGCGCAGAATGAAGACGATGAGCATGCCCAGGACGACCATCGTCGGCAGGACCTGCCTGGCTCGGAGCTCGACGGCCATGTCCTTGACCAAAATGGCCCACAGACCTCTCAACGGCTGCTCCTTGCATAGGACAGGTAGTCACCAACGAACAGGTCCGTGTCGATCCGGGTTTTGGTCGCATCCAGCCTCAGCATTCCCCCATCCAGTACGGCCACGCGCTGACAGCAGCGCAGTCCCATGCGCGCGTCGTGGGTCGTCATCAGGAGCGTGCCTCCCTCGCGCACAAACCGGTCGAAGACCGCAGCCAGTCGCTCCGACGCGCCCGCGTCCAGACCGGTAAACGGCTCGTCGGCCAGCAGCACGGCAGGCCGGTGCAACAGGGCCCGGGCAATGGCCAGTCGTTGCAGCAGCCCCCGCGAGAGAATAGCCGCCCGCTCATGCCGGAACGAAGCCAGTTCGGTGTCGGCCAGCAGTTCTTCGATGCGTCCCGCCCGGTCAGGCACACCGTACAGACGAGCCGCAAAGGTCAGGTTCTCGTGAACGGTAAGCTCAGGATACGCCATGCTCGCGTGGGAAATCATACCCAGTCGCCGTTTGGCCGCCTCGGCATGCACGCGGATATCGTACTTGTCGAGCGTCACTGCGCCGGTATCCGGACGCAGCAAGCCCGCGGCAATGCGCAGCAGAGTGCTCTTGCCGGCACCGTTGATCCCGAACAGACAGACCGCCTGTCCCCTGGGCAAAACCAGATCGATGTTCTTCAGAACGGGCTTCGTCCCAAAGGCCTTGCCGATGGAGCGCAGGCTCAGAGCCATGCTGCTCTCGTCGCCTTGGGTTGCGATTTCACGCATGCGGGGGCCCTGCCTTCGTCGCTCTCGGCCGCAAGCGCAGAACGGCCACCAATACCAGCGCCGCAAATGTCACGGCCAGGACGATCCATGTCTGCGCGTCGGACCGCTTGACATTCAATCCGGAGATCCGGAAGGTGACGTTCTGGCCCGGCGTCAGACCGCTGCGTCGATGGTACTCGATCGGGACTCCCTCCGCATTGACGAGCCGGCCGGCGGGCTCGCCCAATCCTTCCAGTTGGCCCTGGCCGTGCTCCCAGAACACCAGAAGCTCCGCGGTGGGCAAGGTGATTCCCTTGACGATCTGGGGCGCGCCGCGGTCGATATCGAGCTTGTAGGAGAAGGTAACCTGATGCTCGCCCGGGGGCACTGCCATCGTGTCGTAGAATCCATCACCGGTGTTGACGAGCGCCTCGGGCTCCAGATAGCCGGTGGTCGTGAGGTCCCGGAAACCGGTCGGCAGCTTGATCCGGACCACGACCGGCCGGTTCTGCTCGTCCCGCTCGGCGCCGATGACCGCCAGGTCGGAAGTATTGTTCAGTTGCAGGTACTCGGTGAATTCCAGCGCGTTCGAGCGCACCGCGACCATGATGTGATGGACGCCAACCGACAGCTTGGACGTATCGGTCGAAACGTCAAACACCTGCACACGGGCCGAGAACTCACCGCCGGTGGGTCTCAGCAGGACCGGCGGGCTGCGGAAAGCCATGTTCTGATGCTTGGTAGTGGCGACAGCAGCCATCTGCGGCCCGGTCGGGACCTCCTCGAAGACGACCTGGCCCTCGGAGCCGACTTTGGCCTGGCGCGAGTCGATCTGCTTCTGTCCCTGGTAGAGTTGGAGGACCACTTCGTCACCCGCGATGCTCGCGCCGTTGCGCGTGCTATTCACGACCTGGACCGTGAGTTTGGCCGCAGGCTCGGTCGCGCGCGACGTCGACGCCAGGAGGACTGTCAGGACGGCAAGCTGCCTCACGGTCGTTCCCCTCCTTCGCCATGGCGGTCGCGGCCTCCAACCAGGAGCGGCCAGACCACCAGACCCACGCAGACCACCAGTAGAATCCAGTTCAGGTACATCATGGTTCACCGCCTGTATCCAGCGCCCCAGTGACGCGGCCGCGTCCGAGACCGGCCGCGAAGACCAGCGCCGTGCCCAGCACCATCAGAATCGTGCCGATCCAGATCCAGTTGATCAGCGGCTTGAGAAAGATGGTCAGGTTGATCAATCTGCTGCTGTTGTCGGCTTCGGTCAGGGCCAGGTAGAGATCGCCCGCCAGAGACCGACGAATATCCACTTCGCTCGTGCGCTTGTCCGACTGGGCATAGAAGGCGACCGACGGCGTGAGCTTGCCGAGTTGTCTCTGCCCTTGGCGGACCGACACCTCTGCTACCACGGCGGTGAAATTCGGACCGTGCTGGGCATCCAAGTTGTGGTAGGTCAGTTCCAAGCCGCCAACCTGGACCTGTTCGCCGGGTCGGAGGGCAACCTGCTTCTCGACATCGAACCCGCTGGAGCCGGCGATCCCCACGAACGCCAGCACCACGCCGAGATGAACAACCCTTGCGCCATGCCATCGCAGACTGGCCCTGAGAGTCCTGCCCTCCCGGCGGCCTGCATATCGCTGCACGAAATCCGCGCCGAGGTTCACCCCGACGAACGCGCAGGCGACCAGACAGGCAATCGCCAGGCTGCCGGCCAGCGTCCAGGTCAGGAGGGAAGCAGCCGCCGTGATGACCGCCCCGACGGTCCGCCAGCCTCTGCCCAAGCCCTGCCGCACGAGGTGTGGACAGATGCCGAGCAGGAGCAGCAGCGCCAGTCCGCCGGGGGCCGTGATCTTCGTGAAGTACTCGCTCTTGAGGGTGATCGGGTGGGCGCTGAAGAGTCCGCTGAAGAAGGGGAACAGAGTACCCGCCAGGATCACGAAAGCCAGCAGCACCATCAGCCAGTTGTTCCAGACGATGAACCGCAGGCCCTGACCGTGCGGGGTGTTGCGCGTCCTTTCTGCCACGGCCCCATCTTCGGGCCTTGCCGCTATCATCCGAAGAGACCGCACGCGGCCCAGCCAGCGAGCGACAACCAGAAGACCGGCAGCCACCCAGATCAGGATCAGGAGTACCAGGAACAGGATGCCCAAGCCCGGATCGGGAAAGGCATGGACGCTGGAGACAAGGCCGTAGCGGGTCAGGAACGTTCCGAAGATGCACAGGCTGAACGTCGCAATCGCCAGGACCATGAACCAGTGCGAAGTCTTCCCGCCCGTCCGGTAGGTGCGGGCACAGTGCAGCAGGGCCGTGGCGGTCAGCCACGGGATCAGGGAGGAGTTCTCCACCGGGTCCCAGGCCCAATAGCCGCCCCACCCCAGTTCTTCGTAGGCCCACCAGGCCCCCAGGGCGATGCCAATGCTCAGGAACATCCACGCGAACAACAGCCATTGTCGGGTCCGGTCGAGAAGAACCCCGGGCCGGCCCGGCCCCTGGACCCCGAGGGCGGCAAAGGTCCAGGCATACGGGATAACAAACGCGGCGTAGCCGAGAAACAAGGCCGGCGGGTGCAGCACCATCGCCGGGTGTTGCAGCAGCGGATTGAGGCCTGCGCCGTCCCGCGGCGTCGTGACGGACAGGCGGAACGGGTCCTTGTCGAAGATCAGCACCAGGAAGAAGAACACCGCGACGAGGTTGGCCGCCGCCCGTGCCGCGGCACAGAAGCGCCCGGTGTCCTCATCCACTCTCGAGAAGGCCCCAACGACAAACCCGGTCTGGAGCCACAGCCACAGCAGCAGCGACCCGGCGGCTCCCGCCCACAAGGCGGTCAGCTTGTATACGAGCGGCAAGGCCCGCGCCGTATTCTCCGCGACGTATTGAACGGCGAAGTCGCTGCGCACCAGGAGAATCCCCAGCACACCGCACGCCACCGTCAGGCACAGCAGCGCGGCCAGCGTGGCATTGCGTCCGCTGACCAGCAGTTCACGACGGTGGCGCAGGCGGCCGACGAGGTCTACCAGCAGGGCGTAGCTGCTCAGGAACAGGCCCAGACGCAGTGCGAATTGTCCCAGATCGGGCATGCCTAGTTCACCTTCCGCTGGTATTTCGACTCACACCGGGTCATCAAGGTGTCGGCTTCAAACACGCCGGTGGCCACCAGACGCCCTTCCACGACGACCTCGCGGTCCTCGGTGAAGTTGTCAGGCGTCACACCCCGATACCGCACGGGCAACTCGGCCGTGGTCCCGGCCAACGTGAAGGCCAGGGTCACCTGCTCCAGGTCGCGCACGACGCTGCCGGGCTTGACCCGGCCGGCCAGGCGGAAGGAATGTTCCCGGGCGGCGGGACCCGCGGCCGAGAACTCGTCTACCGAATAGTAATAGGACCACGAGGACTGCATCGCCTGGACGACGACGTAACCCATGCCGCCGCCGATGACGGTGATGCCGATCAGAAGCTTCACCACGGTTTTCGATTTCATCGCTCAGTATTCCTCCGGGGAATGGGAGTGGCCATGACAGGACAGGAAGCAGCGTCCCTGGAAGACGCCCAGGTCCTCGAAGGCCCGCCGCCCGGTGCGGGCCTCGGGCTGGACGATGGCCACGTCGAAGTTGATCAAATGACTGTTGTTCAAAACGGAACCCTGCGACGCACTGATGCCGTGCGGGTCGTGACAGGCCGAGCAGGGAACGGCCTGCTCCAGGTGCCGCCGGTGGCCGGCGAAGCTCTGGTTGCCGAGAATGCTGTTTCTACTGTGGCAACGGTAACAGAGTTCATAGGAGGAGCTGTTCTCCGGGGTGAAATCCGCGGTCTCGTACCGGCCCGCGAGCAGGGAGGGATAGATGGACCCGTGCGGCCCCTTGGCGCCTGAGGTCCCGCCGGACCCGTGGCAATCCGTACAGTAGATCTGCGTCGTCACCGTCATCGGCGGGATCAGGCTGGGGACGTTGCGGTTCACCCCCGGCGCGGCTACCGGATGGAACGACGGCCCCGAGGGATCGAACTCCAGGCGGGTATTCGTCTGAGTGATCAGGCGCGTCAGGTGGGGTTGGGGACGCTCCGGGTTGTCGGCATGGCACTTGAAACAGATCTCGTATTCGAACTGGGCCTGGGGCGTCAACCCGCCGCTGAGAGCGACACCGGAGACTCCCTGCAGCGCGCCGGGGATCATGGGCGCCTGCGCCAGGTCGTGCCGCAAGGCATGAGGATTGTGGCAGTCAACACATTCCACGTGCATCGGCGCGGTCGCCGGCGCTTCCCGCGGATCATGGATGCCGCGATAGCGCGACACGTTGTGCCGGCTGCGCTTGCGCAGATCGGCGGCAATGTTGGTATTCGCCACGAGCCCGTTGTGGCAGTTGAGGCAGTTGTCTTCGCTCTGGGCAAAGTGCAGCAGCCGCTGGTGCCCCCCCGCGCCGTGTGGCCGATGGCACGCCAGGCATCCGGCCTCCGCGGGCGTGCCGTGCTTGCCGCTCTGCAGGTAGGGATCGCCCGCCCCCGCGATCAGGGCATTGGAGTTGGCGTGGCCAGAAACCGCCCAACCTTTCATGTCATGGCAACTCACGCACATCTGCGACCGCAGGTTGGACATCACGAGAAAGTCGCCGTAGCGGTTGTCGTGCGCATCGTGGCAGGTCGTGCACTGCAGCTCACCGGAGCGGTCCAGCTTCAATGTCCCCGGCAGCGGAACCGGCGGACGGATTTGCGGGTCCTGGGCCGACAACCCGGACGAGTAGACGAAACTGATCGGGTGATCGTCCGACAGATCGGTCCCCAGGTTGGCGCTGCCGGCCGGGATGACGGCGCCGCCGCCGACGCCTTTGATGGTTTCCGCCAGCGCCACCGTGCCGTCATGGCAGCTCAGGCACAGCTTGCTGGCGCCCGTCGGCTGGCCCACCTTGGCCTTCAGAGACGAGCTCTCATAGATCTTGTAGACCGCCGTGGAGAGCTTGTGGCTCCACAAGGGCGTGCCCGGCAAAGCGCCGTGCGGCGTGTGGCAGAAGCTGCACGCCGCGCCCCCGGAAACCGCGGACAGATCGTGCGGCGTGCCCTCGATCCCGCCCGCGGCCGACGCACACCAGAAGGCCAGAAGGACCACGCAGAGGATGGAATGGCGGAAGAATGGAATAATGGAATAATGGGAAAGGCGCGCGCGTTTCCTCCCCAACATTCCACCATTCCGGCATTCCACCATTCCAGTATTCCAATTCTTCATTTTTCCACCAGCAGCTCGAAGATCTGGACCCGCTTGTTGAACGAGTCGGCGACGTAGACGCGGTTGCGGGTATCGACGCACACGCCCGCCGGCAGCCAGAACTCGCCGGGGGCGCTGCCTTCCTGTCCGAGAGCCATCAGGATGTTCCCCTGGGAGTCGAAGATCTGGACGTTCTCGAACTGGCGGTCGGTCACGTAGATGTTGCCGAGACCGTCGGAGGCCACGCCGCAGGGATGGGCGAAGTTGCCCGGCCGGTCGCCCTGGCGCCCGAACATGTGCAGGAACTGGTCGTCCGGCCCGAACACCTGGATGCGGTAGTTCAGCGTGTCGCTGACGTAGAGCCGGCCCGCACGATCGATACTCAGGTGCGTGGGAAAGTTGAACTGCCCGGGGCCCAGGCCGCGGGTTCCCAGCTCACGGAGAAACGCCCCCTTGTGATCGAACACGGCGATCGTGTGCCGGGCGGTGTCGGCCACGTAGATCGCCCCGGCGCGGATTGTGGCATCCCGGGGCGTCTCTTCGTAGGTCGTGCGTCCCCGCACGACACCTTCCAGCGAGCGCAGATGCTCGCTCCAGGACGGTACCGTGCGAATCGCAATCCCGGCGGGCCGTTCGAGCCGGTCCTGCCCGAAGGCGAGAAGGAACTCGCCGTTTCTCCGGAAGACGCAGACCTGGTGCAACGCACTGTCGGCCACGTACACGCGGTCGCCGAGCACGGCCAGGGCGACGGGTCTTTGTAATCTCGTCTCTTTGCCCAGCGTGGAGAACTGACGGTAGTCGTGTGTTCTCCGGTCGAACGCATGCACGACCGCGCCTCCCGAATCCGCCACGAACAGGATTCCCGTCGCGTCGACCGCCACCGCGTACGGCGCCACGAGAACCCCCAGCGGCTTCTTGCCGAACAACAGCTCGCCGAACCCTTCGAGCAGCGAGCCGCGTTTCTCCATGTCGGTCTCCGTAGACACGGCGCCCAGGTACATGATGCGCGGCGGCTCGGGCGGCTCAGGCCATACCAGGGCCGTGCCGGACGATTCCGTGCGCTGCGGCCCGCACCCCACGGCCGACAGGACCAAGAAGAGATGGAATGATGGAACGATGAAATGATGGAATGATGAAACGAAGGATCGGCGAGCCTGCGCCCTGGCAATATTCCAGTATTCCACTATTCCACTATTCCAATATTCCATCATTCCACTGCTCCCTGTTCCCATCAGAAACGTCTCGTGGCCCGGAAGTACACGAAGATGCTGTTGATCTCATCCTCGCGGCGCTCCAGGAGATCCAGCTCGGCGCCCAGCGTGGCGCTGAACTGCCGGAGCTGGTATCCCAGCTCGGTCTTGAACTGGTAGCCACGGGTGATCCCGAAGCGGGTGTCTTTCTCGTCCCGGTAGTCGGCCGAAGCGGAAAGACTGTACGTCTCCGTCAGCCGGGTGAAGAGATCGACCGTGCTTTCAAACAGCGTCACCTCGCGGGCATCCGGCTCCCCGAAGTCCAGCCACTGGTTCATGACCCCGAAACCGACGCTGGTGGCCGGCCCCAGCGCCCAACGGTAGCGGCCCTGCAGTTTCGTGCTCTCCATCGGGATCAGAGTCGAGTCTTCCACGCTGTATTCCGCCAGCAGGAAGAGGCCTTTGTGGGTATAGTCGGCGCCGAACGTGTTGACGGTGTACTCGTCCGGGATCACCTGCGCCGCGGTTGAGGTCACATCCTCCTGCTGCGTGCGGTAGGCATAGAAGAGAGAGAAACCGTTCGAGAACCGTTCGCGAATCGTGGCGCTCTGGCGGAGCGTATCTTCCTGCCGCTGCGGCTCGAGGAAGAACTCGTAATCGACGAAGAACTCCTGCCCTTCGGCGAAGTTGGGAGGGACGGCCCCGCCCACGACCAGGGTGTTCAGGAAGATGCGTCCATCCCGTTCGAAAACGGTGTAATCATCCCCCGGCTGAAAGAGCGCGCCGGCGGCCGTCCGGACCCGGATCGTCGTCACGTCAATATCCGTCCGGTCGAGCTCAATGGGGAGCACGCCGTTGGCGGTGTGGGCCTCGCCGACGACCACGCCACGCCCGATTCCCCCCTGCTGATCGCTGTGGGTGTAGTTGGCGCTGTAAGTGCCGAGCAGAACACCGAGAGGGTTCTTCTTCGTATAGCCCAGCCCCAGGATGCCGCCGTACTGGGAGAGATCGCCCTGATCGCCGAGATCCGTCTGGGAAGCGAAGCCGTCCACGTTGGTCACGAGGCTGTCGAACAGCTTGTGCTCGAGGCCCGCCTGGCCCCGGATCTGGTCGCTGGTCAGCGTCTCGCGCTCCAACTGCGTGTACTGCACCTCGTACCGGCTCAGCAGACTGGGCGCGTGCTGCAGCTTCAGACGCTCCTGGGTCCGCAGGCTCTGGAACTCGAAGGAGCCGCCCTGGTCGAGGTAGTTGAACAGCGTGTCGAGACGATGCCGCTCGTCGGCGCCGAAGGTATAGTCATGCGTGAGGGTATATGTGGTCGTGACGGTGTTGACCTCGGCGCCCAGGCTCTCCTGGTGAGTGTCGGTCCAATCGAAGTCGAAATGCAGGTGCGAGAGCGCGCTGAAATCATGGCCGAGCGAATAGCGGAAGCGCTCGTCCATGCGGGCGAAGTAGTCCGGCGCGAGCGCGCTGAGGCTGTCCTGGCGCGTGTCGCTGCTGCTGTACTGCAACATCATCGGCCAGGACTCGGGACGCAGGAACACCGAGACCGATTCGCTCTGACTGTCCGCCTCCAACGGGCTCAGGAACCGCCGGGCGATCAGGTCCTCCGAGCGGTTGGCGTTGAACAGGGCGGAATAGGGTTTGCTCCGCAGGATCTCGGCGGAAGCGTTGTATTCGTTGAGCGTACCCGTGCTCCAGCCCGACCAGTCGTCGGAGTCGAGGTTCTGCTGCGTCAACCCGGTGCCGACCATCAACTGGAAGCCGAGCAGGTCGGGATGATACACGTCTCCGTTGGTCTTGAGTCGCACGCGTTCCTCGAACACATTAGTGGTACTTTGGCGGCTGCTGGCGCCGGTCGTCTGCTCGTCGGCACGGTGCTCGACCCCGGCTTCGAGCTCGCCCTGAATCCCCTGCTGCCGGACCAAGGGTCGCTCCCGGCCCTGAACCGTTACCGTCGGTCCCCAACCGCGGCCGGCGGCGTCCTGGTCGGGGCTTCCCAGCACCACGTGCCCGGCCTGGGGACTTATCCCGTCGCAGACGCTCAGGGCGATCAGTCCGAACGCCAGGCACAGCAGCTCATCCCGGACCCTTTTGCCGAGCCCGGCTGCGGCCGGGCGAGACGCGATTCTATGGCCCGATCGATTCAACAAACGATCCGTTTCCTGGCTGCAACATTTTCGGCCTTGGGCGCCTCCCTGCGACAGAAATCCGTCCCTGTATTCTGGACCCCCGGGGACCACGGCGCGGTCCGATGGGTGTCACGGCGTCATCGGCAGCTTCTCGTTTTCCCTGCATCCCGTGCCGTTGGCGTTCTCATTCCTGAGATTTCCCCGGCTTCAGCAGGTTCCTTCCCTGGCTGGCATGGGCTTCGTGGCAATCCACGCACCGTCCGTACGAAGGCTCGGCGTGGCCCTGGATCGCCAGGATCGCCTGGGGTTCGTGGCACAGGAAACACAAGTCCGGCGCCGCCTTGCGGAGCAGCGCTTCCGTCCGGGTCCTGTGCGGCTCATGGCACAGCAGACAGTCGCCCGTCGCGACGGGACCATGAACCCAGCCGGCCGACGCGGAGGAATCATCGTGGCAGCGGTAACACAACTGCGGCACTTGAGCCACCAATTGCACTTTTCGGGACGTGCCTCTCCGCGGCTGGTTACCGTGGCAGGTCGTACAGTCCTTGATCGGCTCATGCAGATGCCAGTTGCTCACCGGGGCGCCGACCGCAGTCTTCTCCTCCGGCGCAACGGAGGACTCTTTCCCGGCCGCGGCGCTCCGGCGAGGGGGCACGCCGTCGAAGAAGAACGACAGCGCCTGGTGGCGCCCCTCGTCGTCGCAACCGGCCGGCAGCAGCAGCATCGCCAGAGCCGCCCAGATCAGGCGTCGGATTGTCGGCCACCGATCCACAGACAGATGTCCCCCACTAGACCCATTCGACTATGGCTTCGTGCCGCGCGAGCGGGCGAGCCGGCTGTCGATATCCTGGAGATAGCCCCGGAGCGTTCGCTCCATGGGCGGCGGAATCAAGCCGCTGGCAATGACCTTCACGAATCCCGCCCGCGCCTCGGCCAGGCGGCCGGCGCGATAGTGCTCCATGCTCTGGTAGTAGAGCTCCGCCACCGCCTGGGTACGCTGCAACAACTCGTCGTCCGCGTTCAGGGATGGCCCGGCCGGACGTGCCGCCGCGGCGGCGGCCGCGTGCCGGTCCGCGCTCTCTTTCGGAACAGGGAACTCGCCGAAGCCGTACACGCTGATCTTGTTCGGACCATACTGGTTGGAAACCAGCACGAGGAATTCGAGATTCGCGCCGGGGACCGCGTACGGCCGGAACAAATCCACGTGGCGCCGGTCCAAAACGATTTTGGCCGGCAGGTTCATGGTGCCGGGCTCATGGCCGGGTCCGCCGAAAAACAGCAGCAGTCGGCCCTGCGCATCGTAGATCTTCGCCACCTCCGTCGACCACGGGGACGGCGACAAAGACACGCCCGCATCGACCACCCATATCCGCTGGGCATTGTCCACCGCGATACCCTTGGGCCGGACCAGCTCGTCGATATGGTCGCCCAGCCGGCCCACCGTCCGCTTGAGCGTTCCCGACGGGTCGAACTGGAAGATGCGGGCCTGGAGCTTGTCCGTCACGTAGAGATCGCCGTCCGGGCCGAAGGTCAGATCGCTGATCAGCTTGAATTGCGTGTCGCCGTCGCCCGCCGTACCGATCCGGCGGATCTCCCGGCCCGTCACCTTGTCCAGCACGACCACCCGGTTGCCGGCAAAGTCCGTTACGTAACAGTACGGCCCGTGGACGGCCACATCGATCGGACGGATCTGCAGATCCTTGCCCAGGATAGTCTGCAACGTGTCGCTCTCGTTGAAGACGAAGACCGCGCCAACGGTGGGGTCGGCCACGTACTTCGTTCCATCCTCCTCGATGAAGATGTTCACGGGATTCACGAGCCGGCGGTCCTCGGTCAGGTAGCCGAAGGAACGCTGCGTAAGGTTCAGTACGGCGACGCGCCGCTGGCCGACATCGCAGACGTAGAGCTTGCCGTCATACAGCGCCAGGCCATAGGGCGTGACAATTCCCTGCGTCGGCTCGGCGTCGCCGAGCACGAACTTCTCCAGGCGGCCGGGACCGGCAACGCCCAGGTCCGCCGGACCCGCAAAGGACTTGAGGAACTGGAGCCGGGGCGTCTCCGGTGGCTGCGGGAAGAAGACAGGCGCGACCGCGTCGGACTTCCGGGGTGCTGACCGGCACCCACCGAGCAGGCAACCCACGGCCAGACCGAGGCAGAGAATCAGCTTCCGGCCATGCGGAAGGTCCAGGCGCACGTTTTCGTTTCGGCCCCACAGGCCGAGCCAGATCAAAGCAGCGATTGTCGTCCCCCCTGTTCAGTGGACAACCGTGTCCCCGGTGGACTTCTATTTCAGGTGGCACATCCGGCACAACTGGGGCCCGTGATGGATCTGGGACGTGGTACCATCAGGATTCGCCACGGTTTCGTAGCCGTAGTTGTAGCCGCGCAACTGGCTTTCGCCGACGCCGGAGGTGTGCACGTCATGACAACTGTTGCACTGCATCTTGCTGCTGGCGTCCAGCAGGTCTTCCGCGATGGTCCGGCCGAGCGTGCTGGGCTGCGCCGGGTCCCTCAGGGCGCCGTCCGCCGAGGCCAGCGCGGAATCGTAGACGAAGGAAATCGGGTGGCTGTTGGCCAGGTCGCCCGCGCCGAACTTCTTGGTGTCCGACATCCACAGGAAGTTCGGGTTGGCGCCATCATGGCAACTGAGGCACAGGCGGGAGGCCCCGCTGGGCTGACCATCCATCGTGGCCTGCAGGGTCCGGCTGGAATACATCGTGAAGGTGACGGTCGTCTCGCTGCGGTTCCACAGCGGCACACCGGGCAGCTTGTCGGCATTGTGAGGCACGTGACAGCCATCGCAACCCACGAGATCGGAGTGGGCGGTCGCCCCCCACACTGCCGCGGTTATGAGACCGGAAATCATCAAACTAGAACCCAACCTTGCCAACCACTTCTTCGCCATTCTTCACTCCTCCAACGCTTTCGCTCAGCCTGACACCGCTACACCCATTCCGCGACCTCGGGATCGCCGGGAGACCCGATCGCTCCGGCGGATTCGCCACAGCCGGAAACCTATCAAAAAGCAAACGACGTGCCAATCGCCCCCAGGCTGGTCAGCACGCACCAAGCTCTCCATAAGTCACTGCGAGAAGACCCTTTACAATTGCACCGAAGCACGGGCTTCCACGAGAAGCTCCGACAGAGCGCCCGGATGTCTCACAAGTGAGAATTACACCTGAATCTTGTCCTATTTCTGAGAAACCCCGGTTACGTCCGCATCGCCAAAGACCTGGGCCAGCGCCTGGCGGTAACAGACCAACGCCCGATCGGTAGCGCCGCGTGTTTGGTGCACTTTGCCCAGCTCGTACAAGATTCGAGGGGACTGGCGATCGAGCTCCAGCGCCTGAGTGAGCAACGATTCGGCCGCCGCCAAATCGGCCATCTGCCGCCGGGCCCAGGCACAGATCCACAGCGCACGTGCCCGGTCCTGATTCGACGCCGCCTGCACGCGGGAGACCGTCTCCAGGGCGGCCTCATTCCTGCCGGCCCGGCACAGAACCTCCCCGAGCTCCAGGGCGATATCAACCGCGTTCGGGTCGGCCTGGCGCAGCTTCTCCAGTTCCTGGGCCGCGGACTCCCACCGGCCCTTCTTCGCCAGCGTACGGGCCAACTGGATATGCCTGTCCCGGCGGGCCCGGTCGGAGTCGTTGCCCAGGGTTTCCACGCGGACTGCGGCGCCAGGGTCCTTCTCCCCCCCCAGAACTTTCTCCAATTGAGCGTGGAAGCCCGCGAGGAAATCATACCCGTATCCGGCTTTCACCCACTGAATCCTGTGGTCGGTCCCGACCACCACTGCCGTTGGCGCCGCGATGACGCCGAGCTTGCCCCAGAAGGAGAACTCGGAGTCCGGCAGGATAGGAAACGCCTCCCGCGCACCAGGGTCACGCCCGCCCAGGAACTCCCGGGCGCCGGGGCCGCTCATCACGCCGAGGCAATCGAGCGCCGGGGTCTGCACCTTGAGCGTCGGCGCCAGGACCTCCAGGTCCGCCACGAGACGGTCGAGGTGGTTCTGTTTGGCTTGCAGAACGACGACCCCCAGGACGCGCGCGCTTTCCTGCGGGTAACGAAAGACGCTGCCGTTCGGGTCCGACAGCGTGAACTCGGGCATCAGGTCCCCGACGTGCAGCCGGCGCAGGCCGTCCGCACCAGACAGGGATGACGCCAGCGCGGCCGCGACGAACAGCGCGGGGTACGAGGGCAGGGCTCGTTGTCGATGGGTCAGCATGAGAGATTCCCTTCCGGCATCCGCCTACCGACGCGTCGGGTAGGTGGCCGGTGACTGGCGATCATATGTGAACGGCTGATGACAGCCGGGCCGGCAACCGCCGCCGGTCTCGGACTTCAGGAACTGGATCGGGAGATTCCACACGCCATAAGGTACACTGTCGCGAATATGCTTGGGCAGATCGCTGGCGTGCGTCGCATGGCAGGAGCGGCAGGTCCGCCCGCGCTGCTTGTTCACGTGCACGTAGTGCAGGTTCAGGTCGCCGTTGCGGAAGTCCGTCAACTCGGAGGTTCGCTCCGTCAACACCAGGCTCTCGGGGTGGCAACTGAAGCACAGGGCATATTTGTCCGGGCTGAAGGGCGCGTAGAACAATTGGGGATAGTCTTTTGCCAGCAGGCGGAAATGCTCGCTGCCGTGGGTGGCGTGGCAGCCGGCACAATCCTTCTGCGCGACCGGGCCGTGCAGCGACTTCTTGCCCTGGACCTGCTCGGTGAACGCGGCGACCGGCTTGCCCTCCTCGGTCGTCACCGGCTTGTCGTGGCAGGAGACGCACAAGGACATCGGGGCATCCTTCAACACAAACTGCACGGTCGATGCGTGGGGCGTGTGGCAGTGCAGGCAGCCATCCTTCTCCGTCACGGCCACGTGCCTGTGCCGGGAAGTCTCGGCCACCTTCTTGATGTCCTCATGGCACGGGTAGCACAACTCCGGGGCATCGGCCTTGAGCATCTGCGCGTTGGCGGCCCCATGCGGATTGTGGCACCCGATGCAGTCGTTCTTCGCGGGCTCGTGCACGAACTCGAACTGCGAAAGCTCGTCCTTGGTCACCACGTGGCAGGAGAAGCACAGATTCGCCGGCTCATCGACGAGCAGCTTCTCCCGGTCGCTGCTGTGAGACGTGTGGCAAATCGTGCACTCCCCGACCGCCACCGGGCCGTGCAGGAAGCGCATGTCCTTGCCGGTTTCGTGGCATTTCGCACACAACTGTGCCACGGTCTTTTCGTGGATCAGGGCCTTACTGTCGCCACTGTGCGGGTCATGACAATCGGTGCAGGGGCCTTTCCGGAGCGGTTCGTGGACGTTCTTCTTGGCCGTCTGATCCAGGTGGCAGTACTCGCACAGATCGTTTCCCTGCCGCGCGGGCCGGTAGGTATGGGCCGCCGCATCGGCCTCTTCGTGACAGCTCTTGCAGTCGCCCAGGCTGACCGGCCCGTGGACAAAGGCTCGCTTGGCGTAGTCTGCGTGGCACTCCGCCGTCACACACGTCTTGGGCGCAGATGTCGGCTTGTCCACGCCGAGAGCGACAGCACCGCCGGCCAGCACCAGCATCACCCCGAGCACACCCCGATGCCGTCTCTCACCCTTCATACCGTCCCCACCTCACTGTGGCACGCGCCGATAGAGTGCGACCAGAGTCCCCACATTCGTCTTCTGATGACACGGCTGGCCCAACTCCAGCACGACCTGCTGAGCGGAGGCGCCCTGACGGATCGTGGCCACCAGCGCCGGACGCACCAGCAGATCGGAGCCGTTCTTCCAGGTCGTCTCGATCCGTGCCCCGGGCCGGACCTCGTCCACGGCGAAAGAATAGCGTTGGTCGTCGAAGGAGTAGCGTTTGCCCAATTCCACCGGCATGAGGCGCTTCTTGCCGTCCTGCAGGCAAAGCAACTGCGGCGGCGCCCCCGGCGTCATGGCGAGAATATAGGCGCCTTTGCCGCCCACAGGGAAATCCACGAAACGGATGCGGAATGGCAGCTCCTGCTGCCGGTGGGGAGAAGCAGAGAACTGCGACCAGAGCCATTGCTTGTGCTCCCGCTGCTCGCCTTCGACACGGACCTCCACGGCCGGGTTCTCCGGTTTGTCGGACTGACTGGTGACCTCCTTGGTCTGACGATCGATGGAGTAGTGCGGAACGTACCGCAGAACGGACACCTGCCACGGGGTCCCCAACGCGGAATTGTGCGTTGGGGAGCCCCACGCCGAGCCCGGGATCGTGACGGTCTTGCCCGGCCGGGCCGGGTACACCAGCGGAGCCTCCTTCTCGGACGGCCACAGGAGCAGGACCCCCACGACCTCCGGCTCGGTCAACTCCGACAGGAGCTGCGCCCCCGCCGATGACGGCAGCTCCCGCATCGCCACGCTGCCGATGTGAGCCGAGATCGACTGCCGCTCGCGCTCGCGGGCACAGAGCCAGAGGTCCTGCTGCAGACTCTCGCCGCGCAGCGACAGCCTGGCAGCCGGTCCGGCGTTGGGGTCATCCACCGCCCGGGTCTCCCACTTCAGGTCCGGCACGTACCGTTCCAGCTGCACCTGGATCGGGGTCCCCATCACCGGCACGGTCACGCTGAGATTCTGCGGCTGGTTTTCATCGGCAATGGACAGCGGCACGCGCACCCCGGCCCCTTCCATCCCCAGCTTGAGGAAGACCTCCCAGGGTCCGCCCAGAAACTGATGGTGCGGACTCGCGGCCCGGGCGCCGGCGCAGATGGCGACCGACGCGCTCAAGAGTCCGACCGCCAACGTGCCCCGGGCGACCAGACTCCAGATTTGAGTCGTGGAGATTCGATTGTGCATGACTATCCCCCACCAGAGATCATCTTATCGGCTTCGAGCAGCAGGGCCTCGGTGTACTTGAAGTTGTGCACGCCCCAACTGCCGTCCAGGCGGATCGAATCGAGGATGGACCGGGCCTGCTGAATGCGCGGGGCCAATTCCCGGGCGTGCCCGGCGTTCGTGTCCGCGCCGGCCAACGCCTCGGCTTCCTTGACTTTCCGTTCGACCTGTTCGTACAACCGTTTGATCGTCCCCTGCCAGAACGGGACATACTTCGCCCCGGTGCCGTTCTCGTGGCACTTGTCGCAGGCCGCGGGCACCGCGCGGGCCACGGTGCCGAAACTGTCGAGCGTACCCGGCGTCTTGGCCGCGCGCTCGACATGGCAGCCGATGCATTCCACGTGCGTCATGAACATCGGGCTCAGCACCCGCTCCGCACTGCCAGGGGACCCGGGATGCGGCGCGCCCGCCTCCTCGGCGCTGTTCTGGGCCGGGGGACCCCGATAGATGGTCCGTTGCACCTGATGCGTGTCGCTGTGGCAGCTCTGGCAATTCATCATCGCGGACACCGACTCGACCTGGGTCTGGCCGTGCGGCACCTTGCGGTGGCAGGCGAAACACTCCACCTTGTGCCCGTTCGAGTGAAGCCTGTGCAACTCGACGCTGTTCGCATCCGCTGACTGGGCAAAGGCATGGCAATCCAGGCACACGGTCTCTTCGACCCGGCCGGCCTGCCGGATCTCCCGCTGGTGGCAGGACTCCTCGCAACTGGCCTTGTACGAAACGAATTCCCGATGGTCGATCTTCACATAGCCGCGCCGGATGACCTGATCCGGCACCTGGTGGCAGCTCTGACACGTGGTGTCGACCAGGCGGCTGCCGCGTGCGTCACTCAGGAAATGGCACGTGAAACAGACGTCCGTGTTCACGCCGAAATGTCCGGTTCCTTCGAAATGGCTGTGACAGGTTCCGCAGGTAATGCGGATGCCGTCGACCACTTTGTTCACATGTTTGTCGTGGGCGAACTGGATGTGGTTGCAGCCAAACGTCTGCGCCCCCAGTTCCTCGGTGGCGTGACACTCCGACCGCAGGCAGGAGGCATCCACGATCGTGGCGTTGGGCTTGGTGCCGACGCGACCGACCACGCAGTCGACCAATTGGGCCAGGCCGTTGATCTTGCCCTTGGCATACCCCACGAGACCGGGCTGCAGATGGCAGTCGAGGCAATTCACCTGAGCGTGACCGGACCGGGCCCAACTGGCGTAGTACGGGTTCATGATGTGGCAGGAATTGCAGAATCCCGGTTGTCCGGTCACTTCCACCGCCGCCAAGGCAAAGCCGCCGATGGCCGCCAGCACCACGAGGATGCGCACCGGCCAACTCAGACGGCAGAACGCGCGGACCGCCAACCTCGGCATCCGCTTCATATATCCGGCGCCGTTACGTATCATCATGGACCATCCGAATCGTCAGGATTTCACCCGGTTCACTCGGCCAGCAGACGCGACGCACAGACGGCCAGGTCGTCGGCCAACCCATGGAGACTCTTCCGGAAGTCCGAGTCGGCCACCGGTTCCAGCGCCTGTTTGGCCTGATCCACGTGAGAATGGAGGAGCGCCGCGACCCGCGCCGGCGCCGACGACGAATGAAAGACCGCCCCCATGCCATCCAGGTCACCGGCCGGGTACCGGTCCACCGGCGCCAACCCCGGCTCCCGCGGGTCGTCGCACCCCAGCGTGTACCAGAGGGGCAGAGTCATGTCACCGGCCAGCAGGTCCTGCCCCGGGGCCTTTCCCAGACCCGCGGCATCGCTCAGCAGATCCCGGCAGTCATCCAGGATCTGAAACGCGACGCCGTAATGATGGCCGAATGCCTGCAGCGCCCGACAGGCCTGGGGCGTGCTCCGGGCCGTCACCGCCCCGGCGCCGCAGCAGGCGCGGAACAGAGCCGCGGTCTTCTTCTCGGCCATGGCCAGGCAGTACGACTCGGAGAACCGAACGTCGCCCCGCCCCGCCACCTGCTGGATCTCGCCCTCGCACATCGTGCACAACTGGGAGCCCAGCAGCGTGAAGAGACGCGGGTCGGCACAGTGGGCGATCAGCCGAAAGGCTTTGGCACAGAGATAACCTCCGACCCGCACGGCCGCCCGCTTGCTCCAGCGCACGTGGACGGTGGGCCGATGGTGGCGCAGGGCGGCATCGTCAACCAGGTCATCGTGAATCAGCGAGGCCATGTGAATGATCTCGACCGCGGCGGCCACATCCACCGCAGAGTGGCCGAGCGGGGAAGACCCGTTCGACGGCCCGGTCGCCACCCGGGCCGAGAGGAGCACCAGAGCCGGCCGGATACGCTTGCCCGGTGCTGCCAGCAGGAAATCGACGATCTCGCGCACCGACGGATGCCGCGTGTCCGCCAGGACTGCGGCCAGACGCTGCTGCATCGCGTGCAGATCGCGCGCGACCGGATGAAGCAGCGGCGCAAACCGGGACCTGGTCTCCTCGGGCCGGCAGACGTCTTCTCCACACCGGTTGGTCATATCCACCCTCAAGCGTCGGGACGTGTACGAGGGAATACTCTGGATCTATGGCATCCGTTCTCTCATGCTATCGAAACGCCCGGGGGCGTTCAATCGACGCGGCCTCGTGCAAATCGAGGACAGCCGATCGCCCGACAGAGCCTTCTCAGTTGTGGGAAATCCCCGCGGGATCGCCCGGACTCGTTCAGTGCCTCTCGGGAAGAGCCTGGCAGAGGATCACGCGCCTGAGAGCCTCAGGATTGCCCGGGTGGCATCGCCGCAACGATCCGGTATGGTGTGCTCACGGCTGGGCCTGGAAGCGGGCATCCAGCTTGAACAGCCGTTTCATGGGCAGGTTCAGCACGTCCGCAGCGTCCAGCGACAGCTCCGTGCGGATTTCGTGCAGGATGGCCGCGATCCGCGCTTCGTCCGGCGCGATGATCGTAAACCAGACGTTGAACGCGTGGTCGCGGAGGTAACTGTGCGTCACTTCCGGATGGCAGCCGATGATTTGCGCCGCCCGGTCCACTAACTCCGGCCCAACCCGGACCGCCGCCAGCGTGCTGCAGAAGCCCAGCTTGCGTGAATCAAAACTCGCTCCCAGCCGGCGGATCACCCCCCGCGCGAACAAGGCCTCGACGCGCTGCCAGAGCCGCTCGGCGTCGATCCCCAGACGCTGGGCCAGGACCTCGAAGGGCCGTTCGTGCAGCGGGAATTCATGCTGCAGCGCCTCCAGTATTCTCCGATCCAGGTCATCCATTCCCATTCGTGAGAATTCTCCGAAATTCGCATTTTTGCGCGAAATTTTCCGGCTTGGGCCCGCAGAAAACCACCGTCACATTGCTGGCAGCCAACCGTCGGTCCCGGGGCCGGGTGGATTTGTCCGCCGCCGCAGAAGTCATTCTGCCTCCTTCAGGGCCAGACCCGGCAGCACGTCGAAACGGTGTTCCGGATGATGCCAGGCAGCCGAGGCCACCGTCGTCTCCTCCAGCAGCTCCTTGAACCGGCGGGTGGCCGCCAACCACTGGGCGTAAAGGTGGCAGTTTTCCTTCGTCCCGCCGCAGGCACAATGCCGCAACGGGCAGTCGTCGAACAACGGCTGCTCCTCCAGAGACTCGAACAAGGCCAACAGGCTGATCTGTTCCGGCGGCCTTGCGAAAACGTAGCCGCGCTCGCGTCCCTGCACCGACCGGATGAAGCCTGCCCGGACCAGACGCTGCAGAACCTTCGCGAGATACTCCGGCGGCATGCCCTCGGCCTTGGCCATGGCCTTGCCGGTCACCGGCAACTGGGTGATGTGCCGGGCCATATACATCAACGCGTGCAATGCATAGGCACAAGCCTGGCTGATCTTCATAGACGAATCCTGTACCCGTGCGGGTCACGGCACTGAGCGATCCTAGGGCCCATTCTTCCGCGCCCGCTCTCTCCGGTTGACGATCCCCAACTCATCGATCTTGCGATAGAGACTCGAGACGCCGATGCCCAGGGCGCGGGCCGTCTCGGTCTTGTCCCAGTCGTGCTGGTTGAGCGCCCGGCACACCTGCTCCTTCTCGTAGGCCTTGACCAGGCTCTGCAAATCCTCCTGCCCCGGCCTGGGGGCGGCCTCGCCGGCGCGGGTGAAGCCGATGTCCTCCAACTCGAGGGTTTCGCCTTCCGCGAAAATAATGGCCCGCTCGATCACGTTCTGCAGCTCCCGGATGTTGCCCCGCCACTCGTGGTCCACGAGCATCTGCATCACGTCGTCGCTGACCCCGGTGCAATGCTTGCCCATCTCGGCGTTGCACTTCTTGACGAAATGCCGCACCAGCAGCGGGATATCCTCCCGCCGCTCGCGCAGGAGCGGCAAATGGATGCCGACGACGTTAAGCCGGTAGAACAGGTCCTCCCGGAACCGCCCTTCCTGGATCTCCTTGGCCAGATCCCGGTTCGTCGCGGCGATCAGCCGCAGGTTCACCTCAATCGGCGTCGTCGCGCCGACGGGCAGCACCTGCCGCTGCTCCACGGCGCGGAGCAGCTTGACCTGGCAGCCCATGGGCATGTGACCGATCTCATCGAGAAACAGCGTCCCGCCCCGGGCCGTCTCGAACAGCCCTTTCTTATCCTCGAACGCCGAGGTGAAACTGCCGCGCTTGTGGCCGAACAGCTCGCTCTCGAGCAGCGTCTCCGGGATCGCGCTGCAATTGATCGGGATGAAGCGGCCGCTGCTGGTCGCACTCAGCGCGTGGATGGCGCGGGCGACCAGTTCCTTGCCCGTCCCGCTGTCGCCGGTGATCAGCACGCTGCTGCGGGTGGGCGCCACCTTGCGGATCGTCTCGAACACCTGTTTCATGACCTGCGTGGCGCCGATGATGTGGCTGATATCGAAACGCTCGTTGAGCTCTTCCCGGAGCTTGCGATTCTCCGCTTCCAGTTCCACGAAGCGCAGGTGCTGGCGGATCTTCGTCAGCATCTCGTCGAAGTTGACCGGCTTCATCACGTAGTCGCAGGCTCCCAGCTTGATGGCTTCGACCGCCATCTCCACCGTGCCATAGGCCGTGACCATGATTACGCGGGTCTGGGGCCGGACGGCCGTGATTTCGCGCAAGACACTGATGCCGTCGCTGCCGGGCATCTGGATATCCAGGATGGCCACGGCGTACGGCTGCTTCAGGATCGCCTCCGTCGCCTCGCGGCCGTCGCAGACCGGCGTGACGGCGAAACCTTCCTCTTCGAGGACCTTGGTGAACGTCTCCCGGAAGGTGGCTTCATCATCGGCTACGAGGATCTCGGATTTCTGCTCGGCCATGACCATGCTTCACTCTAGTAACAGGGTTCGTTGGCGACACTATCGCCGGGTGGCGGGTTGGTCCCGGGAGCGGGGTCCGCCAGGAGGTTCTTCCGGGCCCGGACCGGGATCCGGATGATGGCGGTCGTCCCCTGGCCGCACTGCGACTCCAGGTCGATCGTGCCATCCATCTCCGTAATCAGGTTGTAGCTGACAAACAATCCCAGGCCCGTGCCTTTGCTGATCTCCTTGGTCGTGAAGAACGACTCGAACGCGCGGCGGCAGACCTCGGGACTCATACCGACGCCTGTGTCGTGGATGCGAATCTCGACCATTTCGTCCCGCAACGCCTTCACGACCTCCAGCCGCCGGTCGTGCCCGGGGCCCTTGGCCTCCAGCGCATCCAGGGCATTGATCGCAATGTTGAGCAGGCACTGTTCCAGGTTCTGCGGGTTGAGCCAGACGGTGGGCAGCGCGGTATTCGGCGTATCGGTGATCGTCACCCCCGCGGCCCGCGGGTCGAGCCGGATCAGCGCCAGCGTGTTCTCGACCACGCCGTTGACGTTCACCCACGTGTATTCCGAACTCGCCGGCCGGGCATGGTTCAGCATGCGCCGCAGAATCGCGGAGATACGCCCCACGTGGTGGTTGACCACGGCGCACAATTCCTTCTGGTCCGGGTCCTGGCACTTGCGGCCCAGGTACTGCGCGACGGAGGACAGGCTCGTCAGCGGATTGCCGATCTCATGGGCAATGCCCGCCGCCATCTGGCCGAGGGCCACCATCTTCTCCCGCTGGGCCAGCCGCACCTGGGACTTCTTCAGCGTCTCGTTGATGGCCGTGACCTGCTCGGTGCGGGCCCGCAGATCGGCCTCGAGCCGCTTGTGCTCCGTCAGGTCCTGGCCGACGATCACGTACCCCAACGGCACACCGCCTCCGCCCGTCACGGGACAACTGCGGGCCACGATCAGCCGCGGCCGGGCGCCGCTCGTGCAGAACTCGATGGGTTTGTCTGGCGCCGCCTGTCCGGGCTCGCCGCCGGCCAGAGCCGCCATGTGTTCGGCCAGCATCACGGGGAAGCCGCCGGCCGACTCCCCGCCGCGCCCGGCGCCGTCAAGCCGCCAGCGCTGAGCCGCGGGATTGCACAGGGACAGCTCCCCCTCCGGCGTGATGAAGATGAGCCCTTCCGACATGGCATTGATGATCGCGCGCAACAGATTGCTGCTGCGCGCGGCCTCCAGCTCCTTGGAAGCCATGCGGACGATGACGATGCGCGTCAGATACTGCGCGATCATCACCGTGCAGGTGAACGCCACGTAGGCGGCCAGCCCGTAGACCGGGTTCCTCCAGACTCCGCCGCCGGCCGACAGTTGCAGGGGATAGTGCCCGAGAAGCGCCCCGGTGTTCAGCTCGTTGACCGCCAGCAGACCGAAAAACGCGATGGCCGTCAGCCCCACCGGGAAGGACAGGTGACGCGGCAGGATGATCGTCGCCAGGATCACGTGGAACACGTAGAAGAGGCAGAAGGGATTCGCCGGGCCGCCCGAGAACAACAGAACCGCCGTCAGGATCAACAGGTCCATTTCCATCTGCACCATCGCCAGGACGACCGCGCGGCGCGGCTCCGTGCGACAACGGCGGCGGGCCGCCGCCACGTAGGCCGCATTGCACGCCAGCAGGACCAGCGCGGCCGCGTACAAGGGGCGCGAATCCACGAGCACCGGGAACAGGTACGTCCCCGCCAGGGTGCCGAACACCACCACCGCCACCGCGACCCACCGGAGGGAATTCAACCAGAGAATCTGCTCGGCCAGCGAGCCGTGCACCCCGCCGTTCCCATCCGGCGAACCGCGGAATCCCCAACAGGCAGGCAAATGCTGATGGCTGATTGTCCCGGACTGAATCATAGATCAAACATCACAGATCACACTTTCTCCCCGATCTCCTCGTCGGTCAGATAGCAGGCCGGATCGGGGGCCCAGGGATCCCCCAGGGCGGCATCGGCCCGCACCCGCAGGCTCCCGCCGCAGGCCTCGAAGAACCGGCACTGCCGGCATCGGCCCTGGATCATGGCCCGCCGATCCCGCAAACCTTTCAGCAGCGGCTCGTTCGGATCGGTCCAGATCTCGCTGAAGGGCCGGTCGTAGATGCTCCCCAGGTCATAATGCCACCAGAACTGGTCCGGGTGGACATGGCCGTGAAAATCGATGCAGCCGATGCCGATCCCGCTGCTGTAGAGGCCGCCGCCGTTCCAGGTGAGCAGTTTCCAAACCTCGGCGGCCCGCGCGGAACCTTCCGCCAGCAGCTTGAGGTACAGGTAGACGCCGTCGACGTGGTTGTCGACGGTCAGGATATCCGTTTTGCGTCCGGCCTGTTTGAACAGCCGCGTCCGGGCCAGGATGCGGTCCAATGCCGCGCGCGTCTGCGCGTGGGTCAGATCGTCATCGGCCAGCGCCCGACCGCGACCGCTCGGGACCAGGTGGTAAAAGCAGGCCCGTTCGATCCCCTCCGCCGCGAAGAAGTCGAACAGTCCTTCAATATCCTGGGCGTTTCTTTGCGTCAGCGTCAGCCGCAGGCCCACCCGCACCCCGGCGTCCTGGCAATTCCGGATGCCCCGGACCGCCCGTTCGAACGCGCCCGCGACGCCGCGAAACCGATCATTGACCGGACCGATGCCGTCGAGGCTGATCCCCACGTAGGAGACTCCCAGGCGCTTGATCTGACCCGCCCGGTCCGCATCGATCAAGGTACCGTTCGTCGAGATCACGGTACGAACCCCCCGGCCAACGGCGTATTCGATCAGCTCGAAAAGGTCGTGACGCAGAAGAGGCTCGCCGCCCGAGAAGAGGATCGAGGGCACCCCGAAGCGGGCCAGATCGTCGATGACGGTTTTGGCCTGGGCGGTGGAGATCTCGTTGCAGGTCTTGCCCGGCCCGCTGTCGTTGTAGCAGTGAACGCACTGGAGGTTGCAGGATCGCGTGATGTTCCATACCACGATGGGTCTTCGCGCCGAGGCCTGCGCCGGGACGGCTTCGCCCGCGCGTTCGCCGGAGCCCGGGCGGCCGTAACGCAACCAGTCGCCCGGTGTGATCTCGTCACAGTACAACTTGCTGATGTTGATCATTGTCAGACCATGTATGATTTACGATTTACGATTGGAGGAGCGGCACACCTCGGCCTCTGCGAATCAACCATCAAAAATCAACCATCACACTTCCTTCCTTGGTTGATACGCACAGAAGGGCTCTTCGCCCAGGTAGTTGCCGGTCATGCCGAAGGCCCGGGCGCGGCAGCCGCCGCAGACCTGTTTGAATTCACACCGGCCGCACTTGCCCTCCAGGGCGCCGGCGTCCCGCAGGCGGGCCAGATCCCGATTCTCGTCCCAGATGCGGATCAGGTTCGTTGCGAGGATATTGCCGCAGTTCACCGGCAGGTACCCGCAGGGATAGACGTCCCCGCGATGACTGACGAACAGCACGCCCAGACCCGCGAGACAACCCTTCGATTGTGGACGAGATGGGGTGGCATTGCCCAGGCCTTCGGTCTTGACGCTGCCCCCCGGCGAGGTCCGCAGCTCCCGTTTGACCCTCTCGTAATGTGGGCCGCAGGTCACCTTGATCTGGATTTCACCCCGGCTTTCCAGGGCCTGGATCTCCCGCAGGATCTGCTCGTACCGCTGCGGCGACAGCATGTCCGTTCGGGCCAGGACCTGTCCGCAGCCAACCGGGACCAGCATAAAAGTGTGCAAGGCCATCGCCCCCAGCGCGCGGGCCAGATCATACACTTCCTGCAGTTGCTCCACGTTCTGCTGCGTCAGCGTGACATTGATCTGGAACGGCACCTGATGCTCGCGGAGGTGCCGGAGGCCCTCGAGGGCTCGGTCGAAGGACCCCGGGATCTGCCGCATCCGGTCGTGAACGTCGGCGGTCGCGCCGTCCAGACTCACCGAGACGCGGGCAATGCCGCTGTCGCGGATCTGCCGGGCTTGCGTCGCATCGATCATCGTTCCATTCGTGGCCAGGGCCATGATCAGGCCCTGGCGTCGGGCCTCACTCATCAGATCAAACAGATCCGCCCGGCAGAACGGCTCGCCGCCCGAGAACACCAGCACCGGCATTTGCGGCTGCCGCCGGCCCAACTCCGCAAGCTGGTCGATCAGGACCCGGGCCTGGGCGGTGGAGAGGTCGCCCACGTCCGCCTCGTTCGACTCCAGCCGGCGGCAATGGGCGCAGGCCAGATTGCAGCGGACGGTTGTCTCCCAGAAGAGCATGCGCAGGACACGGTGAGAGGCGGTCATCGGTTTCATTCCCGAGCGTCTCCTTCTTCCCGGGCGGCGCAGGAAATCTCGCGGGCCTGCCGCACGATGGTGTCGATCAGCTTGGCCGCCTCGCTCGGGCCGGCCTCCTTCGCCACGGTGTTGACGTTCTGAATGACGCAGTGGAGCAGCTTGTTGACGACGCGATCCACCATGTCCTCCAGCGGCATGCGGCAGGAGGCGTGCTGCCGGGGTCCGGCCAGGAACCGCTCCAGCTCGCGCCGGCTGATCTGCCGGAACTCGTCCTTCATCCGCCCGATCAGCGGGCCGATGTCCTTGGCGCGGAACCAGTCCATGAACTGGGTCGCCTCGGTATAGACGATCTCCAGGCCGCTGGTAATGTCTTCCTCGCGGGCCCGAAGGTTCTGCTCGGCCACCTTCCGGAGCTCATCCATGCTGTAGACGTAGACCTCCTCGACCTCATTGACGGCCGGGTCGAAGTTGCGCGGCACGCCCACGTCGATAATCAGCAGCGAGCCCGCCGGCCGCCTCTTGACCGCCTGCTCGAACGAGGCACGCGTGTACAGAAAGCCCTCGACGGCCACCGAGGAGATCACGATATTCGCCCGGCCAATCTGGGCGCTCAGCTCATCCCATGGGGCGACGGCAATCCGCCGCCGCTGGGCCATCTCCACGCCGCGCTCGTAGGTGCGATTCACGACCGTCACGTCGGTACAGCCGGCCTTGAGCAGGTGCTCGACGACCAGCTCGCCCGTTTCACCGGCCCCGATGACGACCACCCGGGCCTTGGTCAGATCGGCAAAGAGCTGCTGGGCCAGCTCCACCGCCACGCCGGCCACGCTCACCCGCCCGTTCGAGATGGCCGTGGTGGTGTGCACGCTCTTGGCCGTAAAGAAGGCACAGTGAAACAGTCGATTGAGGATCTTGCCCGTGCTCCGGGCCGCACAGGCCAGCTTGTAGCTGTCCTTGACTTGGCCGAGGATCTGCGCTTCGCCGACGACCATGCTGTCGAGACCCGCCGCGACGCGCAGCAGGTGCCGGACCGCCTCTTCATCCTCGTGCACGTACAGGGCCGACCGAAACTGCTCCGGATCGAGGCGGTGAAAGCCGGCCAGGAACGCGACCAGCCGGCCCGCCACCTCTGCGGCGCCGCGCTGGCCCGCGTAGTACAACTCGACCCGGTTGCAGGTCGACAGCAGGACGAACTCGGCTTCGCGCTCCATCCCCGTGAGCCGGACCAGCGCCGCGGTCGCCTGGGACGCGTCGAACGCGAGCCGCTCGCGGATCTCCACGGGAGCGCTCTTATGATTGATGCCGAGAACCAGAATACTCATTTTGGGAATTTACACCATGAGAACTACGGCCGCCGACGACGCGCGTTCGAATCTGTGCCGTGTCGCCCCGGCGATCGTCACTCCCACAATCGCGAGGAGAATCAGCCCGAATACCACGAGGGTCACGTAGGCCCGGATCTTGCCCTTGAGCGGGTGGACCGCATCGAGGATCAGGATCGCACCCAACAGGACCCAGGCCAGGACCACACAAATTACCTTGATGTCCGTCAGCCACGTGACGATCCCGAGGCCGTGCAGGAAGGCCATGCACAGCCCGCTGATCACCCCGAGTGTCAGCAGGACAAACCCCACCCGCACTCCGGCCCGATTCAGCCGGGCCAGCGTCTCCATGTTGGGAATCCGGCCCAGCACCAGGACGATCCGCTTCTGCTTGAGCCGGCGGCTGCCGAGCAGATAGAGGGCGGAGCTCGCCGCGGCCAGCAGGATCGCGGCGGTGGCCAGAATCATCGCCGTGGCGTGCGCGAGCGCCCAGGGCGTCGCCGCCACCGCCTCCGGCCGGGCCGCCGGCCGAGCCACCGACGTCGCCAGCAGGACCAGACCCAGGATGACCCCTACCATCACGGAGCCAAACCAGACCTGGTCCAGAGTGGGCCTCAGCACGAGGTACAGAACCCCGAACACGAAAGCCAGAACCAGGAGTGACTCAAAGAGACCCGTCAGGGGGACGGCCCCGATGGACAGGGCCCTGACCCCGAGCATCACGGCATCGAGCACGACCGCCGCCAGGACCAGCGGCGTCAGCAGGGCCCCGTACCGCCTGCTGTTCGTGACAAGCT
>JALORE010000239.1 GCA_025459125.1 Planctomycetota bacterium | reverse complement strand
GTGCCCCAGCGACTTGGGTTGAAGTCGCACTGACGGGTGGTGGGCAACCCAGGACAGCCCAGGGGTTCGAGTCCCCCACGCACAACGGAGCCCAGCACACGTGACAACTGACATCTCACCCGGCAAAACGCACTACCGTGCATGCTGACTCTCTCACATCGCGATCCACCCGAACCGAACACGAACCGCCGGTCGCCCCGAGGGCGGCGTGACCTGATATGGGCCCGAGCCGGCAACGCTTTCCCCTGTCTCTGCGGCCGGTCGGCCGGTACAATGGGGCCATGAACTCGAAGGAGCGCATGGCGTTGGCGATGAATCATCAGCAGGCGGATCGGGTGCCGGTGATGTGTCAACTGGCCCTCGGGCACTACTTCCTCCATTGTCGGGTCCGGCCGTCCCAGATCTGGTTCGACCCACAGGCGTTTGCGGCGGCCCTGATCGACCGGCAGCAGCAATACCGGTTCGACGGCATCCTGATCAACCTCCCCGGCCGCCCGGGCGACTGGGAGGGCCGGATCGAGACGCGCCAGGACCATGAAGGCGGCGAGCGCCTCGACTGGGAATCGGGCCTGCAGACGGTGTTCCCGCCGGACGACAACCCGCAGACCTTCCTCGCCGACGGCAGCCGTCTGCCCCGGGCGAACTACACCGGCGTGGATCTCCACAATCCCGCGACGCAGAGGCTGCCGGGGTACCTGTGGAACACGTGGCACCTGCCGGAGCTGTGGGACATCGCCCCGGACGCCGACCTGTCCGACCCGACGGCCTATCCGCCCTGGTTCACGGCGACCCTGGAGACGGTCCAGGAGCGTGCGGCCGGCGTCTCGGTGCACGTGGAGGTCTTCTCGCCCTTCACCCACCTGATGGAACTGTTCGGATACGAACAGGCGCTCATGGCGTTGGTGGATGCCCCGCAGCTCTGTCACGAGGCGCTGGCCATGTTCACCAAGGTCGTGCTGGCGCAGGTACAGGTCTACGGCGGCTGCCGGCCGGATGCGATTCTCGTCAGCTCCGCCTTTGCCGGGGCCGGGTTCATCAGCCGGTCGATGTACCGCCAGTTCGTCATGCCCTACGAGGACCAGGTATTCCAGGCCATTCGCGCTGTGGGCTGCAAATCCTACGTGCACACCTGCGGCGCGATCGGCGACCGGTTGGACCTGATGGCCGAGACCGCGGTGGACGGCATCGACACGCTCGACCCGCCGCCCCTGGGCACCGTGGACCTGGCGCAGGCCAAGGCCGACTTCGGGGAGCGGTTCTTCTTCAAAGGTAATCTCGATGCGGTCAACGAGATGCTCCATGCGGATGATGCCACGTTCGAGCGTGCAGTCGAGAACCGCCTCCGCATCGGCAAGCCGGGCGGCGGGTATGTCCTGTCCTCCGCGTGCAGTGTCGCCCCGCACGTCCTGCCCAAGCGTCTCCGGCGTTTGACAGAACTGGCCGAGCGCCTCGGCCGGTACGGAGAGAGGATCTCCGCCGAAACGAACGCCGAAAGCGCGTGGCCCACCCTCGGGCAGCAACCGGAAGGAGTATAGCCACAGATTCCACAGATTATCACAGATTATTGTCTTTAATCTGTGCAAATCGGCGTAATCTGTGGCTCCTTCATCCTTCTTTCCGCTGCGGCATAGCATGACGAGAAGGTGAGAAGGCCGGAGGGCCGGACCTTCTCACCTTCTCGTCTCATCTGTCCTGCGTGAGGCACTACACCTTGTCGGCCGTGGGGCAGACGAAGGGCTTGCGGTACTCGCGCTGGAGGATCCGGTTCGCGTCGGCGCTGTTCGTGAAGACCTCTTTCACCGGGTCGAACGTCAGCAGCGGGCCCATGGACATCGGGGTCGCATCCAGATCGACGCCGTTGTCCTTGAAGTGCTGTACCGTCCGGTTCAGGGTCGCGAGGTTGTCGTCGCGGCTCTTGATCTTCCCCAGGATCGCTTTCGCCTGGGCCACGGAGACCTTGTTGTTCTCACCCAGGTAGTAGCTGATATTGGCCAGGTGCGCCAGGGCCGCCGACAGATGGCCCTGGAAGGCATCCGAGTTGAGGCTCGCCGCGTTACGGCTGCGGACGGCCTGGAGGAAATTGACGAAGTGGTCCCCGCCGCCTTTGAACTCCTTGATCATCTTGCCCTGGAGGTCGAAGGCGACACAGTGAGTGTATTCCCGCTGGACCAGGACGCCCTCGGTACCGTAGAAGACCACGCCGATCTGGTTGCCCTTGGTGCTGTCGAAGAGCTTGTTGATCTCCGCGTCGCCCGAGTTGTCGACCGACAGGCCCCGGGTCTCGAAGACCATGCACTTGTCGCCGTAATCATAGACGGCGACCTCGGTGTTGGCGGTGTCGCCGGCGTCGAGGTACTTGGGGTCCTTCCGCTCGGCCTGGTAGCCCAGCCGGCCGCCGTAGGCGATGACGCTGTTGGGATGGCGGTTCAGGCCCAGTCCCCAGCGGGCGATATCCGTCTGGTGCGGGCCCTGGTTGCCCGAGTCGCCGTTGCCGTACAGGCGCTGCCAGTGCCAGTCGTAATGGAACTTCGGCCGGGTCAGCTTCGGCGTCGTGTACGCGGCCGGGCCGCTCCAGAGGTTGAAATCCGCCTCGGCCGGAATCGGGTAGTCGCCCAGGGCGCCGATCGACTTGCGGCGTTTGTAGCACAGCCCCCGGGCCAGATTGACTTCGCCGATGCCGCCGGCCGCCATGAACTTCACCGCGTCCTGAACCGCCGGGTTCGAGCGGCACTGCGTCCCGACCTGGCAGATCCGCCCATACTTCTTCGCGGCGGCGACCAGCGCGGAACCTTCCGGAATGTCGTGACTGATGGGCTTTTCGATGTAGGCGTCTTTGCCGGCCTGCATCGCCCACACGCCGCACAGCGCGTGCCAGTGGTTGGGCGTCGCGGTGGAGATGAAATGCACCGCCTTGTCGTCGAAGACCTCGCGCATGTCCTTGACCCACTTGGGCCGTCGGCCGGTCTTCTTCTCGACCCCCGTGCAGCACTTCTCGCCCACCTTCTCGTCGATATCGACGATGTAGGCGATCTCGCAATCCTTGCGGCCGGCGTACGCCGAGATGTGGCTGCCGCCGCGGCCGTTGCAACCGATCACGGCACACAGCAGCTTGTCATTCGCGCTCGCCGCCCGGGCGGCACTCCGATCGCTGAACATCGGGGCCGCGGATAACGCCGCCGCGGCGTAGAGCGAGTCTTGCAGAAATTGTCGGCGGGTTCGTTGCACCATGATGACGACTCCTTAAAATACCCATCCGTTCCAACTGTGTTCTCTTACATCACCTGTCCCTCTGGAGGAACACTCTACCCCAAATCCCCGCGCCCTTCAAGGCAGGAGGAAAAAGTGGAATGTCCCCTTCTCCATTCCACCAGAATGGAGAATGTAGGATGGGCTTTAGCCCATGCGGTTCGGCGTATGCCCCTGGCGTGCGGCATGCGCTCCAGCCCATCCTACCGAACTCCATCCGAAATCTGTATCAACCACAATCTGTCTGTCGGACCCCCAGTGGCATGGGCGTCCCGCCCATGTGTATCACGGGCGCCGCGCCCGGGCCAGCAGGGCCAAGATGGCCCTGCGACCCATGGGCGAGATGCCCATGCTACTGCATCTCTCGGAGCAGCGCCAACGACTCTTTCACCATGATCTCGCCGGCCCCCTTCGCCAGGCTGGCGCCGGACTCGGCTTCGTAGCCGCCCTCGTCGTAGGCCTGACTGTGACAGACATACCCGATGGCGTCGTTGGTCACGGTGGCGATCAAGAGTTTCTCCAGTCCGGCCCTCTGGCGGATCGCTTGGCCCACCTCCACGAGGACCTCGCCCGGCAGGCCAAGAACATAGATGTCGCCGAGCCGCAGAGCCTGAATCTCGCTGATGACCGGCGGCACCGTGGCGCTTTCGGTCTTGTCCTCAGAGGTCGGCTTGCTGGGGAGCGTCACCGGCCGGCAGAGGCCGCGAACCTGGACCTCGCCCGTGGTGGCGACGAACTGGAGCCGGCGCACCGCCGCGCCCCCGACCGCCTTGCCGATCTGCTCGCAAGCGACCCCGCCCCGCTGAATGGGGACGGTGTTCCCCGCCAGACCCAGCAGGAAGAGGCTCACTCCCCCTTCGGCCTGCTCCACGACACCGGTCACAAAGGCGGGATAATCCGCCGAGACCGCGGTGCTGAAGTGCGGATAGATCGAGACCGGGTGGCAGCCGAAGTTGACCAAGGAGCCGACGATTCCACCATGGGGGTCTTCCACGCGCAGGACGCGGACTCGGGGATCGACCTGGCCGAACGTCAGGGGCGCGCCGCCGGCGTCGAGAGTGAACGTCACGCGCGCGTGTCCGTCGGCTTCCGGCACGATCTGGCGCGTCGCCACAACCTCCGGCGGCACCGTGAAGGTCGTCCTCACGCGACCATCCTTCGCGACCGGCCGGCGATTGTAGAGGACTTCCGGGACCTCCCCCACCGCGGTACCGATTTTCACCTCCCGCAAGTCCCGATGAGCGATCAGCACGGCGTCGGCCATCTTCCTCACCAGCACCTGCAGGTACGACTGGGCTAGGTCCGAAACGGGAACCCGGCTCTTGGGCGGAAGCTTGGACCGGGTGAAAACCTCCGGCCCCGAATGCGTGTGCGTGGCACAGACCATCACGTTCTGCCGGGGAATACCGAGCTTCTCCTGGAGAATCGCGCGGACCGGATTGGCAATCTCGTCGAGCGGTGTGTACAGCAGGTCGGCCGAGATCAGCGCGATCGTATTGCGGCCGTCGCTGAGCACCAGGGCCTTGGCATAGAGGTCGTCCCGCACGCAATCGCTGGGCTGCCCCTTGGATCCGATCAGGGTCGTCCCCAACGGCGGCGTGATATTGACCTTGGCCGCCCCGCCTTTGATCCCCGCGTGGCTGAGGGACCAAGACAACGATGTGACACACATCAGGATTCCCAGCGTGAAGTGTGAAGTGTGAAGTTTGAAGTCAGAGATGCGCGTCTTCATGGTCCTGTATCCCCTTCGTGATGCAACCATCTTTAGCCTGGCATCTTATCACGTTGCACCTCAAACCGCAAATCCCCCACGCGCCCTCTCCAACTTCTTTCTTGACACTTGATACTTCAAACTTCAAACTTCCAGCATGAAGTTTTGTGAAAGGGGCGAAAGATGACGAGTGGTGATTGGTCACGACGACAGTTTCTAACCGCCGCCTCGGTGGGATCTCTGGCCGCGGCCACTTCCGGAACCGTGCCGGCTTACGGGAACCTCGCGAAGAAAGCGGGCAAGCTGGCCCTTCTCGGCGGCACGCCGGTCCGCCCGAACAAACCCTGGCCCGACTGGCCCTACTGCGACAAGCAGATCCTGCAATCCATGGCCAAGACCACCCAGAGCGGCAACTGGTGCCGCATCCAGGGCGGCGCCCAAGGGGTGGTCACCCTGGAAAAGGAATGGGCCCGCCTGACGGGCGCGAAATTCTGCGTGGCGACCGGCTCCGGGACGCAATCTCTGCACACGTGTGTGGAAGCCCTGGGCATCGGTCCCGGCGACGAAGTCATCACGTCGCCCTATACGGACCCGGGGACCATCGCCGGGATTCTCTCGGCGCGGGCCCTGCCGGTCCTGGCGGATCTGGACCCCGCCTCCTTCCAGCTCGATCCCGACGATGTCGAGCACAAAATCAACGAGAACACCCGGGCCCTCATGCCCGTGCACATGATGGGCCAGCCCTGCGATCTCGACCGGATCATGGCCATCGCCCAAAAGCACAATCTCAGGGTGATCGAGGACGCCGCCCAGGCCCACCTGGCCGAGCACCGGGGCCGCAAGCTCGGCACCATCGGCGACGTCGGCTGCTTCAGCTTCCAGTCGAGCAAGGTGCTCGCCTGCGGCGAGGGCGGCGCCATCATCGGCAACGATGAAGCCCTCATGGACAAGTGCTACACCGTCCACAACCACGGCACCTCCCGCCGCGGCCTGACCGAGGCCATCGGCCCCAAGTACCGGATGAACGAGTTCGAGGCGGCCGCCCTGCTCGGCCAGTTGCCCGGCCTGCTCGACCGGCACCGCCGGCGCAACGAGAACGCCGCCTACCTGACCCAACGGCTCAAGGACATCCCCTGCCTCGTCCCGCAGAAGCTGTACGAGGGCACCACGGCCGGCTCGTGGTACCTCTACACGATGACCTATCGCAAGGAGCACCTCAACGGCATCGACCGCGCCACGTTCTTCAAGGCCCTGGCCGCGGAAGGCGTCACCCTCAGCCCATACATCAAGCAGGGCCTGCACCGCGAGCCCTGGATCGACACGATCCTGAACATGAAGGTCTACAAGACCATGTACGCGCCCGAGCGGCTGCGGCGCTACCGCGACGAGTGCCGGTGCCCCAAGTGTGACCAGGTGTGCGAGGACATGGCGATGCTCTGGGCCTCCGGTCCGCTGCTCGGGACCCACGAGGACATGGTGCAGATCGCCGACGCCTTCGAGAAGGTCTACGTGAACCGGGACCAGCTCAAGTCCGCGTAGAAACGATCGTGAGACGGTGGCGGTTGCGTGCCGCGTGCGACGGCACCCGCGCCGCACAACGTGACCGCGAACCGAAACGAGCTGCGCAACCGTAACCGCGGCACGCTGCCGGCCCTGAGGAGTCTGGGTATGCCCCGATGTCGTCTGTCCGCGCTTCTGTTGCTCACGATCGTTCTTGTGCCGGCGGAGAGCCTGCTCGCGCAGCCCCGTCCCAGAAAGAAGATCATCGAGTATGGCTGGGACGTTCCCTATCCCGACTTCGTGCGGGACAACCTCCGGGACATGGAGAAGCGGCCCTTCGAGGGCATCATCTTCCGCACGAAAGGCTTCGACCACGTGTTTGACACCCGCCCATGGAACAAGGACGAGCTTCAGCCCCAGTTGGACACGCTCGCCCAGATCCCATGGCAGAAGTTCACGGACAACTTCCTCACTCTGTATGCCGCCAACCGCTGGAAGATGGACTGGTTCGACGACGAGCAGTGGCAGACTATTGCGGCGAACCTGAAACTGTTCTCGCTGGCCGTCCATACCGGCCGCTGTGTGGGCGTCTGCTTCGATCCCGAACCGTATGGGCAGAATCCCTGGGCCTATCCGGGCGCGTACCAGGGCCGGTCGTTCGAGCAGGTCGCCGACCAGGTCCGGCAGCGGGGCCGGCAGTTCATCACCGCGTTGCAGGAACATCCGGGCAATATCAAGGTGCTGAGTTTCTTCCTGATGGCCCTGTTCTCGAACGTCGTCGATGAGCCCGATCCGGCGGTCCGGGCCCAGAGACTGCAGAAGAGCTCGTATGCCCTGCTGCCGGCGTTCGTCGTCGGCATGCTGGACGGCGCCGCACCGGGCACGATTCTCATCGATGGCAACGAATCGGCGTACTACCACGAGAGCCCGCTCGCCTTCTATCGGGACTATCACCTGATGCGTCAGCGGGCCCAGACCCTGATCCCCGAGCCGCTGCGACCGAAATACAACACCCACGTGCAGGCCGGTATGGCCCTGTACATCGACCAGACCCTGGCCAAACGCACCGATCGCAAGATCACCAGTCACTTCCTGGCCCCCGACCAGCAGTTGCGGTTCTTCGAGCACAACGTCTACTACGCGCTGACCACGTCGGATGAGTACGTCTGGTGCTACAGCGAGCGGATGAACTGGTGGCTGCCGCCGGAGAAGGCTGGTCCCGATCGCATCCTGCCCCCGGGCGTCGAGGAGGCCCTGGTTTCGGCCCGCCGGAAGTACGAGGCGGGTCAGCCGTTGGGCTATGATATCACCGCCATGATCGAAGCCGCCCACCAGAAGAGGCGCGAGGCCGAGAAGAACACGCCCCAGCCGGCCCAGACGCCGTAAGCCGAGAAGACCGCCATGACTTCCAAAGAACGTGTCCACCGGGCGCTGCAGCGAAAGCCCGTCGATCGCGTCCCCATCTTCATGTGGTACCACCCCCAGACCCGCCGGCGGCTGGGCCAACGGCTGGAGATTCCTCCCGAGTACGTCCCGCAGGTCATGGGCGACGACATCCGCCAGGCCTGGGTGAGCAACAACCACGCGATGGAGGGCATCGTCCACGACCGGGATGGCCAGTCCCACGTGGATGACTGGGGCATCGAATGGACCCGCATCGACGGCTTCAACCAGATCTCCAAGTATCCCCTCGCCGTCGCGACCGACGCGCAGCTTCTGCAGTACCGGTTTCCCGCCGACCGGATCGACCCGCTCGTGGACCTGATGCAGCCGGTCATGAGGCTCGCCGACGAGTGTTTCGTGGGCTGCGATGTCTCGCCCTGCGTGTTCGAGATGTACTGGCGGCTCCGCGGCATGGAAAACACGCTGATGGAGATGATGCTGAAACCCGCCCTCGCGACCGAGATGATGCAACGCTGCACGGAGTTCTCGATCGCGCTGTCCGAGGCCGCCTGCTCGCGTTACGAGCTCGACTGGCTCTGGCTGGGCGATGACGCCGGCGGCCAGCAGACCATGCTGATGAGCCCGCAGATCTGGCGCCAGATGGTCAAACCCCTGCTGAAACAGAACGCTGACGTGGGCCATTGCCACGACCTCTACGTGGCCTTCCATTCCTGCGGCGCGATCCGGCCCATCATCGGCGATCTGATCGAGATCGGCGTCGATGTGTTGAACCCGATCCAGTGCAATTGTCCCGGGATGCATCCACTGGAGCTGAAGAAGGAATTCGGCCGGGATCTCGCCTTCATGGGCGGCGTCGACACACAAGGCGTCCTGCCCCACGGCACCGCGACCCAGGTGCAAAAGGCGACCGCCGACCTGCTCGCCGGCATGACCGCCGACGGCGGCGGCTACATCCTCGCCGCCTCGCATACCGTCCCCCCGGAGACGCCGGATGAGAACATCTTCGCCATGTACCATGAAGCCGGCGTCACCCGGGACGAGATCCTCGACCGCGCCGCCCAGGTTCGCCGCGTGCTGTCGTCATAGCAGCCGCGCGAACGCCAGGGGCGGGTGGCATCGTCAAGCCCGAAGGTTCTGGTTTGTAGTGTGCCCGGAAGGGCATATCCAGACAACGCCTTACGGCGTCACTACAAACGGGCTGCGCTTGAGGGTGCCGCCCGGAGGCTGCGAACCTGCTGCAATTCCATCCGACACGTCGTCGTTCTTTGGCAAGCCACTCCGCTCTTGATTCTTCGCGAGCCCCGGCTACAATCGGCATGGTCATTCTTCGCTGTTTCGAACGGTAGTGCAATCCCCTGGAAGGGACGCGAATCATGAAGTCATCTCGAAACCGCTTCGTCCTCCTGGCGACTATTGCGTTGGTGGGTAGTGTGCTCGTAAGAGCATACGGGCAAACGCCTCCCCCGGCCCCGGCGAGCGTTACCCTCTGGGACACGGGAACACCCTTCGGCGACACGATCGACCTCCAGAACCGGGCCCAATGGAAGGCCGTCCCCCCCAATCTCCTGCTGCTCGAAGCCGACCCGCCGAAGGCCGCCTCCGATCCGGGCTATTACGGCCGCGAATACGCCTTCCAGGGCGATGCGGTCGTGGAGAACAGTTACCTGACCGCCCTAGTGCAGCCGGCGAAAGGGACCGTGGCCGTCTTCTCGAAGACGGGGGGAGATCTGAAATTTGAAATCCGAGATCCCCAGTCGGCAAGCATCAGCCGTTGTGCTCTCCTGCAGAATACCGGCAATGAGGTGGCCCTGGACCTCTCTTTCGGCGCCCAGGGCAGCTCATCTGCGGTCCTGGCGTTCGACAAGACGCCGATCGTCGCGATCAAACCAGGGGGTAACCTGAAGACACTCCGCATTCAGAGCCCCCTCGAATATGGCATCGCGCCCAGTTTCATCGGCGACGATCTGGTCCTCGGCGCTCGCCAGTATTCCTCGACGGATACGCTCTGCGTGCCCGCCGAGAGTCTCTTCCTCGGTCTGCTCAAGGGCGAGGGCAGCATGCTCGTCATGACCTGGCCCCAAGGCAAACAGCAGATGAAGCTGGGGCTGAGCAAGCAGGGGCAGGAGGGCCGTCTCCTCGAGTCGATCGACTTCGGCACTGACAGCCGGAACGTCTACCTGGCCCTGCTGGAGGCGCCCGGTATCTGGCACCGGGAGGCCCTCGGGGCTGCCTACCTGGAAAAGGACGTGGCCAGCTCGTGGAAGCGGCCTTTCCCCGCCAAGTGGGTCACGCAATTGTGGGAAGGCAACGTCCGAACGACGTACACCTTCCGCGACGCCCCCGGCCAGATCTGGCGCGGCGTCGCCGGCCACTACAGCTACCCGATCTGGTTCCAGGGAGACCACGCCTTCTACCGCCTGAGCAAGAAGGTGCTGCCCAAGGGCGAGTCGATCGTCTATTTCCTGGAGGGACAGGCCACGCCCGCCTCCGTCTGGACGCCGGCAGATATCCTGAAGGCCACGCTGGGCCGCCCGGCCTGCGACAGCATCCTCGACCTCGCCGGCCGCAAGCTGCGGACCCATCATCGCCGCGGGGCCGAGGGGATCCGCCGGGCCTGCACTTGCGGCTGCACCGAAGCGATCGAAGCGGTCTTCAAGGCCGGCCAGGAGGTCGAGAAGAAGGAGTACATCGAAGGCGCCGTCGGCGACATGGTCTACTTCGTCACGCGGCACATGGAGCGGCTCGACGAGTACCGCACCTTTGCCGACGACCTGCTCAAGTTCCTTCGTACCACGGCGGCCTCGCAACCCGAGTTGCAAGCGTATTGCGACAACCTGGCCGCCAT
>JALORE010000238.1 GCA_025459125.1 Planctomycetota bacterium | reverse complement strand
GCCGACGGCCGGGGGACGCCCCATTCGGCGCGATGATACGTGTACGCGGCTTGGGTGACCACGACGCTGGAATCTGCCGAACCAGTTTGACAGCCGGCCCGGGGACGGTATGATGCTGCGCCAGGCGGACGGCACCGGCCGTGGCAGAGATAACAGACCTGTAGGAGATGGAGAAATGATGCGGATCGGAAGAATCAAGACCGTGGCCCTGGTCGCGACCCTGACTTTCGTCGGACTATCCACCTCGGGCTGCATTGTCATTCACGATGGCGAATGGGAGGGCGGCTCCTGGAACCAGCGGGCCAAGTTCGAGCGGACGGTCGAGCTTGAGCATGCCCTGGCCGCCGGCGGGACCCTGGTGGTCTCGACGGCCAGCGGCTCGATCGAAACCGCGGGCGAGGCCACCGACCAGGTCCGGGTCGTCGCCACGATCTGGACGCGGGCTGGCTCCGAGGAGGAGGCCCAGGCCCTCGCCGAGGAGATCGAGATCGGGTTCCAGGAGGCGGGCGAGCGGCTGGAGGTCAAAGCCGAGGTGCCGCCGCTACGGCGTCGCTCGGTGAGCATCAGCTATAAGATCGTCCAGCCCCGGCAGACGAGCATCGACTGCAGCAGCGCCTCCGGCTCGGTCCAAGCCGTGGACCTCGACGGCAACGTGAAGGCCCATTCCGCCAGCGGATCCGCCAAGGCCGAGCGGATCAAGGGCAACGTCCGCCTGAACTCCGCCAGCGGCTCTGTCCGGGGCCAGGACCTGTCCGGCGGGGATATCGACCTCAGTACCGCCAGCGGCAGCGCCTCCTTGACGAACGCCTCAGAGGTCGGGGCCTGTCGGCTTCATTCCTCCTCCGGCTCCGTCCGCGCCCGGCAGATCCAGGCCGGCTCGATCCACGCGGATTCCGGCAGCGGCAGTGTGACCGCCGAGGAGGTCAACTGCACGCGGCTGACGGCTACATCGGGCAGCGGCAACGTCTCGGTGGCCTTCGCTCCCGGGACGCCCAAAGAGGTCGCGGTCGAGACCGGCACCGGCTCGGGCAGTATCAACGTGACCCTGCCTTCCGGCTTCGCCGGCCGCGTGGATCTGTCGGCCTCGAGCGGCTCGATCGACGTGGACCTGCCCGTGACGATGAAGGGCTCGATCGGCCGGCGGCATGTCACCGGCTCGATCGGCGATGGCAGCGGCAGCCTTACCGCCCACACCGGCAGCGGCTCCATCCACGTCCGTTAGCAGGTCCAAGGCGGCCAATGCCGGGTCGGGTTGGGGCCCCCAACGCCAGATTCCGCGTTGGGAACCCCTTCCCAAACGCGGTTGATCGTGTTTGGGGTTCCGGTCGGGGGCAGCGCCCCCATGGCCGTGACATGCGAGACATTTGCCGCAATCCCGTCACACAGCCCCGCTCGGTGCGGGCCCGATAACGCTTGGAGGCGAGCGGGCAATATGATACAATAGGCTATGAGATATTTGAGGATGGGCACGGCCGCCAGGCGGGTATCGGACACGTGACGGAACCGATGAGCAAACCGTGGATCGTATGGGCTGTGGTGGGGCTTCTGACGCCGGGAGCGGCTCTGTACGCCGGCGGCGACCTGGCGACACCGGTGATCAACGAGTTCTTGGCCAGCAACGGCAGCCGGGCACCGCTGGCGGAGGGCGATCTCCTCGATGCCGACGGCGATTCTTCCGACTGGATCGAGCTGCACAATCCGACGCCGGAGACCTTCGACTTGGGCGGCTGGTACCTGACGGATGATCCCTGCCGGCCGGCGAGATGGCGGTTTCCCGCGCCCACGCGACTGGCCCCGGACGGCTACCTGCTCATCTTCGCCTCCGGCAAGGACCGGACCGCCGGCGAGCTGCACACGAATTTCAAGCTGGCGGCGGAAGGGGGGTACGTGGCCCTGGTGCTTTCCGATGGGCGGACCGCGGTATCCGAGTACGGACCGAGCTACCCGCCGCAACGGATCGACATCTCTTATGGCCTGACGCAATATCGTACGCAGCTCGTGACGACGCAGTCGCTCGCCGCCTATCGCGTGCCGCGTGCCGAAGATCAGGGTTCCAACTGGATGGCCCCGGATTTCGATGATGGTCTGTGGCCGACTCTTCCGGCGACGCTGAGCTTCTCCCAGGCGGCCGGCGGACCGGCCGGTCCCCGCGTCAAGAACCCGCTGCACGATGCGATGTTCGGCCGGAACTCTTCCGTCTGGATTCGCATCGCATTCGTGACCGCGGGAACCGAGGCCTTTGAGACGCTCCTGCTGAACCTCCAGTACGAAGATGGCTTTGTCGCCTGGCTCAACGGTGTGGAAGTGGCCCGGGACAACCTCACCGGCACGGCGCGCTGGGATTCTGTCGCCGGCCGCGATCGTCCCGATGGATCGATGCAGGTGCCGGTTGTCTTTGACCTCTCCGGCCATAAGGACCGGCTGCGCCCGGGGCGCAACGTCCTGGCGCTGCAAGGGCTCAACGACCATGCCGCCGATCCGCTGTTCCTGATCGCGCCGCAGCTCGTGGTCTCCGGCGCAGCGCAGGTGCCGCACTACCTCGCGCGGCCCACGCCGGGTCGTCCGAACACGCCGGGGCCCCTCGACATCGTCGCCGACCCGCGTTTCAGCCACGAACATGGGCTGTACGATGTCCCGTTCAGTCTGGCCTTGTCCTGTGAGACACCCGGGGCGTTCATTCGTTACACGACCAACGGCGCCGCCCCCAGCGAAACCAGTGGCGCGGTGTACACGGCGCCGATCCCCATCCGCACGACGACCTGCGTCCGGGCCCTGGCGTTTCGCGCCGGCTCCGTGCCGAGCGAAGTGAGGACACACACGTTCCTCTTTCCGAACGACGTGGAGCGGCAGTCGGCCCTGCCCGTAGGATTCCCGACGACCTGGGGTTCCACGACCGCGGATTACGAAATGGACCCCGACATCGTGAACGGTGTGATTCGGCCGCAACTGGTCCAGGCTCTCAAGTCTCTGCCTTCGATGTCACTCGTGATGAACGTGGATGACTTGTTCGGGCCCGCCGGCGTCTACACGAACTGGAGTAGTAGCGGCGATGCCTGGGAGCGGCCCGGCTCGGTCGAGCTAATCTACCCCGACGGGACGAAGGGATTCCAGGTCAATTGCGGCGTGCGCATCTACGGCAACGTCGGCCGACGCGAAGCGAAGAAATCGTTTCGCCTGAAGTTCACGCGTGCCTACGGGCCGACCGAGTTGCACTACCCGCTCTTTGGTGCGGCGGCGACGGATCGCTTCGACCAACTGATCCTGCGGGCGAACTTCAATGACGCCTACTCCTACGGCGCTGCGCGCGCCCAGTTCATCCGTGACGAGTTCACCCGCCGGCTGCAGTTGGCCCTCGGTGATCCGTCCGCCCACGGGACCTTTGTGCACCTGTACATCAACGGGCTCTACTGGGGTCTCTACAACCCGCTGGAGCGGCCGGAAGCGTCGTTCGCCGCCACGTACTTCGGGGGCAGGAAGGAAGACTGGGACGCCCTGAACTCCGCCCGGCCCTTGGGCGACAGCACGCTGACCACCTGGAACGCGCTACTCAATCTTGTACGCCAGGGCCTGGCATCCGACGCCAGTTACCAGCGGCTCCAGGGCAACAACCCCGACGGCACGCGCAATCCCCAGTACGTGGACTATCTGGACGTCGACAACTACATCAACTACCTGCTCGTGAACTTCTTCATCGGCAACAAAGACTGGCCGGGTCCGGCGACTCTGCCGGGCCACAACTGGTATGCGGCCATGAATCGTGTCGAGCCCACCGGTTGGAAGTGCTTCTCGTGGGATGCCGAGCACGTGCTGGGTCTCAACTCCACGGTGACCGAGAACATCACGAATGTGACCCGCAACATCTGCGAGCCGTATGCCCAACTGCGGGCCAACGCCGAGTTCTGCCTGCGCTTCGGCGACCGCGTCCAGCAGGTCTTCTTCCACGGCGGTCCGCTCTACGTCGATTCGGCCCGGCCCCAATGGGACCCGTCCCATCCCGAGCGCAACCGCCCGGCGGCCCTGTATGCGGACCTGGCGAGCCAGATCGAGCCGGCCGTGCTGGCGGAGTCCGCCCGCTGGGGCGACTGCAAGACCGCTGTGCCGTATCGGATCGACCAATGGCGCAGCCAGCGGGACTGGGTGCTCAATACCTACATGCCGCAGCGCTCTGCCAATGTGCTCGGCCAGTTGCGCATCGCCGGCCTGTACCCGCTGCTGGATGCGCCGACGTTTCTCATCGACGGGCTCCCCCAGCAGGGGGGCGCGGTCCCCTCCGATGGGGTGTTGGTCATGATGGCCTCCGCCGGCGCGACCATCTACTATACCACCGACGGCAGCGACCCGCGCACGCCCGGCTTTTCGTCCACCGACAACCAGGTGGTCACGCTCGTGCCGGAAAACGCCCCCAAGCGGGTGCTCGTTCCGAGCGTGGCCAACGGCGGCAACCGGATCGGCGATCTCTGGCGCGGGGCCTCCTTCGACGATTTTGCCTGGCGACTGGGCACCGGCGGCGCCGGCTACGAGCGCAGCAGCGGTTACCAGTCCCTGTTTCAGATCGACGTCGGCGTAGAAATGTACAAAATCACCGGAAGCTGCTTTATGCGGATTCCTTTCACGGTGTCGAATACCGCGTACACGAGCCTGACGCTCAAGGTGCGGTACGACGATGGCTTCATCGCGTACCTGAACGGGACGGAGGTGGCGCGGCGCAACTTCACGGGCGAGCCGCGCTGGAATTCCGTCGGCAGTGCGGACAACCCGGATGCCGCGGCGATGGAGCAGACGCTCATCGACGTTTCCGCGCACGCCGGCCTCCTGCGCTCCGGCGTCAATCTGCTGGCTGTCCATGGTTTGAACGGCACGATCGACAGCTCCGACTTCCTGATCTCGGTTGAGTTGGCAGCAGGCCGGTTGAGCCCGGGCACTGTCTCTCCGACCGCGCTGCGGTACGCGGGCCCGCTGCCGTTGCGGCAGAGCGCCCATTTCAAGGCCCGCGCGTTCAATGGCAAATGGAGCGCCCTGAACGAAGCAGTCTTCGCGGTGGGCCCGGTGGCCCAGGGCCTGCGCGTCAGCGAACTGATGTACCATCCGCGCGAGACCGGCCGTCCGGACGATCCCAACGCGGAGTTCATCGAGTTGACGAACGTTGCCGAGGAAAGCATCAATCTCGCCCTGGTCCGCTTCACGGAGGGGATCCATTGCACGTTCCCTGGTTTCACTTTGTCCCCCGGCGGCTATTGCCTCGTCGTCAAAGACCGCGCCGCCTTCCAGGTCCGGTACGGCTCGAAGTTGCCGGTCGCAGGCGCGTCCACCGGCAGCCTGGACAACGGCGGCGAACGAATCACGCTGGTGGACGCTCTCGGCGCCGTGGTTCAGAGCTTCACCTACGACGACAGTTGGTTCAAAACCACCGACGGCCAGGGCTTCTCGCTGACCGTCAAAGACCCCCAGACCTCGGCCCTCGGCAGCCTCAACGACAAGAACGCCTGGCGCCCCAGCACCGCCACAGGCGGCTCGCCTGGCGCGCGTGACTGATCCGCCGCCACCTGGATCCTTGCCAGTCATGTTCAGCCTGCCCGACTTGCCATGGGGCTCGGCGAGTCCGCAGGACGGGCCGCACACGCTCCGGGTGGCAGCGTCAAGGCCGAAGCCTTGGCGAGGGGGGCTTGGCTCTGCATGAGACGGTCGCCATGTGCGCCGTGACAGGCGGAGCATTGGCCGCCATCCTCCCGCCCATCCTCGCGCCGCCGTGGGCAGTGACGGGCTTGATCCATAGCAAGGCGGCAGGTACAATCAACTACGACTGGTTTGAGGCCACACGATCGAGTTCGCCAGGGACCTCAGATGTGTCAGCGCGTTTGAGGCCCTCTGCCGAGGAGTCAGGATGAACGCGATAGCACAGCCGCAAGTCTCGGTAATCCGCAAGCTGGTCCTGCCTTTGTTTCTGGTCTCGGGAGCGACGGGACTGATCTACGAAGTTGTGTGGATGCGCTCCCTGGGCACGGTCTTCGGCAACACGGTGCTGGCCGCCAGCACGGTCCTGACCGCGTTCATGCTGGGATTGGCCCTGGGTGGCTGGCAGCTCGGGCGCGTGGCCGATCGGTTGCGCCACCCGCTGCGCTGGTACGCATTCCTGGAATTCGCGATCGGGATATATGCCCTGGCCTTCCCTGCGATTCTGCAGCTTGTGGACCGGTTCTACCTGTGGTTCTACCAGGCGTGTGAACCGGGCTTTGCTGTGCTGAACCTGGTGCGTTTCGGTGTCTCGCTGACGATTCTGCTGTTGCCTACGTTCCTGATGGGCGGGACACTGCCGGTGCTCAGCGCCCTGTGGACGATCCCGGCCCGGCGGCAGGGCGGTGCGCCGCGCACCGGACAGAGCGTGGGCCTGCTGTACGCGGTCAATACGTTCGGCGCGGTGGCGGGCAGCTTCCTGGCCGGCTATTTCCTGATCCGATTGTTGGGCGTCAACCGCTCCATCTACCTCACTGCCGGGGCCAACGTTTTGCTGGGGACCCTGACGCTCCTGTTGTCATTGTTCCTCAAGCCGCGCGAAGTCGGTAGCCGCGCGGGGCCGGCCTCCACAGCGAGCGGACGACCATCGTCAAAGCCTGCGGCCTTGACGATGCCACCCGGGGAACGGGACTCCCGGCGGATCGTCCTGGCGGCCGTGTTCACCGCCGGTTTCTGTGCCCTGGCCCTGGAGGTGCTCTGGACACGGCTGCTCGTCTTCGTTCTGGAGACGTCGGTCTATGCCTTCGCCTGCATGCTCACGTGCTTCATCTTCGGACTGGCGGTGGGCAGCCTGCTCTCCAGCCGGTTCCTGGTGCCACGCCTGCAGAACCCGGTGTTCGGGCTGGGTGTCGTCGAGCTTCTGCTGGCCCTGTCGGTGGCCGGGTCGATCCCGCTGCTGGGACTCCTGTGGCACATCGACCTGTTCGTGATCCAGCACGTGGTCGATCCGCACATCTCCTTCTTCATGGACATGGTGGTGCACTTTCTCGATGCCCTGGCGGTGACCTTCCTGCCGACGGTGCTGATGGGGATGGTCTTTCCCCTGGCGGTGCAGATCTGCGCGCCCGCGTGGGACACGGTCAGCCGGCGCGTGGGCCAGGTCTATGCCTGGAATACGATGGGCTGCGTCGTGGGCTCCTTCCTGGCGGGCTTCGTGCTGATCCCGCAACTGGGTCTGCGGACGAGCTTCTTCCTCATCGTCGGCATTCTCTTCGTGTTGGGTGCGACTCTGATTCTGCCGGCCGTTCGACGGCGGACCCTGTGGGCCTCGTCCTTGACCCTGAGCGCGGCGGGCCTGGTTGTCGCGGGGGGATGGTACGTGCGGCCGGATGTCTTTCTGCGGACCATGAACACGTACCATTATCCGAGCGAAATCGTCTTCCTCGATGATGGTGTGACGGGGACCGTCACGGTGCACGATTTGCCCGACGGGGATCGCCTGATCGCCGTGGACGGCGTGGACGTGGCCGGCGTCGACCTGATGCTCAGGACGACCCAGAAACTGCAGGCCTATGCGCCGCTGCTGGTGCACGAGAATCCGCAGGACGTGGTGCAGATCGGCTACGGCAGTGGCGAAACCTGCGGCATCGGCCTGGCCTTCGGCACCGCCCGGTACACGATCGTCGATATCTGTCCCGGCGTCTTCACTGCCGGGACCTTCTTCCAGGACATCAACCGCCGCTCGTACGAGAATCCCCAGCTCCGCAAGGTCATCATGGACGGCAAGAACTTCATCAAGCTGACCGCCGAGAAGTTCGACGTCATCATGAACGATTCGACCTACCCGGGGACGACCGGCAGCTCGGCGCTGTACACCTACGACCACTTCCAGGCGTGCCGGGAGCACCTCAAGCCGGGCGGCGTCCTGTCTTGTTGGGTGCCTATCGACCTGCGGCTGGAGGATATCCGCATCATCGTGCGCAGTTTCCAGGCGGCCATGCCGCACTGCTCCCTGTGGATGGTCAACAACTGCCTGAACAAGCATGCGGTCCTGCTCGGGACGCTCGGCCCGATGCGACTCGATCTGGCCCGCATCGCGGCCCAAATGGCGCGTGCGGACGTGGCCGCCGATCTGCGCGGGATCAGCATCCATTCACCCTATGACTTCGTGGACTGCGCCGTGGTCACGGAAGAGGGTCTCCGTGAACTGGCCGGGGCCGGGCCGCTGCACACGGACGATCGGCCATACCTGGAATTTGGTGTCACCATCAAGCGCGATGCCGAAGCCTGTTGGCTGGACGTGCTCACCGCGATCGCGGCGCATCATTCCCCCGTGGCGCCCTACGTGGCCGTGGCCCCCGCGCTACCGGGACAGACGCCCTCGCCCGAGGAGATACTGCACCAATATCATGAGGCCACCGCGCGCACGCTGCGCGGGATGGTCGGCATGCTGCACGGCGATCCCGATATCGTGCGTCCGGCGTTCGAGATGGCCACGAAGATCAATCCCCGGGACCGGGACGTCGAGAGCATCCTCGTGGAATTGGACGGCGAGATCAAGGCCCTGGAAGCGGCGCTCCAAAAGCAGCCCGACGCGGGGGAGTTGCGGTCGCGCCTGGCGGGGAAGTACCTGATCCTGCAACGCTATGCCGAGGCCGCGGCGCAATATGAGTACTTCCTGGGGCTGCAGCCGCACAGCGGCGCCGCATGGAACAACCTGGGCGTCTGTCGGCGCGGGCTCAAGCAGTACGACCGCGCCGCCCAGGCCTTCGAGCGCGCGACCCAGTATGCGCCGCAGCTGATTGCGGCCCATGCCAACCTCGCGGATACCCGTGAGCGGCAGGGGGATCTCGCCGGCGCGGGGCAGGTGCTGCAGCGGCTTTTGCCGGTGCTGTCCCCCGGGGAGCAGGCCCGCGCCTACGATGGCCTGGCCCGCCTGGCCTTCCTCCAGCAGCAATACCGCACGGCGCTCCAGTACCTCGACACGGCCCTGGGCCTGGCCCGCGTCGACCCGTCCCTGCGGCAGCACCTCGCCGCGCGGCGGCAGCAAGTGGCCGAAAAAGCCGCGGCGCAGCCGTAGTCCACCCGCGGGCCGTCAGGGCTGATTGGCGTCGGCGTTCACCTCCTGCTCGAGCTTGCCCAGCTCCTGGGCCATGTTCTTCTCATTGATCTGCTTCTCCGCCTCGGCCTTGTACTCCGCGGCGGTCTTGGTTTTCTCCTGCGGGGCGGCCGGCGTATTCGATTTCCGCGCGCAGCCACAAATGCTCAGCAGGCAGACCCCGGCAACGACCCATCTGATGAGTGTATTCGACCACATCGTTCATCCCCTAACTGTCATAACTCATGGCGAACCGTACGCATCCTTGACCGTGCCATCACCCGGCAGCCTCAGGGCTTCGGGGCTTCCTGGGGTTTGGCTTCCGGCTTCTTCACGGCTCCCTTGTCGTTCTTGCCGGCCTTCTCGGCCGGGGCGGGCGGCATGGCCTTGCCCTTGGCGGCCTCGTCCGGCCCGACGGTCGTCGGGGGGGCGGTTTTCTCCGCGCCTGTCGGCGGCAACGTCGCACGCGGCTGTCCCTGGATCCGGACCTGCTTGCGGCCGAAGACTTCCTGCTCCTTGGCGATCAGTTTATCCACGCGGGCGACCGTGGTCGTGTCTCCCTGCTTGAGGGCCAGCTCGCGAATCCGGTTGAGACGCGCCACCCGCTCCATGTGCTTGGCCTGCTCCTGCTGCAGTTGCTTCTGGAAGGCCTTGGCCTGCTGTTCGGCGCCCTTGCCCTTGCCCTTTCCTTTCTCGACGGCCTCCCCGGCTGCCGTGCCCATCTTTTTGCCCTGGTCCTCGGCGCCCTTCATGGCATTCTGGGCCTCTTTGGCCGCTTTGCCTTTCGGGGCGTTCTTTTCCACCATCGGGTCTGTGGGCGGCAGGTTCTGGGCCGCCTTACCCGTAGGGGCGGGACGCTCCTTGACACGCTCCTTGCCGCCGCCACCCTTGTCTTGTCCCTGCGCCAGCACTCCCGTCCCGGCCCACAGCACGACCGCCAACAAGCTCATTGCCCACGCCGACCGTTTCATAACCAGTTCTCCTAAAAAGTACCTGTCTCGACCTGCATTTCTGGAATTCACGCTCCGAATGGCCGGAGTATAGCAAGGCCCGGTAACATCGTCAATGCCATATCCAGGTGCAAGAGCCGTCCCCGGGCGGCGACGAAAAGCTGCTCGCGATCTTCGGGTTTCACGTCTGGCTGGACTTCCCGCTGGATGGTGATAAGCCGCAGGAGGAAATTCCTTAATCGATTCCATTGGCCCGACGCGCGGTGGCGGGGGGTTCCCACAGGCCGCCGGTCTGTGGGGGCCGGCGGCCTGCATCCGTGGGTAATAGAGAAAGAGGACAGGGTGGGTGAGAAGTGGCACGAACATCCTGGTCAAGCCACGACGAACCGGTTTCTCACTCGCGCTCTAAGGGTGGACCGCGCGGTCGTAGATCTGGACCTCGTCGACCAGGCCGGACCAGAAGGTGCCGGGGGCGAGATTGTAGGAGGTACCGAGGTACAGGCCGCCCGTCGAGGAACTGGTGGCAGCCGTCGAAGGGGTACGGGTCACGGCCACGCCGTCGACGTAGAGAATCCGGGTCCGGCCATCCCAAACGAAGCCGATGCGATGCCAGGCGCCGTCGGTAATGCGAACCGAGGAGGTCAATCCGTGGCCCGCCAAGGTCCCGGTGCCGGCACTGGCCATCAGCCAGTTGATCCCACCGACCTGCGAGAGAACGACCTGTCCCGGAGCACCCCCTTTGACCCAGGCAAAGACACCGAACGGCCCGGCGGAGGGATTCAGGACGAAGGGCGT
>JALORE010000029.1 GCA_025459125.1 Planctomycetota bacterium | reverse complement strand
CAGCTGGTGAGGCTCAACACGAGGCCATCGAATGATGGTGAGTCGTTTACCTATGTTCTACGCTACACGGACACGGATGGTAGGCGCCGATGGAAGACTCTTGGTCATGCCGACAGGCGCCGGGCCGAGAAGCAGAGAGCCGAGACGGAGAAGGAACTCAGAATGGCACAGGTAGAACCAGCGTCCATGAGTCTCCGTGAGTTTGCTCGCGACAGTCTGGCCCGGACCGGTGACCAGATTCGTGAGAGCACCCGGACTGACTACCGATCGGCCATGGAAGACTTGATCGCCCAGGCGGGCAATCTTGACTTCCGGCGTGTCGGCCTGGCGCATGGCGAGGAGTTTCGGCAAGCGCGGTTGGACCTGGGTGACAGTCCGGCTACGGTTGCAAAGAAGCTCCGCAGCCTCAAGAGGGTATTCCAGTTGGCTGTCGAGCGAAAGCAGCTTGATGAGAATCCGTTGAGATACGTCAGGCCTCCGAGAGTCCCCAAGCAGAAGATCAGGGTCTACACCCGCGAGGAATGTGACCGTCTGGTGAAGGCTGCATCCGAGGTACAGAAGGATTCGATTCTCGAATGGGATTTGGTCATCACGGCGGCTCTGACGACGGGCATGCGAAAGGGCGAGTTGTTGAACTTGGTCTGGAGCGACCTTGACTTCGCGGAATTGGTGGTTGAGGTCAATCCTAAACCGAGTGGCGACCAGACCTGGGAGTGGCGGATCAAGGATACGGATCGCCGGTCGCTGCCCTTGACAGAGGACGTCTGCCGCCTTCTTATCGCTCTACAGGAATCGAGACCGCACGGATACCCGTACGTGTTCGTGCCGCCGGGCCGGTATGACCACATTCAGCAGGTGCTACGTCCCAAGGGGAGGTGGAGCCTGTCCAGTGCGAGAAACGAGATCATCCACAACTTCTCGACCCAGTTCGAGAAGATTCTCGCCAAGGCGAATGTGCCGACCGGGACGTTCCACGATCTGCGGAAAACGGCCATCACGAATTGGTTCCGCCAGGGCATGAGTGAGTACGACGTGATGGTGCTGGCCGGACACGCGAATTTCCAGACGACCCATCGGTTCTATCTGGCCGTAGCGGACGATCTGATCCCGCGTGCCAGGCGTGCAATTACCCATGAAGTGAGGCCGGAGCTGATGGAAAAATGCCGCCGGAGACGCCCATGTCCAACGGTATGACGCGTCGGAAATTGGTGCAAATTGGTGCAGAGGCGTTTTTCAGCGACTCAAAAAGAAAGGCTGACGCACCTAAGTGCTTGTCAGCCTTGGTCTTACGCAACGAGGCCGAAGGGTCTCGAACCCTCAACCTTCGGATCGACAGTCCGATGCTCTAACCAATTGAGCTACGGCCCCGTAGGCTACAGAATGGCAACTATAGCCGGACTGGTCCCCTTCTGTCAACGGTTTTTGCCGAGATTTTGCGTCGAATCTACCTGAGACCAACAAGACACTGGTGGTTCTTCAAACAAACGTTTAAAATGACCGTATGAAACGCTTGTTTGGAGGTGATAGAATGACGGCGCCCAACCAAGGCGTGCAACCAGATACGAGCGAACGCAGCGTTCAGGACCGGCTGGTCGAGGCCGCGGAGGAGTTGTTCTGTCGGCGCGGTTACAACGAGACCAGCGTGCGTGATATCGCTGCGATTGCAGGCTGCAATGTGGCGTCGGTGAATTACTACTTCGGCGGCAAGGACAACCTGTACGTCGAGGTCTGGCGGCGCCGGCTGGCGTTCATGCGGACCCACCGCCTCGCCAGTATTGAGAAGGTCATGTCGGCGCCGAATCCTCCCCAGTTGGAGAATCTGCTGCACTCGTACGCGGTTTCATTCATCGAGCCCCTGGTGGAGGGGGGCCCGCATTGCCGGTTCATCAACCTGATGGCCCGGGAGATGATCGACCCCCATCTGCCGCGCGACATGTACGTGGAGGAGATGGTCACGCCGGTGCTGGAGGCGTTCCGCGAGGCTCTGCTGAAGATCTGTCCGTGGCTGGATGCAGGTACCGTGCCCATGGTGGTGTTCTCGATTGTGGGGCAGTTGTTGATGCATACCGTGTGCGTAAAGGAAATGTTCGAGGGAAGCACGCATCCGGAGTTGTCCAGAATCGACCTTGACAGTATTGTAAATCATGTTGTCAAATTCTCCGCGGCAGGTGTTCGCGGCTGCACGGAGGTACAGAGGGGTTGAGGGGGATGTCTGGGAAACGGGGCGGGTTGGCCGCCAACTGGTCCGGGATACGTGAGGTGGAACCCTGGTGGAGCGAAACGGGAACTCCGGGAGAGTCGATGGAGCGTATGAGAGCACTGCAAACAACAAGGTGGGGTCTGACAATGGTCCTGGCCGGGGGCATGTTCCTGGGAGGCTGCACGAGCCGGGAGGAGTTCGCCAGCGACGTCGGCATGTCGCGGGAGACGGCGTACCGGCAGTGGGAGAGCCGCAAGACGCAGGAGCAGAGCCAGCAGCCGTTGATCAGCGGCAAGCTGAGCGTCCAGGATGCCGTCAAGCTGACGCTCGTCCATAACAAGATGCTGCAACGGACCCTGGAAGAGCGTAGCATCGCCGAGGGCCAAGTCCTGAGCGCGCGTGCCGCGTACCTGCCCAACGCGAGCCTGTCCGCGGAATACCGACGGCTGGACGAAGCGACCGTTCTGCCGGCTTTTCCCGCTTTCGGGGACCAGCCCATCCCGATCAGCACGTTGAACAATTACTCGGCCGGCCTGGTGGTAACGCAGCCGTTCTATGCAGGTGGGGCCATCGGCGCCCAAGTTCAGCTTGCCCGGCTTTCTTCCCTGGGGGCCGATCAGACGGTCCGGGCGGCCACGCAGGATGTGGCCTACGCGGCCGAGACGGCCTACTACGACCTGTTGCTCAGCCATCACCTGGTCGATATCAGCGCGGAGGCGGTCCGCACGGCGAAGGTTCACCTCGAAGACGTGGAGAAAAAGCGTGCCGGCGGCGTCGCCTCCAATTTCGATGTTCTGCGGGCCCAGGTGGAGCTGTCCAATTTCGAGGCGGAGCTGAGCCGGAGCAAGAATGCCATCAACATCGCCCGGGCCAACCTGATCAAGACCATGGGGGTCTCGCAGGACAGCGACTTCGTGCTGTCGGATGAGTTCGTGTTCGCCCCGGTCAAGGTGACGATGGAGGAGGCGGTCCAGACCGCTTTCACGAACCGTCCCGACCTGTACAGCCGGGAGTACCAGATTCGCCAGCAGCGCGAGCAGCTTCGGCTCGCCCGCAGCCGCTATCTGCCGCGCGTCAACGGATTCTTCAACTACACGTGGGCCAATCCCGCGCCGCATCAGTTCACCGCCGCGGACGACTGGGGTTCGCAGTGGACGACGGGGCTGCAGGGCGCGTGGCCCCTCTTTGACGGCTTCCAGCGGGAAGGCACCATCCGGCAGGAGAAAGCCCGGCTCCGGCAGGCGCAGATCGGCCTGATCGACGCGGAGGAGACCGCGGTTTTCGAGTTGACCCAGGCGATTCTAAGCATGGAAAACGCGGAGGAATTCGTCCAGTCGCAGCGCCTGAACCTGACGCGGGCGAAGGAGGGGCTGCGGCTCGCCCAAGTTGGCTACGAGCAGGGCGTCAACACGCAAGTGGAGGTGATCGACGCCCAGTCGGCGTTGACCACGGCCCGCGTGAATTACTACCAGGCGATCCATTCTCACGTGGTGGCCAAGCTGGCAGTGCAGCGGGCCATGGGCACGGTCGTAGGGGCGCAGACGGAACCGACGGTGGGTGAGACCATGGGTGAGACGCCGCCGCCGCAGGGTGCCACGCCGGGGGAGCAGGGCCGTTCCTCCGATCGTTCGGCTCAGGAGGTGGGCCGCCGGCCGGGCGCGCAGTAGACCGGCACTCCGCCCTCGCCTGTCCTGACGTCGTCACCATAGGCAAATCCTGCTGGTGTCCGGCGCCGTGGGAACGATGATGGGATTCAGGAGAGCAGGGCTCCCGCGGGGGTGCAGGTATGGAGATGACCGCAAGAATCAACATCGAGACCGCGTCCGACGCGGACGACCTTGCCCGCCGGGCGGTTCAGTTGTTCATCGCGACGGCCCATGAAGCCCTCGACGCGCGGCAGGTCTTCCGCCTCGCGATTTCCGGCGGGCACACGCCGGGACGGTTCTTTCGTCTATTGGCGGCCACCCCGGAAGCACGCGCCCTGCCCTGGGACCGGATTCACGTCTTCTGGGTGGATGAGCGTTACGTGCCGCCGGATTCCGAGGCGAGCAACTACAAGCTGGCGGCCGACACGTTTTTGAGCCGGGTCGGTCTGCCGCCGGGGAATATCCACCGGATCGCGACGGATTACGAGGACATGAATGACGCGACCCGCGCCTACGAGCGGACGATCCGCGTGGTCTTCGACCTGGAGCCGGGCGGAATCCCCGAGTTCGATCTGATCGTGCTGGGCATGGGGGGCGACGGGCACACCGGGTCCCTGTTCCCAGGCTCCTACGCGCGGTTCGACAAGGACGATCTGGCTTGCGTCGTGTACGTCAAGGACAATGCGACGAGGAATCGGATCACCCTGACGCCGCCGGTTCTGTTGGCGGCCCGGCGTCTGGTGGTATTGGTCTCCGGCCGGGAGAAGGCGGTAGCACTCAAGGCCGTGTTGACGAGCGAGGCGGACGACGTGAAGTACCGCATTCACGTGCTTTGGCCGGTCTTGGACAAGGTCACGTGGCTGGTGGACCGTGCCGCGGCCAGCGAAATGTCGCAGGTCCACCTTTCGGATTGAGAGTGCTTCATGGCGGCGCTTCCCGCCAGGGAATGCGGCGATCCGAGATCGTCCTGCTTGGCGGGCGGCTCTAGGGGAGAATCAACTTCGTGCCCGGGGCGATCTTGTTGGCGTCCTTGACGGCTTTCTCGTTGGCGGCCAGGATCTTGCGCCACTGGTTGGGCGTGCCGTAGTACTGTTGCGCGATGGAGGACAGACTCTCGCCCGGGCGGACGATGTGGAAGCGGGTCGTCTTGATCGGCTCGTCTTTCTCGTAGATCGTCAGGTCTCCGGGGCTGGAGGCAGGGGGAACCGGCGAGGCGTCCGCCGGCCGTTCCGTTGTGTCGCGTCTTGCGGTTTCGAGACGCTCGGCTGCCTGGGGCACAGGCCCACCGGCCACCGGAGCCGGGCTGGGCAGGCGTGCGACAGCGGGATTGCCGCTGGGCGGGGCGGGCAAGTCGTTGGCGGGCGGCGTTCGCGTCGGCAGCGGGCGGGAACTGAGACTGGGCCGGGTCGCCACCCAGACCAAGGCGACCACCACCAGGACCGCTCCCACCATCAATCCGATTCGGTAGTCTTTACCCATTGCCGCCAGCACCGCAGATCGTTACGGGCCACGCGGCTCGTTCCAGCCCCGGAACGAGCCGCGCACCCGTAACCGTCTGCTCATCGTTACGTCACGCCGCGCCTTCGGTCTTCGTCCGGGTCCGGATGCCCTCGATCTTCGCGGCCGGCTTCGCCTTCTCCTGGTTGTTCGTCAAGCCGACGAGCAGCAGCGGGGCGGCGATGGCGATCGAGGAGTAGGTGCCGACCACCAGGCCAAGGAAGATCACGAAGTTGAAGCCCCGGAGGCCCGAGCCGCCGAAGATGTACATGATCGTCACGACCATGAACGTCGTGATGCCCGTGATCAGGGTTCGCGACAACGTCTGGTTGATGCTGTCCGTGATCGACCGGGCCGTCAACTGCACCTTACGCCGGTTCTCACGAATCCGGTCGAACACGACAATCGTGTCGTTCAGCGAATAGCCCAGCAAGGTCAGGATGGCGGCGATCACGGTGCTGTTGACCCGGAAATCGCCGATCAGCAGGGCTTGGCCGAGGAACGTACTCGCCAGGAACGCCGAGATGGCGATCGCACCCAGGGCGACCGAGACATCGTGGAAGCAGGCGATGATGGCCGCCAGTCCGAACCGCAGCGTGCCGAACCGCAGCCAGATGTAGGCCACGATGGCCGCCAGCGACAACACCACCGAGATGATGGCGCGGGTGCGGGTCTCCGAGCCGACGAACGGATCGATCTGGATCACGCGCGGCAGTGAAGTCTCACGCTCGGTGGCCTGGAGCACGCGGGCCCTCTCATTCTCGACGAATTGCGTCCATTCCTGTTCGCTGAGCTCCCGCAGCCCGGCCTCGGGATGTGCGCTGACGAACGTGAAGCTGTCAAGCGGCCGGCCGGCCTCGACGGGCTTGAGATTGGCCCCGAAGATCTGGTAGGTATACGAGGCCAGGTCCTGCGTATCGGGCCGGAACGTCAGGTCCTTCAGCCGTTGATCGACCTCCGGAAGCCCGGCGGCCGTACCCAGTGTGGTATCGATCTTGACTCCGCCGACGTACGGAGCCAACTCCGGGTACGTCTCGACCACCTCATCGGTGATCTTCTGGACCGAGGCAATCGTGGGCCGGAGATTCTGCTGAACCGCCAACTGTCCGGCAAAAGCCTCCCGGATAGCCTCGGAGACGATGTCCTGGACCCGCGCGTCCGTCACCTGGGCCTGAGGGTAGGCCGTTTTGATCAGGTTTTGGACCATCGTTGGGCTCACGCGGCTGGTGGTGACAACGAGCGCGTTGGCGTCCGGCACGACGGTGAAATCGCCCAGCGGAGCTTCCGACTCGGTTGCGGTTTTGCGGAGAGCGGCCGCCAGCGCGTCGGGTGTCGGCGCGTTACCGGCGGGGAACGTCACCGGCGTCAGCAGCTTGTTGGCCGCCGCGGAGGTGACCTCGTACTGGCTGTAGACGCGTTCGCCGCCGTCCGCCCGCCCGATCGGGTCGCCGACGCTGTAGACGTTGGCCGATCTCAGATCAGCGCTCTTGAGCTTCTCGCCCATGGCGACGATACGGTTTTCCACGTCCTGGCGTGTGAGCCTTTCGCCTTCCTTGAAAGCGATCTGGACGCTGGTACCGCCGGTGAACTCGATATCGTACTTGGACTTGCCGCGGACGAAGAACAGGGCCATGCCGCCGAAGACGAGCACGGCCGAGACCGCGAAGAAGTAGGGCCGCAGGCCCATCCAATTGATGTTCCACACCTTGACCAGGTGGAGCATGGGCAGATGGTTCTTGATGATGCGTTTCGCGACCAGGAACTCCAGGATCGTGCGGGTCACAAAGATCGCGGTGAACATACTCGAGCCGATACCGAGCATCAGGACCAGGGCAAAGCCCTTGACCTCCTCGGTGGCGACGGCATAGAGGATGGCCGCGGTCAGGATCGTGGTGAGGTTCGAGTCGACGATCGCGCTGAAGGCCCGCTGGTAGCCGTTCTTGATGGCGGTGGCCAGGCCGACGCCTTTCGCCTGCTCTTCGCGAATTCTCTCGAAGATCAGCACGTTGGCATCGACGCTCATGCCGATCGTGAGGATCATGCCCGCGATGCCGGGCAGGGTGAAGGTGGCCCGCAGTTCCGCCATGATGGCCAGCGTGAACAGGATGTTCATCAGCAGGGCGGCATCCGCGATGGCGCCGCCGAGGAAGTAGTAGACCATCATGAAGGCGATCACCAGGATCAGGCCGATAATGCCGGACTCGATGCCGCGGTCACGGTTGTCCGCTCCGATCGACGGCCCGATCACCCGTTCCGAGATCGGCTGCTCGATCAGCCGGGCCGGCAGCGAGCCGGCGTTGAGCTTGTCCACCATGTCGCTGACCTGCGTGAGGGTGAAGCTGCCCTGGATGATGCCGTTGTTGCGGATCGCACTGTTGATATTGGGCGCCGAGATGGCCTTGTCGTCGAGGATGATGGCCAGCGGCCGGTTCAGATTCTTGCTGGTCACGTTGTAGAAGAGATCGCCGCCCCGGATATCGAGGCTGAAGCCGATGGCCCGGCGTCCGATCTCGTCGTTGGTGGGGTGGGCGCCCTCCAGTTTCCACTCTTTGGCGCCGGCGCCATGCAGCAAGGCTTCGTCGGGCAGCTTGTTGCTGGCCAGCACGTAGGACTTGTCGCCGAACTGGCCTACGACCGTGACGGTCATCAACTGCTGCCACTCTTCGAGGCTCTCGATTTCCACCCATGCGTACTGGCTGTCGGAGGCCGCCTTGGGCCCTTTCGACTTCAGGTCGTCCAGGTAGCGCTGCATCTCGGCGGCGCTGAGTTCCGACCGGTCCGTCGTCGGCAGGATGCGGAATCCGAGAATGCCGGCGCCCTTGAGCATGCGGCGCAGGTCGGCAGGATCGTCGAGCCGGCCCTGGAAGGGTTTGTAGCCCTCGTATGCGGCCAGGACACGGTCGATTTCATTGACGCGGTCCGGGTAGGCTGCTTTAAGCTCGGCGATGTTCTCCTTCCGCTTGGCCGTTCCGGTCTCCAGGTCCGCGACGGCGGTCACGCGCTCCTGGGTCAGGCTGAGCTGGTCCAGTTGCTCGCGGGCCTGAGCGTACTTCTCATTGATCCCGCCGGCGGCGGTCAGTTGGTTGACGGCCTGGGCCCGCTGGGCGTACGTTTGGAGGTAGGTCTGCACGGCGGCCAGATTCTGCTCGGCCTGGGCGCCGAGGAAGTCCGTCAGTGCTTTCTTCCGGGCTTCCTCGTCCAGCGCGGCCCATTTGGCCCGGTTCATGTCGATTTGGGCGACATCGAGACCGGCGGCCTTGAACTTCTCCTCCTGCGCTTGCAGCTCCTTGGTCAGCGTATCGCGGGTCTGCTGCAACTGCTGACGCTCGTCATACGCCTTGGCCAGACTGGTCAGGATCTTGAGCTGGTTTGGGTCCCCGTGTGCGAAGCGCTCAAACTCCGCCTGTCGCTGCTCGGACGGCAGCTTCAGCGCCCGCATGACGGTGGCCGGATGGACATTCTTCTTGAGGATCTCGTCCATCGCCGCCAGGAACTGGTCGCGCTTCTCCCGGGTCTCTTTGCTGGCCAGAGGCATCTGGATCTCGAACCGCGTGTTGCCCAAGGGCCGCCAGACAAGGTTCTGGATGTTGGCCGGGTCGATACGGCGGCGCAGGACCGTGATCATCTTCTGGGCCAGATCCTTTTGCTGGTCGGCGGACATGCCTTCCGCGTCGATGGCGTAGATCAGACTCGTTCCCCCGGCGAGGTCGATGCCCGGTTTCAGCGTTTGACTGGGGGGATACAGGGCCAACACGGCCGCGGCCACCAGGACAAGGATCAGAATGAACTTCGGCACCAGGTTTCTACTCATAATACCGCCCTATAGAATGTGAGATTCATGATTTATGATTTACGATTCAGGATTCATGATTTCGCGGAGATTGGCGCAGGACCACCGCCGCCCGGGATCGGGGACCGTGTGTCGCAACTCATAAATCGTCGATCATAAATCATAGATAGTAGTGTATCGTCCCTACCCTTGCTTTTCTTGCGAAAGATTCTTGCCGATCGCCGACGCGCTGACGTGAATCTTCGTGTTGGTTGCCTCGTCGATCTTCAGGACGACCTCGTCGCCTTTGACGTCCATGACGGTCCCGTAGATGCCGCCGATCGTCCGGACCCGATCGTTCTTCTTGAGTGACTGGATCATCTGCCGCTGCTGTTGCTGCTGCTTGCGCGGGCCGCGGAAGACGATCAGGTACATGACCGCGAAGACCATCAGCATCATCAGCAGGGTCATGGGCAGCGACGACGGTCTGGACGGCGTGTCCGAAGGCGCGGCGTTGGGACTGCCCGGTGCCTGCGTGCCCGACTGGCCGCCGCCCTCCACAGGCTCCGAACGGATGCTCGAAGGAGCCTCCGGCGCGCCCGCCTGCGCGAGTATCCACGTGTAATCCATACTGGGTTCCTTTCGTATATGGCCAGAGAATCGAGACAGACTATATCAGCAAGGCGAGAATGTCAAATTCAAAGTAGCCTGCTCAAGTTCCGGACAGGGTCCGGGACGTCGCCGATCCACGAACCTTCCACCCGCGCTGCCGCTGCCGGCGCAGGATGCGTATCATGTACCTTGCCCCGTGCGGGCGGAGGCGATGCGTAGCGTGCACTCTGCCGTGACAAAGAGACCGGGGGAAAGCTGTGCCTGGCACACCCTACCCAACCTGTAGGTACTTCTCGAGCTCCTGGGTCGCCCAGGTACCGAAGTTGCCCTGTTCGAGGTGCGCCCGGATGTCGGCCATAAGCCGCTGGTAGAATCTCAGGTTATGGATGGATAGCAGGATGGGCCCGAGCATTTCGTCGCAGTTGAAGAAGTGGCGGATGGCGCCCCGGGTGAAGTGCCGGCAGCAGTAGCAGTCGCAGCCCGGCTGGACAGGCTCGGTGGAGCCGATATGGACGCTGTTGCGGAGGCGCAGGGAGCCGCCGGGCAGGAAGGCGAAGGCGTTGCGGCCGTTTCGGGTCGGCAGGACGCAGTCGAACATGTCCACCCCGGCCAGGACCGCCGCCAGGATGTCCGCGGGCATGCCGACGCCCATCAGGTATCGGGGGCGGTCCGAGGGCAGCCGCGGGGCCGTATATCGGACCGTCTTGACCATCTCCTCGTGGCCTTCGCCCACGCTCAGGCCGCCGAGGGCGTAGCCGTCGAACCCGATCTCGGCGATCTGCGCCGCGCAGCGTTCACGCAGCTCGAGGTCGGTTCCGCCCTGGACGATGCCGAAAAGAAGCGGAGGGAGGACGACAGCGGACGCAGGACAACGGGAATCGGAAATCGGTCCTTTGTCTTCTGTCGTCTGTTCTCGGAGCAGCGCGGCCTTGCAGCGCCGGGCCCAGTCGAGGGTGCGGTCGGCGGCCCGTTGGAGCCGGGCCCGGTCCGCCGGCAGGGGGGTGCACTCGTCGAAGCACATGACAATATCGGACCCGAGACGGTATTGGATGTCGGTGGCGATCTCCGCGTTCAGGCGGATGCGCGCCCCATCCACGTGGCTGGCGAACTCGACGCCTTCGTCATCGACCCGGGTCAGCGCGCCGAGCGAGAAGACCTGGTAGCCGCCGCTGTCGGTCAGGATCGGGCGGTCCCATGCCATCAGCCGGTGCAGGCCGCCGAGGCTTTCGACGACGTCGACGCCCGGTCGGAGCATCAGGTGGTAGGTGTTGGCCAGAATGATCTCGGCCCCCGCCGTCTGCAAATACTCGGGGGTGATGCCTTTGACCGCTCCGGCCGTTCCCACCGGCATGAAGGCCGGCGTCTGGACATCCCCGTGAGCAGTCCGCAACACGCCCCGTCGGGCCGCGCTGCGCGAATCTGTGCTGAGCAACTCGAAATGCGACACGGCCATCAGTTCATGCGTCCCATCAGTCCCATAAATCCCGTCCGTCCTGCCTTCCCGAGCTTCCGGTCCTCAGTAGACATTCACGATCTGGGCGCCCGAGTAGTAGTACTGCAGGATGCTCTGCGCCTCGTGGCCCAGCCGGGCCATGCCTTGCGCGCCGTGCTGGCACATCCCGACACCATGACCCCAGCCCTGGCCCGAGACAAACGCCCAACCGGTGCCCCACGGCACGATCCGGCAGGCGGCGCTGCGGATCTTGCGCCCGCTCGGATCGAGGGCCAGACGCAGGTCCTCGCCGCGCAGCGTATCCGTCTTGCCGGTGGACCCGGTCAAACGGATTCTCTCGAAGCGGGAGAACGATCCGAACGACCTCTCGGCCATGACCGTGATGTCCGTGATTTCCCTGAGGGCCGCCAGGTTCGGATATCGGCCCAGCAACTGCTTGGTGATGGTCTCGCGGTCGAAGGTAGCCGTCGGCCAATAGAAGATCTCCGGTCTGGCCACGTCCCGGCAATAGGGGCACGCGACACCCTGGAGCGGCCCGTAGGAGACGCCAAAGGCCTCTTCACTGCTGCTGGTGTGACCGCCGCAGGTCGAACTGTAGTATGCCGGAAACAGACTGCACCGCGGCAGGTTACAGCCCCTGCCTGTAGCTGGAGAAGGCAGGGTTTCATTCTCTGAACCCGCGTCTGGATTCCAGGCGGCCGTCCACCATGGTGGCGCCCCGGCCCTTGATGCGGAGCTGCGATCCGCCCTCTGCCCGTCAAGCTCGATCAGGACTTGGCCACAGGTACGATTGACGGCGTCCCACACGGGAGCGGACTCGGCGGCAACACCGTCGTAAACCTGGCTGGCCTGCGTCCGGCGGACGTCGTAATGACGGTTGACCCCGAAGCGATTCTTGGTGAAGAGGCAATACGTGCGGGCCGCGATGGCCTGGGCCTGCAGGGCCGGCGGCTCCCAGCAATCGTGCATCTCCCTGCCGACGACTCCCGCCAGATATGGTTCCAGCGGGACCAGGTTGACGGCATCGAACGACTGCCCGTCCGGGTTGACGATCAGCCGCAGCCGACCGCGGTATTCCTTGCCATCCAGCCTGAAGATGTGCGGTTGTTCCGGACTCAGGAGCACGTCATCGTCGTGCCGCGGCGTGGCGCCGAGTTGGAGTTGTCCGCCGACGAGGCGGACTGGCACCGGAACGCTGGTCCGTCCCAACAGGGGGCCGCCGGCCGATCCGAGGTGCAGGGGCGAGCCGGCTTCGATCATGCAGGCGGTGGCGTCGTTCAGCAGCAAGACGCGGACCCAGAAACGGGAATCGACGCCCATCTGGGGAGTCGGGCTCTGGAGCGGACGACCGGCGCCGCTGCGGAGCAGGAGAATCGCTCCCGCCAAGCACAGACACACCGCTGCCAGGTACAACAGAAGTCTGGTGGGTCGGCGGATAGAGGCCGCCCGACGAGAACAAGACAGACGCCCCAAGAAAGCCGAAGGCGGGACGTGCCGCGTACCGCCTTCGCTCCCGGCCGTCGTCTCTTGGGCCTTTCGTTCCTGGTCCTCTGTCGCCGGTCCGCCGTCCCCCGTTTTCAGTTCGTGGTCTTCAGGATTCGGCAAGGACATTCCGCACAGGTGCCCGGCTCAGTCCAGACTCCGCAGGGACAGACCGAAGCCGGACAGCATCCTCTTGATCTCGTTCAGGCTCGTAACCCCGAAGTTCTTGCAGCCGAGCAACTCGGCGTCCGTCGTGCGGACCAACTCGCCCAGCGTCCGGATGTTCAACTTCTGGAGGCACTTGCGGGCCCGGACCGACAACTGGAGGTCGTCGACCGATTTGTTCAGCAAGCCCCGGTCTTCCGGGCTGCCCTGCGGCTCCGGCTCATCCGGCTGCAGTTGCTTGTCCTCCAGGGCCTGGCCCAGGTGCAAGCCCTTCTGTTCCAGCACGGCCTTGATCTCCCGCAGGGAGGTCTCGCCGAAGTTCTTGTAGGAGAGCAGCTCGGCTTCCGTGATGTTCAGCAGGTCGCCCAGTGTGCGCAGGTTCATCTTCCGCAGGCAGTTGCGGCTGCGGACCGACAGCTCGAAATCGGAGATCGGCGTCTCCAGGATCTGGTTCTTGCGGCTCTTCTTCTTCTCCCGTTCCTCGTCGTAGAACATGGTCTTGGAGCTTTCCACGTCCCGGTGGAACAGGTTGGCCCGCGGGTGATTGGGATGAGCTTCCAGGACCTTGTCCACGCAGGCGCTGGCCTTCTCGAACTCCCCGCGGTCCTCGTAGAGCACCGCAAGATTGAGCAGCGCGCTGACGTACGTCGGCGACGTAGCCACCACTTTCTTGTAGTGTTCGATCGCCTCGTCCTCGAAGCCCGACAGGTCGTACCGGTACGCCAGGTGGAACAGGGCCCGCTGGTGATTGGGAGCCAACTGCAGGGCGGTCTTGCAGTTCTCGATCGCCTTGTCATACTCGCCCTGCACTTCCTGCAAGCGGGCCAGTTGATAGTGATACTCGGCGCTGACGTTGGCGAAGTTGGCGCAGGTGCGGATTTCCTTGGCCGCGGCCTCCATGTTGCCGGCGTAGCGGTAAGTGGCCACTCTCTCGAGGCTGACGTTCAGGGCTTCCGCGCCCGCGTCCTTCGCCCGCTGGAGACTCTGCAGCGCCTCGTCGAAACGCCGCAACCGGCGCTGGGCAAAGGCCAGGTACATGAACTTCTCCCTGCAATCCTGGCCCTTTTGCAGTTTGACCACCGCCTCGGTGTCGCGGCCGAGAATGAACAGGCCGATGCCGGTTTCCAGCAGGGTCAGGGGCGAGGTCTTGCTTAGGTGCTGCTCCACCTGTTCCGCGAATCGCTGCTGGTTGCTCTCGCTGCAGTGGACCAGGTGCGACAGCGTGCGCAGCTCGTCCATCGAAGGCAGTTGCTCCCGAAACAGGTGAACCTGTAATTCGGCAGTTTGTTCCATGGATATCGTCTCCAAAGGACATAGTCATCTTGGTTCTGTCAACCGGGATTTTGACGAAAGAATATTATAGCGCCGCCGACCTATCCTGCAATAGGTATTTTGCGGATAGCGGCCGGCCTTATTGCTCACAGCGTTTGACCAGGGCGACCCAGTCCCGGTCGGTATCCTCCTGCGGCTGCCCGAGGGCGACCTTGCCGGGGCCGGCGGCCGAGGCGACGGTGCCGATCTGCAGCGGACCGCCCGCCCGCGGATTGAACCAGCGGATCAGGAACGTGTCCGTGCTGGAACCCAGATCCAGATCGGTGGGCTCCCCGTCGGGCAGGTAAATGGCGTAGACCTCGCCGGGGTAGGCAAAGCAATAGTCTTTCGACGCCGAGGTCAGCCCATCGTGGTGGGTCATCTTCGAGAACGGCAGGTGGTCGCGGAAGAACACCAGGGCATACCGCGTCAAATCCCACATGTGGTCCCGGGTGCGCCAGTTCTCGCAGTTGAGGTCGTTGTGGGGGAAGCTGAAGCCGAAGTACCACTCGACGCCCGCGCCGCCGGCCATCAGATTGCCCCACAGATGGCGGATGCGCGGCTCATCGTGGCTGGGATCGTCATTATCGGGCTTCACCCCGATATGGGAGGGGCCGAGCTCGTCGAGGCAGACGAACCACGGCCGGCCGGCCTGGGCGGACAGATCCAGCCATTTCATCGTTTGACGGTGGGTGTCGGTGGTCTGGAGCGACGGGCCCTCGAAGGACGCGTGGCCCAGCAGTGGGCTGTAGACCTGGTCGTATTGGCCGGGATAGGTATGGCAGACGATCGGGTGGTCGTACGGGTCCAGGTCCCGGATGTACCGGGCGAAGGCCTTGCGCTGCTCGTCGGTGTTGGTGTTCTCCTCGCCAAGGTTCCAGATGAGGGCTGGATGGTGGGCGAAACGCGCGATCAACTCGCGGTAGTAGAGCTTCCGCTGCCGGCCCAGCGCGCCGCCGTCAAGGCCCTGATCGTTCTCGGTCTCCTGCGTCACCAGGTGCAGTGCCAGGCCCAGCCGGTCCATGTGCGCGAAGACAATCTCCCACTGGTCCAGCTTGCTGCAGTCGTAACGGAGCCGCTGGTCGGGCCGGGACCAGGGCCAGACATCCTGGCCGTCACCGCCGTCGATGTTATAGGTGAGGAAGTAGACGCTGTTCATGCTCTTGGACGCAAGGTAGTTGAGGGCTCCGATGATGCCTTTGCCCTTGCCGTTGCGCCAGGTCGGATCGCCGGGCTGCCAGTCCTCAACGTGGGGTCGATACCGATGGATGAACTTCGCGCCCGCGGCCTCGCCCGAGCGTGTCAGCTCGGCGCTGTCGAACGTCTGGTCGAAATCCGCATAGGCGAGGAAGTTCTCGGGGCTGTCGGCGCCGCCCTTGAGGAAGTGCGTCCCGGTGTGGGCGAACCGCAGATACCGCTCGCCGATGTACTGGAGCAGACCCTGCGCGCGGAAGTCCCGTCCGGTCTTATCGGTCGGGGCGATGGCGATCGTCCCCGTCTTGATCATGCCGAGGGCCTGTTGCCCGGCGGCGCGGCGCCGGTGGGGCTTCTTCTCCGCCGCCGCGGCCAGTTCCTGCGCCGCAATGACATGCGGGGCCGGGACGCTGCTGTCGAGGGCGACGTCCGGCCCGGAACGGAACGCGGCGAAGTACGTCCACGTGCCCGGCTCCGGCGGCAGGAAATGGGCCCGCCATCTGTTCCCGCCGGTGGCGCCGGTCTGGCCGGCGTTGCCGTCCGCGGCGTAGTAGCCCGGCACGACGTACTGCCGATCGTCCTTGGTGAACGTCACGTCCAGCCGGTAATCGAGGAAGGGATTCGTCCGGCCGGCCTCATCCAGCCAGGGTCCTTCGAACGTCAGCATCACATCGTGCCACTGCTTCTGCTCGCCCGCGACAATCACCGTGCCCCGTCCGCGCTCCACGCGCGTGACGCAACCACTCCCCAAGACCAGGAGAATCATCGGGTACAGAATCAATCCACGTGCCTTCATGCCAGGGCTCCTTGCGATCCGCGGACGCCGGACGCACAACCTTCCGGGGGCGAGTGGGGACCCGGGCTCGCCCCATGGTTCATCATCCCAGCATGGTATAAGCCGCGTTCTGCCCTGACAATACAAATTCGCCCGTGAAGTTGGCCCTTTGGCCCTTGGTTGGCCCCGCGTGAAACCAAGGCCGCCCATGTACCGCAGAAGCTTCAGGTTCCTGCGGTTTGCTCACCCGGCGCCGCTTGTGCCCGACTCTCTTGACCCGCCCGTCCGCTGTGGGTTATCATCCGCACGGTGGGTGGGTCGCAGGCATCCAAGCGAAATCCACGGTTGCGGTCTTGCCCATGCGCCGCGATCGTACTTGGAGTGCGGTAAAACTGAGAGGTAAAGGCTGAGTTCCTCTCGGCCTGGGAGGTGAGGCATGTACAGTGTGAAGCCGGGGCGCGGGCCGTCGATGATGGGGGTGGTAGGGGGCATTGCGGCGGCGGTGTTTGGTGTGATCTGGATGATGGGGGCGGCGTCGGCGGGAGCGCCGCCGTCCTTTACCCTATTTGGTCTCGTGTTCGTGGGCCTTGCGATTGCGGGCGTGGTCTATAACGCCTGCAACGCCACCCAGAAGAACCGGATGAGCGAATTCGACATCACGACGCCAGACGAGGAGCAGGACCCCATCGCGCGGGCTCTGGGGCATGCACCGCGTGCGCCGGGCAACAAGAAACCGGAGAGCAACGAGCCCCGGAAGTTCGAGGGGGAGTTCTGTCCATTCTGCGGTGCCCGGGCGCGTCCGGACTTCGACTACTGTCCCAAGTGCGGCAAGGACATTTGAGCGATCGACGACGCTCGCCCTCCTCGCGCCCGCCGTTTCAAAGACCCTCGTAGAAGCGCAGGGCTTCCGCGGCGGCCCGATGAAAAGCAAAGACGAAGGCCTGTTCTCGTAGGGGCGAATAATCATGCGCCCCTACCGTCGGGCCGCACGCCACCACCTGCGGATCATCATTCCGTCGCACGGGTGGGCGATCATTCATCTTCATGGCCGCGCAGCACGTTCAGAACCGTCGGCTGGAGTCACCGCCGAGGGAGAACGTGAGATCAGGTCATCTCACAGGCACATTGACACCATGGATCAGGACAGACTGATCGGACTCTGGCGAGAGCATCATGAGAAGGTCGCTCCAGCCGGTAAGACGCTGCTTCCACTGATCCAGGTCTTCTTCCTGGCGCCGAGCGACATAACCACGTAAAGTGCGGACGCGCAGGGTCTGTGCGCTTCATAGGCACCGTTGACGAGTCAACCTTGATAGGCGTGGGGAGCGTGTCTACGCACCGGAGGACTGGTCGGTCAGGGCGCGTTTGAGACTGCGGATCAACTCGCCGGAGTGGGTGAGGGTCTTGTAGAAACGCTGGAACCAGTCGCCGAAGGGGTGATCGTTGATCAGGTAGGTCCAGGTGGACGAGGGGCCCTTGAGACCGGCCTTCTCCATGTCGATCCCGTCGGCGGTGACTTCGACGGCGAAGAAGGTCTCCACGATGGCGTCGTCGGTTGAGGTCAGGAGGTCCCGGAAGGCCCTGCCGACGGTTACGTGGAACGTATCCAAGGGGCTGCGGTCGGCGGGGGTCATCAGGTGAATGCCGTCGCGGATGTGGGCGACGTAGTCGAGGTGCTCCGACCAGCAGCGGTCGATGTGGTAGAGGGTGAGCTGCCGCTCGACCTTGTCGAGGACCGCCGGGCCGAACTGCAAGAGCAACTGCTGGTAGCGCTCCGGGGCCCGCTCCCGCAGCAGCGAGCGGGAAGCCTGGCCCGTCAGCAGGTTCTGGCGGCGGGCGTGGATGACCTGGCGCTGGTGGTCGACGACGTAGGAGTACTTCCAGAGGGTCTTGCGGATCTCCAGGTTCTGGCCTTCGATCACCCGCTGCACGTGGGCGATCTCGGCGGTGACCTCGGGGCTGTCGAGGGGCCGGTCCGCCGCGCGTGCATCGGTGTCGCGGGCCAGGGACTCGTCGATGCCGAAGCGCTGGAACAGATCGTCCTGGAGGCTGACAAAGAAGCGCGAGGAACCGGGATCGCCCTGGCGGGCCGCCCGGCCGCGCAACTGGTCGTCCACGCGGCGGCTCTCGTGGCGGTTCGTGCCGATGACGTACAGACCGCCCAGGGCGGCGACTTCATCGTGGTACTGCCCGGCCTGGCCGCCGAGACGGATATCGGTGCCGCGGCCGGCCATGTTGGTCGAGATTGTCACGGCCCGGGGCGCGCCCGCCTGGGCGACGATCTCGGCTTCGAGCTCATCGTTCTTGGCATTGAGGATCTGGCACGTCACGCCCTTACGGCCCAGGGCCGCGGCCAGCTCCTCGGACTCGGCCACGCTGGTCGTGCCCACCAGGATGGGCCGGCCGGTGGCGCGGACCGTCGTGATCTCCTCGACCAGGGCCCGGCGCTTGGCCTCCTTCGTCACGAACACCAGGTCCGGAGCATCCCCGCGAATGGAAGGGCGGTTCGGCGGGATGACCACGACCGGCAGGCGGTAGAACTGCGTGAACTCCTCCGCGGCCGCCTGGGCGGTGGCGGTCATGCCGGCCAGCTTCGGGTACAACTGGGCGAAATGGATCAGCGTGATCGAGCCGCGGATCAGGCCCTCGGCCTGGATCGCCAGCCCCTCCTTGGCCTCGACCGCGGCCTGCAGCCCGTGCGGCCAGTGCCGGTTCTCCACGACCCGGCCGGTGAACTCATCGACGATCTCAACCTTGCCTTGGCGCACGATGTAGTCGACGTCGCGACTGAGCAGGACCTCTGCGTGCAGGGCCTGATAGAGTTGGCCCAGCAGCAGCATGTTCTCGGGTAGGTTGTGGCAACCGAGGGCCTTCTCCGCCCGGTCCAGTCCGGCGTCCGTCAGGTAGGCGTTGCGGGCGTTCTCGTCCGTGTCGTAGTCGACGCCCGACCGGAGCCGGCGCACCAGTTCCGCCAGGGCGTACGGATCGACGATCACTTCCTCGGTATTGCCTGCGATCACCAGCGGGATGCGGGCCTCATCGATCAGGATCGAATCGGCCTCATCCACGATGGCGTAGTGGAAAGGCCGGTGGGCGAGGTCGTCCGAGTTCCGGCACAGGTGGTCGCGGAGGTAATCGAAGCCCGCTTCCTTGGCCGTCGCGTACGTGAGGTCACAGGCGTAGGCCTGCCGCCGGTCGCGCGGCGTCATTCCCTCCTGGATCAAGCCGACACTCAGGCCCAGGAATTGATAGACCGGTCCCATCCACTGGGCATCCCGGCGGGCGAGGTAATCGTTGAAGGTCAGGACGTGCACACCCCGGCCGGTCAGGGCGTTGAGATAAGCCGGCAGCACCGCCGCCAGGGTCTTGCCTTCGCCGGTCTGCATCTCGACGAGCTTGCCCTGGTGCAGGGCGATTCCACCGTAAACCTGGACGTCGAAGTGCCGCATCCCCAGCACGCGGCGGGAGACCTCTCGCCCCAGGGCAAAAGCCTCGACGAGCAACTCCTCCAGGTTCGTGCCCGCCCGGGCCCGCGCGCGCAATTCGCCCGACAGTTCCTGCAACCGGCTGTCGGCCAGCTTGCCGATGTTCTCGCCGTGCGCGTCGATCCGGGCCAGTAGCTTCCGGTAGGGCGCCAGATCAAACTCGATGAGCCTGCCCTGGAAACGATGGAACACCTGCCGCAATCTACCGCCAATCATAGCCGCTCCGCCTGCCACCGAGCATTCCTGAAGATCGCTTGACAGGATGGATTATACCATCTGCCGGGCCGGCGAGTCCACCAGCGCCAAGCTGACAGGAAACGCGTAGTGCGGTGCTCCTCGTAGGGCGAGTGGGGACGCTCGCCCTACGAAGACTGGTCCGATCCGCGTGCCCGCGGGATTCTCCACGCGGCGCAGGGAAAAGGCCAGGTCGAATCGGCCTGGCCTTTGCGAGCAGTTGGTGTGTCGTCGAAGGGGTCGTCAAATCCCGCCGTCGTACACGAAGCGGTTGGCGCTGGGGTCCTTCACCAAGGCGAGGTTCTGGCTCTTGAGAGCCCCCGATTTCAGGCGGAGCTGATAGGGTACGAACCAGCCGGCATAGCTCCCCGACTGGAAGGGCTCGCCGATCTCGATGATCTCCAGGCTGCCCAGGTAGTCCTTGAAGCGCTGCGAGACGCGGGTCTGGTTCATGAACTTGAGCGCTTCATCCCAGTCCTCGCTGGCGCAGGCCGTGAAGAACGCCGTGGCGGCCTCCTTGGGCGTCATGTTCTCATGTTTCGCATTGTCCGGGAGGACCTCCAGCGGTTTGTAGTAGATCGCGTTGGGGGGCAACTCCAGGCGGAACAGACGCGGATCGAGAGCGACGTTGTATTCGGCCCGGACCAGGCGGTAGACGAGGACATCCTTGCCGCCGGCATGGACGAAGATCTGCAGATCCTCCAGCAGTTTCGTCTCGGCGTCGAAGGAGTAGACCTTGAGATGGTCGGAGTCCTCGATGTACTTGTTCCGCAGGTAGTCTCCTTCGGCCACCCGGGCCGGGGCTTCGACCGCGATGACGATCTTGTCGCGGCCGTCGGCCCCGGGTTCGCGGTGCGTGGAGAAGTCCGCGGGACGCTCCGCGGCATGCTGGGCCTCCCGCGTCATGACGGCGCCGGCCTGCACGAGGCTTTCCCGCCAGTACCGCTCCGGATTCCGGTCGACCGACTCCACGACGTGCTCGGGCTTCGAGAGCATGATTGACTTCTGGCCGTCCATGACGACGATCCGGCCGGGCGATTCCAGCCGCCACTTGCCCCATTCGTCCTCGGTGAACTGCTTCCAGAAGTCGATGGTCACAAAGTCATAATCCAGGCCGATGTGGGCGAAGTTGTCGCCGGGCGGCGTGCGCATCTCCACGCGGATATGGAAGGACGTCATCCTCCCCATGGCCTGGGCCGCCTGGTAGAAGACCTCTGCGGCGGACGCCGAAGGGGTGGAGGTCACGAATAACGAGACGGACAATACAAGGGCCAGAACAACGACCGCCGCCGCGGCCAGTCTGGTAATAGGACTTTTCATGACGATTCTCCTTAACGTCGGCTGGTTGGCAGCCGGAGACAGCTTCTGGTGTTGGTTGAGAACGTTGAGCAGGCGGTTCAGGATGCGGTCGTGGGTTTCGGCCTCGGCCGCCTGGTGCAGATCCTTGACGATCCTCTCGACCTCACGGGCACGTTTCATGTTTCCACCTGACCATTGAGCAAAAACCGCAGTCTCTCGATTCCGTACCGGTACCGGCTTTCCGCCGTCTTGGCGGCGACATCTTGAATGCTGGCAATCTCGCGGAACTTCAAGCCACCCTGCAGGTGCAGCAGCACGGCTTCCCGCTGCTCGCCCGGCAGCTCGGCCAGGGCGGCGACGACCCGCTGCCGCTCTTCGCCGGCGATCGCGCATTCGACCGGACTGGGCGCGACTCCATACTCCGCAACCCGCCCGCCGCCCTCCGCCATCGTCTCACCGGCACGTCCCCGGCCCTTTCGCAGATAATCCCGGGCCCGGTTGGCCACGCAGGTCGCCAGATAGCCCTTGAGACTGCCGGTCAGCTCGAAGGTGTCGATCGACTCGATAAACTTCACGAATACGTCCTGCAGGACATCCTCCGCCAGCCCTGTCCTGCCCAGCAGGTTCGTCGCCAGCGTCAGCAGATCGTTCTCGTAGCGGTTATAGATCCGGCACAGAGCCTGCGCGCTGCCCCGCTTGAGCTTCCACACGAGATATCGATCTTCGAGCATCATCGCCGGCGCCCGAACGTCAGAACCGCGAATACTCACCAATATAACGCACGACCCGCCCGGCTTCCTCTACGAGCGTGTGGAAGACGCTCAGGACTGTCCGGGTGGCATCGTCAAGCGCCGCTTGGCGATGGCGGATTGCCTGTGCCATGGACCATCCCCACGGCCTGCGGCCTTGAGGCTGCCACCCGATTGGTCTGTAGTCACTTGTAGGGTGTGCTGTGCACACCATCGCCGACTGTGAAAGCCGGGAGATGTTCCTACCCTGTTCTCACGATGAGCGTCCGATCCCTGCCCATGGAAAAGGTGTGCACCGCACACCCTACAGGTTGCCGCGCGAGTCCTGAAAGGTGATCCGGCGCCGCCCGGTCAACTCGGCATTGACCGGACTGCTCAGGGTCACCTCGACCGGATTCAGGTTCTGGAGGTCAAGACCTGCGCAGGGGATCTGTTTCACCGTCTCACCCGGCGCGAAATGCAGGATACCGATAGTCAGGGGGCCCTGCGCCGTGGCGATGGTGTAGTCGACCGCCACCGGATTGATCGTGAAGGTGCTCAGCCGCACGGGAATCCCCTGGGCAAGGGCGGCCGGGTCGAGTGTGTCCTCCCGGACGGCCAGGCCGAGGCCCACCGGGTCGGCGGGAGTCGGCAGGAAAAAGGCCAGCGCATCCAACTGGCGCGGGTCGGCCTGCGGATACCAGAGCTGATTGTCGAGGAAATCGTTGTCCAGGACCGTCAGGTAGTTGTCCCGCACGTCCATTTGCGACACGTGGACGGTCCAGTTGTCCCAGGCCCGGCCCCAGAGGTCCCGGTGATTGAACAAGAGCAGCGAGTTGCGGACCGTCAGGAAACCCTTGTAGGTCCAGTCGTAGTTGTCGCCGAAGCGGGCGCCGACGAGGTTGGCGGTGCTGAGGCAGTGGACGGTGTTCACGTCCGGGGCCTCGTAGCCGCACTCGAATCCCTGACCGCAGTTGAGCGCGACGCAGTCGATCGCCGTGCGCATCCGGGTGCCCGACCACGCCGTCGCCTCGTGATACGACGCTTCGAACCAGCAGCGGCGGACGGTCACCGCACCGGCGCTGCTGCCGCCTGCGTCAATCCCGTCGTCCAGCGACCAGCCGATCAGGCAGTCCGTGAATAGGTTGGTCCCGCCGGTCAGGTAGAGACCGTCGTTGTCACCGTCGGTGTAGGGGGCCGTCGCCGCGGGGAACTCGATCAGGGCGCAGTCCGTGAGAGTCAGGGCACCGCCGTTGTACTGGCCGCCGGTGACGCACTTCTGTACGAGGCAGCGGGTCATGGTGAGAAAGGCCTTCTCCCCATGTCCCGCCTGGCCGTGGTTCTCGATGAGCCAGCAGTCGGTCAACGTCACGTTGGCGCCGTTGGCGAGATACAGCAGGCATTCGTCGTGCCGGTGACTGCTGCCGTGGCCGGGGTTATGATCGAACCAGACCGGGTCGGCGCCGCTGCCGGTGAAGATTGTGCCGGTGAAGTCCCCGCGGGAGGTGCTCTTCTCGAAGACCAGCCCGCCCCAGGGGACCTTGCGATCCTGGCAGGTGAAGACCACCGGCCGCTCCGTGGTTCCATTGACCACGATCCGGCCCTCGACCGCTAGGGCGATACCCGGATCGATCACGATCACGCTCCCGCTGCCGATGGTCAACGTAGCCCCCGCAGGAATGGTCAGATCACCCGTGATGCGAATCCGCGCGTTTTCGCCCCAGTCCGTGGCGCTGACATCGCCGGCGCGAATGATGCGCCACTTCGTGGCCTTCTCGATGGCGATTCTCCTGGTCACCGCCAGCGCGTGGATTCCGGCGGTGTAGGAGATGGTATTCGGCTCGCGGGCGGCGGGCAGAAAGACCGATCCGACTCCGCGCAGAAGCGATAGCGGTTGATTCGGGAAACCGGGAGCCGTGAGTCTGCCGTTGACGCCGACACGCCGGCCGGAGGCGTCCTCGATTCGGGCAATCACCGGGATTTCCAGTCCCGGGGGGTACTGAGCGGGTGTCACAACCATAAGGCGGGCGCCCGTGAACTCGGCGGCCGCGGAAGCGATCGTCGGATAGGGTGTCCAACGCGGCAGGCCCCACTCCGAGTTGCCCCGGTCGCTCGCGCGGACGATGAAGCGCACCAGCCGGCTCTCCTGCGTCCGCGCGACCCGCGACAGCTTGTGCACGTTCAATTCGTAGTATTCCGGCTCCTCCACCTTCATAGAGATATCCGTGGCCACCGGTTTGCCATTGAGCTCGGCCGTCGTCTCGAAGCCCGCCTCCGCGCGGACGACAAAAGAGACGCGGTCCGCGTAGACCTTCTTGTCCGTGACCCCCTCGATCGTGATCGCGGCCCGCCCGGAGGAGGCCAGAAGGAGCGCGCACAGCAGCGCGGTAAGGCCACACATGATGCCAGGCGACCTGCCGCCCGGCCTTCTGTCTGGGGTGGCAAGCACCAGGGACCGTTCCCCGGACCTCAAACGTGACAGGACAATGAGCATATTACCCATTCTACCATTTTCAGGCCCCGCCTCCAACAAGACCGGGTCGCGCGGGCCTGCCCGCACGTTCCCAACGGCCGTCTTCCCCTGTACCACGTACGAGCCGGTCGTTTAGTATACCGCCCCAACGCGTTTTCCTTCCGACAACCCGCCCATCCGTCAAGAGGCCGTCTCGGCCTTGCTTGGCGGAACACGTGGCATCTCCTCCAACGTGACACCGGACGGCTGGCTTCTGAACCATACGGGATTTTGGGTGACGGCTCTGGGCCGTTCGTGACCAGCCACGTCGAAGCGATGGTCTCCATTCCGCGATCCACCATATTTGGGTGTATATTATACTAAACTAATTGTCATTTGTCAATACATTTCCCGCGCAAGAGAAAAGGCCAAGCCGCAGGGGCTTGGCCTTGGAGACGACGTGGCCTGTGGGAAGGGGGGTCAGTCCCCGAGGGTTTGGATGATCCAGCGGCCCGGCTGTTGGGGCAGCTCCCCGACCCGGATACCCTGGAGCGTGATCGTGGCTTTCTTGCCGTCCTCCTCGTACTCGATCGTGCAGGGTACGGTCAGTTCCTTGTCCTGCGATTGGGCCGTGGGCGTCGCCGGTCCGACGGAGACGATCCGCAGGACCTTCGCCTTGCCGAAGTGCTCCTTCAGGGCGGCGGTACCGATGGGGATCAGTCGGCCGGCCTCCTCGTAGTCCTGATCGATCAGGGCTTCGAAGAAGGCGCGGACCGTTTCCGTGGCCGCCTGCTCATCATTGAGCAGGCCCTGGGGAAAGCCGAGGTTCGTGGCCGACAGGTCGAGACGTTGCGCGCTCGGGGGCGCCTCGCTGGTCAGGTCGAACCTCTTGGGGTCAATCGGTTGGTTGTACTCCCGCAACTCGATCGTGCCTTCCTGACGGTACTGACCATCCTGGAACTCGTAGAGCCCGATCGTGTTGACGAGCTTCGTCACCGGATCGACGGCCAGGACCTTGCGCCGGCCGGGCTTGTCGCTGCCGGGCAGGTACGTGACGGTCACGACGATCGGCTTGGTTTTGTCGGGCGGCTCCTCGGTGACGATCTCGACCTGGCCCCGTTGCTCCAGGTCGGCAATGTGGGCGACGATCTGCCTGGGGTCGAGCTCTTGCAGCACGGCGGTCAGTTGCTCCCGTACATTGCCCGCCTTCGCGATCATCAGCCGGTTCTCTTTCTTGGTCCACCTTTGCACGGTGTCGTCCTTCCAGGCGAGCACCCAGGCGCCCTCCACGGGGCTGGCCCAGTCCGGCACTTGCGAGCGTGCCCGGCGGGCCTGCCCATCCGCGCCGAATTCGATCCACCCCTCCCGGGGTTCGGCATGACCGATCGTGAAGTTCTTGATGTGCAGCCAGCGAACGCTCTGATTGGCCTCGATCGTCATGTCGAGGGCATAAGCCGCCGGGGCCGACTTGTCCCAGAGGCCGATGAATAGCACCACGGCCGCCACGACGACAGCCGCCGCGGCCAGGGTTGTGATGGGACTTCTCATAGCAATACTCCTCAGGCTCGGCCGGGTGGCGGCCGAGGTCTTGTCTGTTGCCTTCCTCTGGGCGGCCAGCACCGCCTCCAGCACGGCTTCGTCCGCGTGGGGATGGGTGCTGACCGCTGCCTTGTCGATGAAGCGCTTTATGTTATCCGCCGGTCTCATTATCGAGCTCACCATTCAAAAGGGACCGCAGTTTGCTCATGCCATACCGGTATCGGCCTTGGACGGTATTGATCGGGGCTTTCTGAATCGCGGCGATCTCGCGGAACGTCAGGTCGCCCTGCGTATGGAGGCTGACCACTTCCCGTTGTTCATAGGGCAGCTGGGCCAGCGCCCCGCTCAGGAGCCGCAGTTGCTCATTCAGGATGGCCCACTGTTCCGGCCGGCGGAACCCGCAGACCAGGCTCTCCGCGCCGTCGAGACCGATGGCTTCGTGCCTTTGTTGATCGCGACGCCGGTTGCGAATCCGGTTGGCGACGCAGGTCACCAGGTACTTCCGCAGATCGCCCGTGATACCAATCCGCGCCGCCGACTGGGCGAAGCACACGAACACGTCCTGCACCACGTCCTCAGCAGTGTTGACGTCGGTCACCAGCGCGACGGCCAGCTTCAGCAGGTCGTTCTTGTACTTCTCATAGACCCGCCGCAGGGCATCGGGGCTGCCGCGTTTGAACGTCCAGAGGAGGAGCCGGTCTTCCATCATCGAACGCATCGAACTCCAGAAAGATCTTCCTTCTCTTATAGCACACCCAGACCCGGGGTTTTAGTATCAAGGACGGATGATGGAAATATGCCAGTGCGGCCTGCGGCCGCAACTAGAGCCTCCAACAGAATGCGTGCTCGTCCCCCTCTTGTCACCCCCGCGCAGGCGGGGGGCCAGTAAACATCGAGGCGCGAATGGAGGCCCGCCTGCGCGGGAATGACAAGGAGCGGGGGCCATCTGTGGAGCGGTCATGGTGTTAGATGCTCTAAAGGACCGCTCGCGCAGAGAAGTGGAGGCGCATGAAGAAGGCCGGGCCAAGCGGCCCGGCCGTGGGAAGAATCGTCTTGTGCAGCGAATCGTCTGCGACTACAAGGGGTCGTAGCCGGCGGGGATTCCCGGCTCGATACCCTCGGCCAGCAGGTCCGCGTTCCACCGGAACTGGTCCAGCGTGCCCGTAGTACGCGTGCCTCCCTTGGTGCCCTCGAATTCTATGACGACGGGGTAGCCCGTTTCCACGGCGACCCAGATCCGCCCGGTAGAGCCGTCCGGGCCCGCCGCTTCGATGCCCTCGCAGAGCACGCCGTCGATCGTCTTCTGGCCCAACGTACGGTGTTCGACAGACAGGGCCATGTTGATCAAATCCTGAGGGTCGGTCCAACCCTTCTGCGCTCGCGCGCTCTGGACCCGCTCCTCGCTCAGGGCTTCCTTGGTGTACCTCTTGTGATCGTGGAGCACCCCCGTCAGGGTCTTCGTATCCAGATTCGTGAAGATCGTACGATGGATCTGACCATTTCGATACCAGTCTGCACGATCGAGCGTCGCAGAACGCCAGAAGGTCCTGTAGGCCTTGGGCCAGTCGTCATTCGGATCGCGCGAACCGGTCGATCTGGCCCGGAAGATGACGCTCGGGCTTGCCTCCACATTCTTGGCGACCTCGGCCCAGACCACGCCGGACGGGCTGCCGGTGCCGATGAACTCCATGATCCCCACACCCAACACGGCGATGAGCACCGCGGCGATACCCAGTTTGACTATCGGACTTCTCATAATGGTTCTCCCTGTAACCGGCTTGGGAGCCGGCGTTGTCACCTTGGATTGTTCCTGGGCACGCCGGACCCGGGCGAGCACACGCTCGTGCAACCCCGGACCGGCGGCAACGCTGAATCTGCTCCGAATAGCTTCTTCGATACTTCTTATCGACCCCATTTCTCTACCTCGCCGTCCAACAAGGATCGTAAGCGCTCCAAACCGTACCGGTACCGGCTCAGAACGGTGTTGATGGACGTCTGCTGCAGCCTGGCGATGTCCCGGAACTTCATGTCCGCCTTCAGCCGCAGCAGCACGACTTCCCGCTGCTCGTCGGGCAACTGGGCGACCGCCTCCTGGAGCAGACGCGCCTGCTCGCTGAGGATCACCGCCTGCCCGGGGTCCGCCGGCTCGGCGCCGGTATGCAACTCCGGACCCAGGCGAGCGTGGCGCCGCCGGCGCCTCTGGTAATCGCGGGCGCGGTTGACGACACTGGTCGCCAGGTAACCGCTGAGGCTGCCCCACATCTGAAAACTCCGGCGGGACTGGGCGAAGGCGACAAAGACATCCTGCACGACATCCTCCGCCGCGGCCGCGTCATTGAGCAGACCCAGAGCCAGGGTCAGCATCGAGTCGAGGTACTTCTCATAGATGAGCGTCAACGCCTCATCGCTGCCCCGTTTGAACTTCCACTTCAGTCGTTGGTCGTCGAACATCGGCTGCCTGCCCGCGCGGTCGCAAGAACGATCATTCTCACCCTATACTACGCCCAGGCAGGGCTTTTATTCTAATGAGTTCTGGGGGGAGCGGAGCGCCGCAAAAAGAAGGCCGGACCCCTGTCGGTCCGGCCTGGTCCTTGGTCAGGATTTCGGAGCGACAGGAACTACTTGGCCTGGGCCGGCGGCTGCTCTGGGCCGCCGGAACTCGTGGCGGGGGCCTCCAGGGCGGCCAGGAGATCCTGCAAGTAGAAGAGATCCCCCGCGGGGACCAGCGGCGTATCCAGGACCTGGGCCAATGCGTCGCGGGACACCCGGAGAATCTGAGCCTTGGCCTGGAACAGGGCGTGGGTCTGGTAGAGGGGCGTGATCCCATTCTCGTGCTGCACTTCTTCGTTGTGGCCGACCATCCAATACGGCGCCATGCGGGTGTAGCGCTCGATGGCGTCCTGGACCTTCACGAGCGCGTTCTGCCGCAGATAGTCCGCCAACTCCGGGACCAGATGCATGAAGTTCCACGCCGTGATCAAGGTGTAGAAGTATTGATCGCTTCCCGCATTGCCGGTGTCCGCCGGCACGTCCCAGCGGAACGTCCGGGCCCGAAGCTCCAGCAGGCGATTCAACTCCTGCTGTTGCGCGGCATGGGGCCGGCCCGCCATTTTGGCCAATTCGACGTAGCCCACATGGCCCGCGATATAGGCGTTGTGCACGTGCGGAAACGCCTGGAGATAGGGGTCGGGCGGGGTGGCACCGATCACGCCGGAGGCTTGCTGGAACACCGTGGCCGCGTCGGCCAGACCCGCTTGGGCGTATTTCCACATGGCATAGACGTTGTGAGGCGGCTTGCTCCAGCCGCGGAAGGAATTGCCCGTCAGAGGCCCGAAATCGTGGTCGATGGCTCGGGACGTGGAGGGCGGATACGCGAAGGGCTCACGCGGCGCTCCGTCCCTGAACCCGATGTGTGTGTACTGGTACGGAGGAAAGGTGGTGTATTCCTTCTGAAGATACTGACGCACCTGGTCCTGCATGTCGGGCGGCAGGTGCGGCAACGCCTGCAGCAACACCAGCAGCATGTCCGCGGGATTGTGCCAATAATGGAGCAGATAATCGCCCAGGCTGTTCACCGTGCGGAAATCGATGAGACCGATCTTGGCAAAACCGGCCATCAAGTGCCCCTGGTCGAGAATGTTCCGCACCTCCGTCGCCAGCCGCGCGCGGAGTTCCGTTTCCGAAAGAGGCTCGGGTCCAGTTCCTCCGGGAGCGATCCGCGCTACCGGCAAGACCGGAGCGCTGCTGCCCGGGCCGTCAGGACTGAAAGCAACGATGGCGTTGCCGCGCTGCACGTACATTCGTCCGTCGTAGATCGTCGGCCCGACGTTGTCGCCGTGCGCCCAATACATGGGCTTGATGTTCGCGGGGCCGACGCTCCAGAGATACGGGGAGACCTGGCTATTGTAGCCGGCCGGCAGGCTGCTCGTCTTGAATCCATCGCCGGTCATGTGCCGCCACTGCCGGCGGCCGTCAGGGTCGGGAAAGGACGTGTTGGCGACGGACAGGTCCGCGCTGCCCACGTAGCGGTCGTTGCACAGGTTCCAATAGACGCAGCTCCCGCCCGCCGAGATCCCCACCGGCTCGTCGCCGGGCCAGAAGCCGCTCTGGCCCGACATCTGCGAAACCGGCAGGCTCAAGAAAGGCGTGCCGTATTTCCAGCCAACCAGCACCGCCCCCGGGATGCTGGACCCGACGGCGTGACTGATACTGCGGAAGTAGATCACATGATCGTAACCGCTGACCAGCGGGGGGTAACACGTCCCGGCATGGGTCCACGCCCACAGCATCGGGGCGGCATCCGTGGTTCCATCCTGATCCAGGTCGAAGGCGACTTCCTTGCCGGTCTTACGGTCCAGGACGATCAGGCTTCGTCGCCATGGATACTGCTCGAACCAGTCCGAGATCGTGCCGCCGTTCGGGTTGGTGCGAAGATCGACCGTGGGCGTTTCCGCCACCCAGTCGCCCGGCTCGGTTCCTCGAATTCCCGGCAGGTTCTTCGCGGTCTTGCTCTTTGAGAACAGCCAATCGTTCTGGAACCCCACCAGGCCCTTTTCGACCTCGGTTCGGGTGAACAGGACCACGTCCCGGTAAATCACGGGCCACCAGGAATGCCAGCCCATACCGGGCAGCTTCTCCGAGCGCCAGACCTGCGTCCCGGTCCGGGCGTCCAGGGCATACGCATGCGCGTCCTGCGAGCCAAACAAGATGACGCCGTCCTGGTACGCGGCGGATTGCAGGATTTGTCCCCCGGTGGGGTGCTTCCATACCAACGCTCCGGTCCCCGCCTGGACCGCATACATACAGCCGTCACGGCTGCCGGCGTAGACGCGTCCCTCGACGACCAGCGGACTGGTGTGGAATCCCCCCGTGGCGCTGAAGGTCCAAAGCCCCGCGCCGGTATCGGCGTCGAGGGCGTGGATCTTGCGATCCAGTCCGCCCACGTAGAGCCGGCCGTCGACATACGTCGGAGAGTGCCCCAGGGGAAGCTCGGTGGGATAAACCCAGCGCTGGGCGCCCGTAGCCGCGTCGAACGCGTACAGTCCCCGCGCGGTGGAAAGGAACAGGGTTCCCGAGGCCGCGACGATCTGCACCTTCTGCGCGATATAGGGCTCGACGGGCTTGACCCAGAGCGGCTTCAGCAGTCCGGGGGCAGCCTCGGGCACCCACGAAGTCCGCTGCGGATTGGCCCCGGCCATGGCCCAACCTTGGGAGACTTTCGCTTGGGCCTGCACGACAGAGTCACTGAAGGATAGGACCGCCAAGAGGGACAAGCTTAACATCATGGCCGGCATCGTCTTCATCAGGTCACCTCGTTGATTTGCCAGTCAGCACGCAAACACCCGTATGGCACAGCGTATCAGGCGGCACCCTAATTCTTATCCTTGTCTCCGGCGGCCTCTTTCTTGAGCGCCTCCCACTTCGCCTTGGCTTCTTCCTTCGTCAGCTTGCCCGCCTGCACGGCGGCCTTGAGCTCTCTGCCGATGGCGTCGTAATCAGGTTGGGCCGCCGGCTTCTTCTTGATGGCTTTCGCGGAGGCGTCCTGCTTGCCGGCCTCGACCGCAGCCTCCGGGGCCTTCTTCACCTTCGTCGGACCGGTTGTTGCCTTCTCCGGGGCCCGGTCCTTCTTGATGACCTTCTTGTCCTTGCCGTCTTTTCTGGCGGCCTCGGCCCTGAGCGCCGTCATCTTGTCACGGGCTTGCTCCTTGGTCAGCTCCCCCGCGCGAACCTGGGCCTGCAATTCCTCCCCAGATGGCGTTCTGGTCGGCCGGGCTCTGATCCTTCTTGCTGGCGTCCTTCTTGACGGTCTTCTTGTCCTTGCCGTCTTTCGGGGCAGCCTGGGCCCTGAGCGCCGTCATCTTCTCCCGAGCCTGTTCCTTTGTCAGCTCGCCTGCCCGCACCTGGGCTTGCAGCTTCTCCCAGATGGCGGCCAGATCGGCACGGCTGCGCTTCCGGCCGGCCTCCTTCTTCAGGGCGGCCATCATGGCGCCGGCCTGTGGTTGCGTGATTTCGCCTTTCGTCACGGCCTCCTTGAGCCGCTGGGCGACCGCGTCATAGTCTTGGGCCGAGGCCAGACCCAGGGGCAGGACGGCCAGCATGCACACCAGGACACACCGGTGCGACCAACGTGAGCTCGATCGATTTGGGTTGGCTGATACAATCATTCTGAATCTCCTTTCCAGGCATCTGCCACTGTTGATTTCACTTGCCAGCGCCGGTATGCGCACCGCCGGCCGGGCAAGAAACTCGACGGCCGAGAAGAGGGAAGCCGCATAGGACTTCGGTGCAGGATGCAGGCGGGAGAGCACCAGGTCGTCACAGCAGATCTCCTCCATCGCCCGCAGGTTCCGCTGGGCCCACCACACCACCGGATTCCACCAGAAACCGACGCACGCCAGCCACTCGACCCAGCGGACCAGGTGATCGCGCCGCCGGACATGTGCCAGCTCGTGGGCCAGGATCCAGTGCCAATTGCGGACATCCATTTCATTGAGCAAGGCCCGGGGAATGAAGATCCGCACCCGTCCACCCACCCACCAGACCAGGGGCGATAGATGCGCCGCTACCGTGCGGATCGCCGGTGTGGTGGCCAGCCCCAGCCGCCGGGCAATTCGCTCGGCCTCCTGCTGCAATTCCAGCGGCGCCACCTCCGACTGGGTGGTCAACAGCCGCCCGAAGCGATAGACCCTGACCATCGACCAGACCAATACCACGAGGCTCCCAACCAACCAGAGGGCAGCCACGCCTGGCTTGACGCGATTCCATAGCGGTGCGAGACGGGACAGCAGGGGGGATCCGGGAGTTGTATCGCCCATTGCAGACGGCGCCCCGGCCACGAACGCACGAGCGCCGGCGCCCGCGTCACCCGTCGGCGGCGAGAACACACTTACGGGAATCGTCACGAGCGGCGGCGTCACCAGTTTGACGAAGACCAGCAGCCAGAACAGGTGCGCCAGATGAGGACGCCTGGTCTTGGCTCCCGCCGCCGTGGCCGCGAGTGCCAGAGCCAGCGCGAAACATGCGTTGCTCAAGCCCATGCTCAGACAGAGGTCCATCATACCGGCCCCGCCTCATCTTTCTGTCCGTCGAGGAGGGCCCTGATCCGGTCAATCTCGTCGCGGGAGATCTTCTTGTGCTCGATGAGATGCGTGATCAGCGGCGTGAAGGACCCGGCGGTCAGCTTATCCGCAAGGGACTCCAGTTGCTGTCCGGCGTAGGACTGCCGGGAGATCGCCGCCGAGAACAGGTGGACGAACAGACTGCGATCCACCGTCACGAAACCCTTGTCCTCCAGACGTTGCAGGAGTCTCTGGACGGTTCCGTGCTGGGCCTTGGTCGCGTCGGAGTAGAGTCGCTCGCGTATGTCGCGGGCTGTCAGACGCTCGCTCTGCCACAGCAGTTCCATGACCGCCAATTCCGCGTTGGCCAATGGTTGTGATTTCATTTTTGTGATCCCCAGGACCCCAGTCTTTTACGATAACTTGTCGTAGCCATACGACACGTTGTCGTAGAAGTCAAGAAGAAAAAATACCGTTGTGCTGATTTTCAATGACAAGGCGAGAGCGGCTTGGGCTGGGTCGCTCTCGCCTTGATGAGTGGCTGCCGGATTACTGGTTGTCCTTCAGTTTGCCGTAGGACCAGATGAGCTCGGTGCCGTCGCCCAGGACGAACCGTTGCCGCGTGAAGGCGAAGGTGTGCCCCTGGATCTCTTGCTCATAGGCGCCGAGCTCCTGTCCGAAGCCGGCGTTCTTGGCCTGGGCCCATTCTCGCCGTTGTGCGGCGCTGAGGATGGGCTGGAAGGCGGCGGCGTCGGCGGCTTCCCGCATGTCCGTCGTTCGGCCGTCGGAGAGCTGGTACCGGTACACGAAGACGCGCCGGTCCAGGGCGCCGTTGGCGGTCAGCTCGTCGATCGCGATCCACTGCCGCAGGTTCTTCCTCCGCAGGGACGCGACCTCCCGCAGATCGTTCACGATGGGGCCTTCCGTGATGGCGCCGGGCATCAGGCCGGCGCCATCCTCGGGGAGCCGCCCGTTCGACCAGGCGACCCGGGTGCCGTCGGAGAGGGTGAAGCTGTGTTTGTCGAAGACGAAGGTCCGGCCCTGCACGACACGTTCATAGGCGGCCGGCTCCTCGCCCTCGGCGGGGACACGGTACGTTCTTCCGTCGATCATGACCATTTCCGTGTGGCCGCTGGTTTCGCACATCAGGCGCACCGCTTCGGCGTGGCGTTCGCCGGTCAGGGTACCCGGGGCCCCGCTGTCGGGGTCGCGCTCGTACACCTCGATCGTTTGGCCGTCCGCAAGCTGGTACCGGTAGCTGAATCCCCGATGGTCCAATTCCCCGTTCACCTCGATCTCGATTACGCCCACCAGCTCGCGCTGGCCTTGTTGCTTCAGCCCGGCGATCTCCTCGGCCCTCGCGACGGCCTGCTCCGGACTGGCGGCATGCTCGTCGCCGATGTTCATCATGCTGTGCCCGTCTTCGCTCTGTACGAGATAGCCGCGCTGGGGGTCTCTGTCCACATAGTGGTACTTCACGCCCACCGCCGCGGCGGCTACCACGCCGGCGCCGACCAGGGCGGCAACTACGATCTTGGTTGTCGAAATCCTCATGATCATTCTCCTTGTGCCCGGCTTCGCAGGAGCCGGTTGGCTGGTCCATGATTGTTCCTGTTCCTGCAGGGCGTGCGCCAACAGCCGGTCGCGCAGGGGCGGATCGACCACGAAGCCGAGCTTCTTGCGGATGGTTTCTGCCATTGCTTTTCTCGATCTCATGGTTCCACCTCACCGTTCAGCCGCGACCGCAGCCGGTCCAGGCCGTAGCGATACCGGCCCAGAACCGTGCTGATGGACGTCTGCTGCAGGCGGGCGATCTCCCGGAACTTCAGGTTCGCCTTGAGCCGCAGCAGCACGACCTCGCGCTGCTCATCGGGAAGCTCGGCCACAGCGTGGTTGAGCCGCACGGCTTGTTCCACCTGGATGGCCGCCTCCTCGGGGCCGGGCGTTTCGCCACCGCAGCCCAGCCCCGCATCCCGGCGGGCCTGCCGCAGCCGTTGCCGGCGGCTGTCCCGCACGCGATTCAGGACGCTGGTCATCAGGTAGCTGCGCAGGCTCCCCTGCGCCCGCAGGTCCTTGGCCGATCGAGCGAAGGAGAGAAACACGTCCTGCACCACGTCCTCGGCCGCCGCGCGGTGGTTCAGCAGGCCCAAGGCCAGGGTCAGCATCGCATCGACATACTTCTCGTAGACCCGCGCCAGGGCCTCCTGACTACCACGCCGGAGCTTCCACTTGAGCCACTGATCTTTGAGCATCGTCGCTCACACCCAATGAAGAATGACCATTCTCACATAATAGCACGTCCGGCCGCGGGTTTTATTATGCCGTGTCGCCCTTTTCTCCCCCCGGCTGTAAGGCGCTCGCACAGGAATCGGAGGAGACTCAGGACTGTCATTGCGAGGAGCGCAGCGACGAAGCAATCTCGACCCCAGAGAGTGAGATTGCTTCGCTTTGCTCGCAATGACATACTCGGCGTGCGGCTTCTGAGATAGCCTCTTATCCATGGTGATTCTTCTGAGAGGCTGTGTGAGAAGCTCAGAATTGCCCGGGTGGCATCGTCAAGGGGTCCCAAACGCGATGAATCGCGTTTGAGGTCCCCACGCGGAGCCTGGCGATGGCGGATTGCCTGTGCGATAGGCCATCGCCAGGGCCTGCGGCCTTTGCCGATGCCACCCGTCACTTCGGCTGGGGCAGAGTATCACGGGCGGCCTGCCGCTTGGGAGGCTGCCGGGGACTCCTGGGGCGGGATCGGCCTTGCGCCCGCACCGTCGGGTTTCTCTGTTGCCTCAATGGGGCAGATGTAGCAGGGCATGCCGTTGAACTCGAAGCTGCGCCAATTGGGCGGCGTGCGGCGCGGACTGGGATAGGGGTTGATCACGTCCGGTCTCTCCGTGCTCTTCTTGACGGCGGCGGGGACCAGATCCGTCCTCAGGCGTTCCTCCAGAAGCTCGATCCGCTGGCGGAGGGCCGCCACCTCCTGGCGGAGTTGCTCGATCTCGGAAGACCCGGGCGAAGAAACCGGCGCTACCGCTCCCACGCACAGAGCGGCCCCGACCACCATCACGCCGACGCGGAGAAACAAACCTGCTCGTCTCATGACATTCCCTTTCCCATGATCCCCTCGCTCGATCCTGAGAATCACACTACGATCGTTGCGTCCGCCTGTCAAGCCGTTGGTTGCCTTCATTTCTCCGGCGACGGCGCATTCATGACTTCATCATAGATGCCGGTCAGGTCGGTGATATTCTTCGCCCGCAGAATCAGGGCGATCTCCTTGCCGGCCTTGACTTCCACCGGCACGCACCAGCAGTGGGGCTTGCCGTCGATCATAACCGTCTTGGTTACGATCCACTTGGGACCGGCGGGACCATTCGTGGTGTAGCCGTGCGATCCCCGGGGCGCGGGCGTCAGCAGGTAGGCCTCGTCGGCGGTGATCTTGCGGAAGGCCAGATCCCAGTTGACGGAGATCCGGGCGTTCCGGGCCGCTACCTCTTCCTGTTCCGGCGCGGCCTTCACCGCGGCCGGCAGGGTCTTGCGCCTTCGCTCCAGGCGTTCTACGAACCCGGGCAGGGGGTCCTCGTCGAAGACCGCCCATTGCAGCGCCGGGGGCTTCAATCCCTGCATCTCCAGCGTCAGTTCCAGGTGCCACAGGATCTCCGACGCGCGGCCCGCCTGCTCCGGCGCATCCTTGGGTCGGCCGTAGGCGCGGAGGATCTGCGTGCCGTCGTCGAGGACCAACTGCCGGGCCTGGAAGGAGAACCGCCGGCCCTGCACGTCCCGCTCGTAGGACACGATATTGCGTTCGTCAATCTCGCGGAACGCTGCTTCCAGCCGCTCGTTGGCCAGCGTGGCGGGCCCGGTATCGTTGGGATCTCGCTCGCCCAGGTAGGTCGTTTGACCGTTGGGCAGACGGTACTCATAGGTGAGCACCCGCATATCATGCTGGCCGTTGACCGCGGTCTCGACGACGCCGACCAGTCGCCGCCGGCCCTGTTGCTTGAACATCGCCAGCTTCTCGGCATACTGCACCGCCTCCTCCGGAGTGTTCGCGTGCACTTCGGAGACGAGCATCGTGTTGCGTCCGTCTTCGCTCTGCACCACGTAACCCCGCTGGGGCTGTCTTTCGACGAAACGGTATCGTTGCATCTTCATTCCGGCCGCTCCCATGACGGCGCCGGTGCCGATCAGGGCGATCATCGCGGCAATACGCCATGCTTTTCCCCGTGCAGACATGGTCTGCCTCCTTTCGATTTCTCCCAGAATCTGCCGGCGCAGCCGCTGCCGATGAAGATCGGAGCCGCACGCCGGCACGCCGATACCCTGAAGGTACTGCTCGATTCGTTCCGTGTGGTTGTCCATGGTCCTATTCCTGTTGTTCCGCCAGAACACCCCACCGCACCAGGATCTCCTGCAACTGGGCCAGTCCCCGATGCAGTTGGGACTTGATTGTGCCTTCTCGCGCCCCGGTGATCTCGGCAATCTCTGCCATGGTCTTGCCTTCGAAGTATCGCAGGACGATCACCGTGCGATACTTCTGTCTCAACGCCAACAGTGCCCGATGGAGCAGGCGGTACTCTTCCTCGGCCGCCGGTCTTTCCCCGGCGGCGGGAGCACAGTCCTGGCTGTCGCGCTGCATCCGGAGGCTGGCGGCCTGGTCGCACTTGTGCCGGCGACAATGCATCCGGATCTCGTTGGTGGCAATCCGATAGAGCCAGGCGCGGAAGGGGATCTGCCGCCAGCGGTAACGCCCCAGGTGCCGAAACGCCGCCAGAAAGACGTTCGAGGTCAAATCTTCGGTCGCGGTGCGGTCCAGGGTGGAGTGATAGATGTAGCCGAAGATCTCACCATAGTACTTGTCATAGAGTCTGCCCGCGGTCTGCGGGTCCCGCTGGGCCGCCCAGACCATGGTCCGGTCGTCGTCCCTGATCTCGGCCTGAGAAGCCAAGTCGCACTCGAATGCGTCATTCGTCATCGCGCTGCTCCGGAGCCGGTCTTCCTCTATCATAATGCACGAGTTCTCGCGCGGTTGCATTTTCTCGCGGCCGCGCATGAAAAAAGCCGGGCTTGCAGGAAGCCCGGCCTGGGGTTGGCTTGAACGGATGGAGCAGGGGGATCAGTCGTCGATCTGCCACCAGGCACCGTCGAAGAAGTGCCACTGAGGGCTCATGATGACCGTGCGGTTCTGGCTCTGGTTGACGCACTTGCCCCGGGCGTGGTCGCGGGCTTCGTTGAGTACGATCGCGGTGATGTAGATCTCGCCATCGCTGCTGTTGAGACTGCCGCCCACGATCTTGGCCAGCTCCGCGGGGCTTTGCACGTGGCCAAGCCCCTGCTGGAAGCGCTGGGCGTCCTCGGCCGTGCCGCCGAAGAGGTTGGCGTCGTACGCGACCTGGCCCTTGGCAAGCTGGTACAGGTAGTTCAGGTTGTAGTTGGCGACCCAGGCGGCGCCGTCCTTGGCCTGGAGGGCCTCGACCATCGCCTGAACCCTGGTCCGCAACGGCTGCGGCAGGCTCTCATCGTTGTTGAAGTCGTACGGGGCCGCGTTCGCTGCGACCACGAGGTCCTGATTCGCACGCAGCGTTCTCACCCCCTGGGTGTTGCGGACTTCCACGGAGCCTTCCGTGACTTTCACGGCGAGCAGCTTTACCTGTTCCTTGGTGTTGGCGGCAACCTCGTCCATCACGTTCATGGTGAACTCGGTCCCGAGGGCTTTCACCTGCCCATAAGGGCTCGTCACGATGAACTCGCCCTTGCCCTTGGCGACAGTCACGTCGATCCGGCCGGCGAGGTGCTCGAAGCCTCTCTTACCCGCGTCGGCGAACGTGCGGATGCTGGCGCCGGGGGCCAGCTTTACGGTGGAGCCGTCGGCAAACGGGTGGGTCAGCGGGCCCATCAGGGTCTGCTGGGCGACTGGTGCGGAAGTGGCGGGCTGGTGGTTGCTCGTCAGTTGGGTGATTCCGACCACGGCGGCGACGGCGAGGACGGCGGCGGCCGCGAGTTTGACTGCGGTAACGTTCATGAGGATTCTCCTTATTCGGGGCGGGCGCTGCCGTAGCGGCGTCCGCGCGGTGAACCGGTTCACGGCCTCGGGGTGATCGGCGAGCCACTTCTGGAAATCGGGCCGCGTGTCGTCCGAGTGGAGGGCCTGGTTCAGTGCCTTGTCCAGCCATTGGTCGTCATTTACGCGTCCCATGATTCACTCCCGAAACCACTGTGTTCCAACCACTCTGCGATCTTGCGTTTGGCTCGTGTGAGCCGGCCGTTGACGGCCGCCGGGGTCAGGTCCAGGACCTCGGAGATCCGGGCCTGCGAGAACCCGTTGAAGTATCTCATCACGATCAATTCTCTCTCGTCGGTCGGCAACTGCCAGACGGCGCGCCGCACCGCTTCCCATTGTTCCTGTTGCTCCGGTCCGTCCTCCGGGACGGCATCTGGTTCCCGGCCCGGGGTGGCGGGGCGGCCCGGCAGCGGGGTGGCTCGGGTCTTGACGCGGAGCATCTGCCGACATACGTTCCGGCAGATGCCGCCGAGCCAGGGCCCGAACTTCTCCCGCTCCCGCAGCGACCGCAGGTCCCGGCAGGCCACGGCGAAGACCTCCTGTGCGGCATCTTCCGCCGTATGCTTGTCGCCCAACTGGGCATAGGCCAGGGCCACCATGGGGTTGTGATAACGTTGGTAAAGAACGCCGAAGCTGTCCAACCGGCCTTGCTGGGCCGCCTCGACCAGATCCGCATCGGATTGTTCCAGAGACTCGATTCTCATTGGTCAAACCTGTCGCTTGTCACCGGTGTGCTGATATCAGCGTCAGCGTTCGTATATAGGTGTATCGATCCGTGCCAAATGAGCGCGGAAAATCCAGAAAATCACCGGCAGGCATTATAACCGCCCGCGTGCGGACCGATCCATCCCCGGTCCTGGCCCGGGCCGACGCGTACCACGCACCGCTTTCTCCGGTGGGGGTGACAGGCCCGCAGATAGAGATGGTGCGTGATACGCACCCCACGATGGGGTGGCAGCCGACGCGGAGGCCGGGTTCTCGCTCGCCGGTCCACCACCCGCGAGATTGGCCAGATTTCCCGAAGACCGCCAACCAAGAAACATGGGCTCATCCGGCTCAAATAACACTATGAGGAGGCACAATGAGCAGTTAAGACGTGACCGCGGTTCTTCCCGCTTTGGGCGTTTGCCGCGGGGCGGCTCGAAACACGCCGCAGCCAGATCGGTCTTGTGCCGGGACGGCCGATACGGTACCATACGGATAGTGTGTGGTCGGCGCCAAGATCATTGACTTTGTCGCGACAGACAATCACGCCACAACGACACCGATTCGAGAAGGAGGACCGGCATGAGAAAGAGACTGGTATATTTCGCGATGGTCATGGGCGCTCTGGGAGCGGCGGGTGATGCCTCCGGAGGCCTGGTGGCCTACTGGACTCTGGAGGAGGCAGCGGGCACCACGACCACGGCGGCCGTCGGCGGGCCGCAGGCCGATGGCCGGCTGGTGGGGGCGACCTGGATTACGGCCGACCTGGCGCCGATTGCCGGCACGAAAGCGGCGCTGTTCTTCAAATCGACCAGCGCCGACCGGGTGGAGACGAGCCACCCGGGCGTGGTCGGTCAGGCGGCACGGTCCGTCACGGCCTGGATGAGGGCTGAGCCCACCCAGACCAACAATGGTGTCATAGTGGGCTGGGGCGCCAACGTGACGAGTCAGCGGTACAGTTTTCGGTTCAACAAGACCGCGGCGGACGGGGCGTTGAATGCGTTGCGGCTCGAGATTCAAGGCTCGCGGGCCGTGGCCACGACCCCCGTCAACGATCGTCAGTGGCATCATATCGCGCTGACCCATGGCACCGGGGCCCAGATCGGGCAAGTCAAATTCTATGTGGATGGCAAACCGGACCCGATGACCGGCCCCGTGGCCACAGCCGTGATCGACACTGCCAGCACGTCGGTGGTCCTGGGCAATTCGGGCCATGCCACAGCGACCTACGGCCTCGATGGCGCCCTGGACGAGGTCCGGATCTACGATCATGAGCTGACGGCCGCCGAGATCCAGCAGATCATGCGCGGGGCACCCGCCGGCCAGGCCTCCGGGCCGAATCCCGCAGACAAGGCCGTGGATGTCCTGCGGGATACGACGTTGAGTTGGACGGCGGGCGAGGGCACGAGCACGCGCGACGTCTATGTCGGTACGACGTTGGCCGATGTCAACACCGCCGGCAGGACCGATGCGAGGGGCGTGCTGGTCAGTCAGGGCCAGACCGACACCAGTTACGATCCCGCCGGTGCCTTCGCCTATGGGCAGACGTACTATTGGCGGATCGACGAAGTCAACCAGACGCCCGACCGCACCATTTTCAAGGGCGCGGTCTGGTCCTTTACCATCGAGCCCTATGGCTACCCGCTCCAGCCGGTGGCCGCCACGGCCTCCAGTGCGCAGGCGGGCATGGGTCCGGAGAAGACCATCGACGGCTCCGGCCTGACCGGGGACCTGCACGGCACCGAGCCGACCGCGATGTGGCTCAGCGTCGGGGACGGGCCCAACTGGATCCAATATGAGTTCGACCGGATCTACAAGCTGCACGAGCTGCTGGTCTGGAACTCCAATCAGATGATCGAAGCCTTCCTCGGCTTCGGGGCCAAGACCGTCACCGTAGAGACATCGGTGGACGGTGCGACGTGGGCGCCGGTGGCCAGCGTGCCGGAATTCGCCCGGGCGACCGGTACGGCGGGCTACGCCGCCAACACCGTCGTCAACCTGGGCGGGAGCGAGGCGCGGTACGTCAAACTGACGATCACCGCCTCCTGGGGCGGCTTGCCCACCACGGGCCTGAGCGAAGTGCGGTTCTCCTCTGTCCCCTTGCAGGCCCGCAGCCCGCAGCCGGCCACCGCCGCCACGGGGGTCAGCGTGGATACCGCCTTGGATTGGCGGCCGGGCCGCGCGGCGGGTTCGCACCACGTCTATTTCGGCACCGACCCGAACGCCGTGGCCGCGGGAACCGCAGCGGCCCGGACCGTCACCGAGCACACCTACACTCCCGGCACGCTCAACTACGGCACGACCTACTATTGGCGGGTCGATGAAGTCAACACCGTCACCACGCCGGGCGAAGTTTGGACCTTCACCACGCAGGAATACGCGGCCGTCGACGATTTCGAGAGTTACGACGACGATGTGGCCGCCCAGACCACGATCTATGATACCTGGATCGACGGCTTCACCGACGGGCTCAGCGGCTCCTACGTGGGGAATGCGACGGCCCCGTTCGCCGAGCGGACCATCCTGCACGGCGGCAAGCAGGCCATGCCGATCGCGTACGACAACACGGCCAAGTACGCCCACTCCGAAGCCACGCGGACCTTCGCTGCGCCGCAGGACTGGACCGCCCGTGGGATCAAGAGCCTGTCGCTGTGGTTCCGGGGCGTGGCCGGCAACGGCGGGCAGTTGTACGTCAAGATCAACAGCACCAAGGTCTCCTACGACGGGGACGCCGCGGACCTGGCCCGGCCCACCTGGCAGGTGTGGAACCTTGATCTGTCGAAGGCGGGCAAAGTCAGCAGTGTGCGCTCGCTGACCATCGGCATCGAGGGCGCCGGGGCCAAAGGCACTCTGTATTTCGATGACCTCCGCCTGTATCCCAAGGCACCCGAGTACCTCACCCCCATCCAGCCGGCGGCCACGGGACTGGCCGCGCACTACACGTTTGACGAAGGGACCGGCAGCAAGGTGGGCGACTCCTCCGGCAACAACAATCATGGGACTGCCGTGGGCACGCCGTCGTGGGTGGCGGGCCGGCAGGGCGGCGCGCTGTCGTTCGCGGGGACGACCCAGCACGTTACGGTCCCCTTCAGCGAGAGCCTGCGGGTCAAGAACCGGGGGGACGGCTTCACGCTGACCGCGTGGTTCCAAGCGCGGGCCCTCCCCACGGAATACAAGGTGATCTTTCAGCAGGGGGATCTCAATGGGACCGGGCGGACGTGGCTGCTCATCTATCAGACCGCCGAGGTCCGCAGCTCGCTCGGCAACGTCGCGACCCAAACGGGCTTCGCCGTCGAAGCCAGCAGGTGGTACCATGCCGCCTTGGTGGTGACGGAGGGCGGCACGGCGGACACCGTGCAGATCTACCTCGATGGCCGGCCCGCCGGGGCGGCGACCACCAGAAACGTGGAGAATTCCGAAGGGACCTTCTATATCGGATGCCAGAAGGCGTTGACGAACTTCTGGGACGGCCTGATCGACGACGTGCGGGTCTACAGCCGGCCGCTGTCGCAGGCGGAGGTCGCCGGCCTGGCCGGGCAGACCACGCCTCTGCACAAGCCGTTCTGAGGTCCGGCGCCGGGATCTGCCCGAGCCGGCCGGGTCGCTGGGGATATGAAAGCGGGGCGTTGGTCGTCCAGACCACGCCCCGCTCTGTTTTGATCCTGTCCCCATTTCACAGAGTGCTCCACCGCGGCAACGAGCGGCGGGTGATCTTTCACGACGAACGGGATCGCGCGGGACGTCAGGGTCAACTCTCGACTCTTGACACGGCCCGCGAGTGTAGAGAGTAATCGTCGGCGCCTCTCCTCCGCCTCGGCCCCGGGAAGAAGCTCCGTTCCTACTGCGACTGGAAGCCTCCAATGCGATCAACGCCCCAACTCGTGCCCCCGGTCCAGCCCGGGGGCAGGCTCGAGTTCGGGTCCCCTCTCCCCGTGCAGAGCCCGCCCTCGACCCGATCGGGGGCGGGGCTCTGGACGCGAACCTCTTGCGTCGCAGGCCGTGCCACGGGAATGCGCCACGGAATGCCGCCCGCCCCTCCGGCGCGGTCCGGCAGTTTGTGCTGGACACACGTCCCGTTGACTGTCATAATGACTCCCGGATGTAGACAATTGGACCGGGAGGACCTCTGTGGCACACGGGGCATCTCTTCCTGCGGCCGCGGCAGATGGCTACGCCGGACACCCGGGGAAACGCATGGGCACCCGTGCGACAGAGGCGGTTCCTCTGACCCATCACTTTTGCTGGAAGGAGGTTCGCCATGGGAGGAAGACAACTCATTGTGTGGTGCGCGGCCGTGGTGGTTGTCCTGACCCTCGGATACCGGACGGCTGCTGGTCCGGCTGGCTTGGTCGGGTACTGGACTTTTGACGAGGGGCAGGGCGCCACCGCCTTCGACTCCTCCGGCAACGGTCTCGACGGTACGCTGCGCGGTGGCCCGACGTGGGTGGTCGGCCAAGTGGGCGGGGCCCTGGATTTCAACGGCAGCAGTGCCTATGTGGAGATTCCGCACCATCCGCTGCTATCCATCACCGGGGAAATCACCATCGCCGCGTGGACCAACATGCGCCGCACTGCCACGGGGGAGATGGCGATTGTCAGCAAGGGCGGCTGGGCCGCCAACGACTTGCCCTACGAGCTCACGGAGGAGGCCGGAGCCGTGATTTTCTGGCAGTTCTACAACGACGAGGGCCGGGACACTTGCTCCCCCAATTCGCCGCCGGCGGGGGAGTGGCACCACATCACTGCCACCTATGACGGCAAGGTCTTCAAGTGCTACATCGATGGGGTTCTGGGGGAGGAGTGGGCCTACGCGGGCGCGATGCCCAAGAACACGGCCGCCGTCACCATCGGCCGGCGCAGCCGGGGCGGGACCTTCTTCAACGGCATGATCGACGATGTTCAGCTCTGGAGCCGGGCACTGGCCCAGACCGAAATCGCGAAGGTTATGAGCGGCCTGGGGGATGCCTCCCGCGCGCAGGACCCCCATCCCGAGGACCAGGCGGTGGATGTCCCGTGCGACACGGTGCTGAACTGGAAGGCGGGCGAGATGGCCGTCACGCACGATGTCTACTTCGGCAAGACGCTGGCGGACGTGAACGACGCCGGCCGGACAGCCCCGCGGGGCGTCCTCGTCAGCCAGGATCAGGCGGCGGTCACGTACGACCCGGACGGCCGGCTCGAATACGGCCGGACCTACTATTGGCGGATCGATGAGGTCAACGGGGCCCCCGACCGCACCGTCTTCAAAGGCCAGACCTGGAGCTTCACGACCGAGCCGTTTGCCTACCCTGTCACGGGTGTCACCGCCACCGCCTCCAGCTACCAGACCGACATGGGACCGCAGAATACGGTCAACGGCTCCGGGCTCAACAGCATCGACCAGCACTCGACCAACGCGAAGGACATGTGGCTGACCACCGGCGCCAAACCGGCCTGGATCCAGTTCGCGTTCGCGACGGCCTGCAAGCTGCACGAGATGCGGGTTTGGAACTCGAACCAGGCGGTCGAGACCTTCGTGGGCTTCGGCGCCAAGAGCGTCAGGATCGAGTACTCCGCCGACGGCCAGACGTGGACGCTGCTGGCGGGCGTGCCGGAATTCGCCCGGGCCACCGGCCTGCCGACGTACACCGCCAATACGACCGTCAGTTTCGGCGGTGTCACGGCCAAGTATGTCAAGCTGACGATCGACGGCAACTGGGGCGGCATGGCGCCGCAAACCGGCCTGAGCGAAGTGCGGTTCTTCTATGTCCCGGTCGAGGCGTTCCAACCGCAGCCGGCGGACGCCGCCACGGGCGTCAGTGTCGAGACCGCGCTGAATTGGCGGCCCGGCCGGGAAGCGGCCTCGCACGATGTCTTCCTCGGCACGGACCGGAACGCCCTGGCCAAAGCCCAGACGGTGGCCGACCACCGCTATGCTCCGGGCTCCCTCAACTTCGGCACCACCTACTATTGGCGGGTCAATGAGGTCAATGCGCTCACCTATCCGGGTCCCGTCTGGAGTTTCACGACCCAGGATTTCGCTGCGATCGATGACTTCGAGAGCTACACGGACAGCGAGGGCGGCCGGATCTACGAGACCTGGATTGACGGCCTGACCAGCGGCGCCAGCGGCTCCACCGTGGGGTACCTGGAGGCGCCGTTCGCCGAGCGAACCATCGTCCACGCCGGCCGGCAGGCCATGCCCCTGAAGTTCGACAACTCAGTTGCGCCATTCTATTCCGAAGCCGACCGAACCTTCGACACGCCCCAGGACTGGACCGCCCACGGAGCCGACACCTTACGCGTCTACTTCCAGGGTGCTGCGCCGCTGCCCGGCAGCACGGCGCAGGGCTTGTACCTCACAGTCAAGGACACTGCCGGCAAGTCGAAGACGGTGGCGCATCCGGATGCAGCCGCTACGGCGAAGACGAGCTGGCAGCAGTGGAAGATCCCGCTCAGTGAGTTCACCGCCGCCGGCGTGAAGATCACTGCCGTCAAGACGCTGACGATCGGCGTCGGCAACCGGGCCAATCCCGCCAAGGGTGGCACCGGCATCCTGTACGTCGACGACATCGGATACGGGCGCTCTCTCCCGTAAAGCCCCGGCGATCGCGTGCATTTCCCTGTCGCGCCGTCCCGAGCGATGAGGGTTTTCTCTCCCAGCGAGTTCTTGATGTTCCGCCGGAAGCAGCAAGAGAACCAGTGACGGCTGCGTGAGCGGGCGGTCAGGTGCCTGCGATGGCCCGGGGACACCGGGGACGGATGTCCCGGAGGCGTTTGGCGACGAGGAAGAACAGGCCGGGGCCGAAGGCCAGGGCCATGATGACGAAACCGGCGGAAATCCCGAAGAACGTCAGACCCGGGGCACAGCACGTATCCTTGTGGCGGACGATCACGTGGCAGGGCAGGGCGATCAGCAACTCGAGAATGCTGCCTTTGAACAGCCAGCCCATAAGGGTCCCGACGAAAGTCGGGCGGTCGTACTGGTGTCCGAAACGGTAGAAAATGAACGCCCAGAGGACCCAGCCGGCAATGAAGAAGCCGAGGATCCCGAAGGCGGACGGTCCCTGCCCTTCCAGGTCATCACCCCAGATGGCGGCGGCCAGGGACACCATCAGACCCAGGTGCAACACGGAGAACAGCACGGCGGCGGTGATGACGGTGACCCAGATACTGGCGCCGGGGGTGGGCCTGCCTTTCGCTTTGGCGACGGGAAAGAGCAGGAGCAGCGCCTGCACCGCAAGAACGACCGCACACGCCGGCCAGAAGCCCCAATAGAAATACGCTTCCATGATTTCCGGGATGCCGGTTGTTTCCCCGGCGAGGCGGTCGGCACACAGGCAGGCTGCCGGAATCAGCAGCACGACGACGAGCAGCATGTAGAGCAACACGGTCACGAAGGCCCATCTGGCCATGGCGTTCTCCTTCAGATTCCAGGTGGCAGTTTGGAATCGGCCGGCGCTCCGGCCTCTGCAGGGTATTGGCCGCCAGGGCGGCGTATCTTTCTGGGAAAGCCGGGATCTTTCAGACACGGCGGCCCGTTCGGGGCCCAGTTCTGGCTACGAAAGGCACCGAGAGGGGGGCGGAGGGTATGAAGGGTATGCAGGGCGCGAAGGGACAAAGGTCACAGAGCGTTCCCTCCTCACTTCTTCAGCTTGGCCCCTGGCCTTGGGCCGGGCGTCTGCTTGACACGGGGGGAACACCGGGGGGCGCGGGTGCGGTCCGCGGGCCGCGCAGCCTGGTGCTCGCCTGGAGTCTGGGGACCAGCCAGGAGACCAGCATGCAGAGGGTTCCTGCCACGATCAGGGAAACCGGCCAGGCGAAGAACTCGTCCCAATGCTTGGTGGTGAGCCGGTACACGGAGGCGGCGATGCCTGCCAGGCCCGAGAAGAAGAACGACTTCATCTGACGCGAGATGCTCCCGAAAACGAAGGCGACCGAGCCGATCGGCAGCAGGATACGATAGACCAGTTGATGGCTGTCGTCGACCTGCCAGGTGTTGCTGTCCAGGGTACGAAGGACGCCGAGGATGTGCAGAGGACCCAGCCAGCTCAGGATCTGGGCGAGCCGCCTCTGGAGGAGGGTGTTCAGCCGCCGGCACAAACCCGCCAGGGCCAGATAGAACAGGCCGTTGGCGATGAGGCTCAAGCCCATCAGTTCATCTTCATTGTCGGACAGAAAGCCCGGCGTGTATCCCAGCCAGCCGAAGAGCGTGGCGTCCGAGCTGGCGATGGTTGAGAGGGGACCAACGATCAGGGCCAGACCGGCCACGCACAAAGGGACGGCGTGATGGGCCCACTTCCGGCGGTCGACGAGGACCCCGAGCAGGAAGAGGGCGAAACCCGGATAGAGGTAACGGCCGGCGATGACCTCCTGCGGCCATTCCTCTTTCACCATGCCGGCGATCGTATAGCAGACGGTCAACCCAGCCAGGAAGGCCACGGTCGAGAAGACCACGAAGATCGACGAGCGGGTCGTCCTGAGAAACAGCAGGGAGCAGCCCAGCCACAAAGCGGCGGCGGTGAACATCTGGGCGTTGCCGGGCGGTTGGCGTGATGGCTCCTCCTGAAGGTTCTGTTCCGGCGGCTCTGCCCGGAGTCCCTGGACGACCGGTTCGGCTCCCGAGAGTTCCGCTCCCCAGGGATAACGGGCGGAGTCGAGAATATGCCACTGCCACAGCATCAGCAGAACGGCCATCGGAAACAGCAGGTTGGAGGTGGCCAGGAATCCGACGGCCAGCCGGCTCTCCCCGCATCGCCACCGCCAGACGCCGAACAGTAGCAGCAGCAGCATCGCCGCGGTCACCGGCAAGGGCCAGATGTAGTCGGGCACCGGGTCCCACGTCCCGAGGAACAGGACCAGGCTGCCCATGATCGCGATCCAACCGCCGAAGTACAGCCACACCTGCGATAGGGACAGTTCCCGGGCCTCGATGATCGACGGATCGGATGGGGCGACCAGCCGCTCGTAAATCCCCTCCAGCTTGTCGCACTCCCGTTCCGTGAGCAGACCGTTCTCGTGCCAGACCTTGAGCTTTTGGCGGTGATGGAAGACTTCCTGCTGGACCTTATCCGCCACGAAGGACGGCTTCGACCAGACGCGCTCACCACGGAGGTAGCGGTTGACATCGTCCAGCAGGCTCCGGGCGTCCGCGTACCGCTGGCCTGCGTTCTTCTCCAGAGCCTTGAGGCAGATGTCCTGTAGGGGGATGGGCACCGTCTGGACGATCGCCGTGGGAAACTCGGGGTACTGACTCCGGATCGCCGCGAACAGCTCGGGCATCGTCGTCTGTGGAAAAGGCAGGCTGTCCGTCAGGAGCTGATACAGCAGGATGCCCAGCGCGAACACATCCGTGGCGGGGCCGATCTGGACCGGCCGTGTGACCTGCTCCGGGGCGGAGTACGCGGGCGTGCCGCGATAGACGGCGGTCTCCAACCCTGCCTGCGCGGACGTCTCCACGGCAATCCCGAAGTCCAGAACCTTGGCCTGGGACTGGGCGGTCACGAGGATATTGGAGGGCTTGAGGTCGCGGTGGACGATCCCGCGCTGATGGGCCGCCCGGATGGCCTCCAGGACGCCGCAGTAGAGCCGGAGCCGCTGCTCCAGCGGCAGGTCGGTCCAGGCGTCCGTAATCGGCACACCCTCTACCCATTCCATGACAATGAACCGATGGCTCTCCCGCTGCCCGACCTCGTGGACCTGGGCGATATGGGGATGGTTGAGCTGGCCCATCAGCCGCGCTTCGCGCCAGGCCTGTTCCGCCGGTCGGGCCGCGTCGGCGGGCAGGAATTTGATCGCGACCGGGCGTTCCAGCCGACCGTCGATGGCCTGGAAGACCTGGCCGGCCGCTCCCTGCCCGACGCGGCGGACGATCTGATACCGGTCTCCCACCAGGGTCTGGGCCTCGCCCACGGACAGGCTCCCGCCGGCGGAATCCTGGGGGCTGTCGCCCAGCGCCTGGCTGACCGTCCGCAGTTCCGCGAGCACTTGCTCGTTGGCGCGGGCCTCTTCCAGCCTCTCGGCGCACCCGGGACAACCCTGGACGTGCCCCTCAAAGGCCGTCCGCTCAGTCACGGAGAGCCGGTCGCAGACGTAGTGTTCGATGGTCTCGTGTGTGGGACAGGTCATGGCACCCGTTGGGGTTCGCTCCTTTACTCAAACTGTGCTGCCAGTTCACGCAGGCGGGACAGGACCCGGCTCTTGGCGATGTAGACCGCGTTGCGCGAGACGTTCAGTTGCCGGGTGACTTCCTCCACCGGCATGCCCCGCAGGGCATAGAGCTCGAAGGCGTTCACCACGCCCGGCTCGAATTCCCGGCGGACCTGCTCCAGGGACCGGGTCAGGACCATCTGGCGCCACTGCGTCTCCCAGGACTGCTGCAGGTCGTGATCGTCCTCGATCAGATCCCAGAAGGAGGTCCCCGTAGTACGGTCGACGATGAGCTGCTCCGGGGGCCGGCGGTCCCGCAGATTGAGAATGACCCGCCGGGCGACGCCAAAGAGCCAATGGCTCAGCCGGCCCTTGTCCCGGTCGTACTTGCCGCCGCGGAGTGCCTGGAGGAAGGCGACCATGGTCTCCTGGGCTGCATCCTCGGCGTCCGGGGCCGGCAATCCCAGCTTCAAGGCGAACTCCACCACGACCGGGCGGAAACAGTCGCAGAAGCGGCCCCAGGCCTGGGGCTCATCCGTGGATTTCAGTTGCGCCAACACGTGCGTGGTGGTGACCCACTGCATCCGATCGCCTCGATCCGCAATTCCGTACGCCTTCCCGGCAATTCCCGCTCGACACGCTCCGGCCCAGGTAGCGCCGGACCAGATCCAGTATACCGCGGGTCCCACGCGATGCAATCTTGGCCAATCGGTCCCCTGGACAAAGGCAAAGTCCGCCGGCGCCCCGGGTGGCATCGTCAAGGCCGAAGGCCTCGGCGATGGTCCGCCGCACGGGAAAGTCACCATCGCCGAGCTCCGCCTGACGATGCCACCCGCGCGCTGCTGTCCACAGAGGAATTGCCAGAACGTGACGATCCCCCTGGCCGGTCTTCGGAGAAGCGGCCTTGGGAAAAAGAGACCTTTCTGAGAAAGATGTGGCCGCCGGCGGACCAATAAGGGGTGAGGATTCAGATGGGTTCGTCGGGTCCGAGGCGAAGTGCCCGAATGAGTATGGTAATGAGCGCATAAGCTGAAGGGTCTTATTATGGACAGCGATATGGCAATGTTTGCGATCGCGGCGGCCATCGCCGAGACTTTCCAGATGCTGTTCTGGTTTAGCGGCGGCTGGTTTGTCGTCTATGCCCTCCTGGCGCCGTGGCTTCAAACCCGGCTCCTCCATTGGCGGGCAGCCGACAACCCGGCGCTGGACACGCGGATGGGCCCGGTCTACGTCTCGCACATTCTCTTCTCTCTGGTCCTGATGAATCCCTGCCTGCTTCTGCTGCTGGTTTTTCAACTCGATCGCATCACGGAATCCGATGTCAGGCGGCTGATCCTGGGGGCCTGCTACGTGCTGCTTCTGCCCCTGGCGTGGGACGATCTCGTGCTGGGCTTCCTGGGTCGGTGGCGGTGGCTCCGCTGGCTGCGGTGCCGGGCGCCCTTCCGGCGGGTGGTGCCGACCAGTCTGCTGATCAGTGCGCTCGGTCTCAGTGGTGGCTACGTCGCGGTTCAGATGAAGGACACGATCCCGGCCGTCGTGCGTTCCTTCCCGCTGCGCCCCAAGTCGTACACCTGGAAGGTGAAGACGGGGGCGAAGCCCCTGGTGGACGGCTCCGTGGCGGCCGAGCCCGCGCGGATGCTTGTCGATGACCGGTATGTCCACCTCTACGTCAACGACCGAGCCCGCCGGTGGGTGACCGTAGACCGTACCCGTCACGCCGTGGTAGCGGACGAAGGATCGACTCTCGCGTACGTGCAGGCCGGGGACGGCGGTCCGGCGTGGCACATCGAGGGCCACGCCGCCGACGTAATCTGCCGGCGGCCGGGTGGCGACCCGCCGCGGAGGGTGCCTCTGCCGGTCGCCGCCGATGCCGTATTTCTGGGCCGGCAGGTCAAGGGCCTGATCGTGGGCGCGGACCCATCGCAAGGCCGGCTTCACGCGCTGGACCCGGCCGCGGGGACCGTGCGCTGGACGGCGACAGCGCCGGCCGCGGACGGCAACGGCGACCGACGGATCGGCTCGGTCGCCGACACCGCGGGAGTCATCGCCGTGGGCCTGTGGATGTCGCGCGTCTGGGCTGTGGATGCCGAGACCGGCCGGACGCTCTGGACGTACGCCGAGCGGGGCTACGGCAACTCGATGCACGTGGTCGCTTCCGACGAGGCCGTCGTGGCCTTCTCACGCAGCGATCGCGCGTATGCCTTCGACCCGAGAACCGGGCAGCAGAAGTGGGCCAAAAAGGTCGGGGACCTGGCCGGTGGTTATGGGGAAGGCAATGTCTGGATCGGCCGGGACAGGTTGGTCTTCCGGGACGACAAGACCGTGACCTGCCTGGACCCCGGTACCGGAGACACGCTGTGGCAGCGGGCGTTCGGTAGCCACTACTCCGGGGGGATTTGCGGGTCGGGCGGAGACACAGTCGCCTGTACGAGCGACCGGGCCCTCATGGTCCTGGACCTCCAGACCGGCCGGGAGTCGTTTGCCACGAAGTTCCCCGTCGGCTCCGGGATCGAGTACGGCTGGCACGACCGCGTTGAGCAAGCACCCGCCCGCATCTACACGCAGGCGGCTGGGGCACCCGGCCGCGAGCTGTATGTCTTCACCACGGATGGGGTGCTGTGGTGCCTGAGGCCCTAAGAAAAAATATTGGTGGGTGCTGCGCAAGATTCGGCAGCGGACAGCCTAGTAACAGTAGAAAAGGCCAAGGGCCTTGAAGGATGGATGATTGCCACCGGGCAGAAAGGAGATGACACCATGTTGCTGGGCCTTGTGATGCTGCTGTGCTTCGTGCTGTTCTTCCTGGTTCTGTCCCGGTGGGCGGATCACCCCGAAGTGAGCTCTTCCTGGCTCCTCGCCAGTGTCACCTTCATCCTGGCGGCGGTGGTTGGTCTGGAATCGTACATTCACGTCATTTGGTAGGGGGCTGCAGGTCGGAGGCCTGCGTGGGTGCCTGGGCGGAGCAGCATGGACGCGCAGTTCATGCTGCTCCGTTCTCTGCTAGATGGTCATAAAGCCTTTGGGAATCTGAAGATACATGCTGCCAGGAGAATCCGGATCTCGAAGTGGTAGTCCCTTGCCTACCGTCCGCCGCCGTTCTTCTCCCAGATGTCCCGCCGGACGACCCACATGCCCGGCCGGTAGGGCTTGACCGTGGCGTCCTCCGGGATCCAGACCCTGGATTTGTGCAGGCCCTCGACGTGCCCGTCGTAGAAGGCGAGATTGACGGCCTCGTTGTGGCGATACATGGTCGGACCGCCGCAACCGGCCTGTTTGTACTGGTTGACCGTGCCCAACTGGCCCAGCACGTCCCAGCCGTTGAGATAGTCGGAACCCTTCCACTTGCTCCACCAGTCCTGGGCCTCGTTGAACTGCAGCTTCTCGGCCGGGTGCGGGATGGTGGTCATTTTGTGACCCAGTACGGTCATGCCCAGCGTGGCGTCCCAGGAGGGCGAGCCGACGGAGGGGTACCAGTCCTCGATGTTGTAGCCGTAGCTGACCAGGGTGCCGGTGGTCGTGCCTTGCTCGACGTTGTACGCGTGGGCCCAGGCCTTCTGCTGGTCGCTGGGGCACTTGTACTTCTGCGGCGTCTGCACAGACGAGAGGCCCGGCTGAGCTCCCTCATACCCGATGTACTGGCGGAAGGCCCGGTTCCCCGTCCACAGGACCGCACTGGTGCCGACGAGATAGCGGCAGGGGATGGTCCAGTCGTCGTGGTTGGCCACGTAGACGCCGTTGGCTACCCCCAGGCTGCGGAGATTGGCGGCGCACTTCATCTTCTGTCCCTGATTCCGCGCCAGGTGCAACGCGGGCATGAGAACCGCCATCAGGATGGCAATGACCGCGATGACGACGAGCAGCTCGATCAGCGTGAAGGCCGGACGTTTCATGATTCGACTCCTTCAGAGCGCCACACATCTCATCATACCCGCTCCGCCCGGCCAGGGCAACGCTCAGGTGGGGCGCGGCTCTTCATTCGGGGCCTTGCTGCCGTGTCGGCCATATTTCCCGCACTCTCCTGATGTCGCGACGTATTCTTGTACGTAGACAGAAGACCGAGAGACCCGACCCTGGAGCCCGGCTGACTCGCACGGTGCGGGATGCGTCGGGTCCACTGGACGTTTGGACCTCCGCCGAGTGGGGGCAGCCAGCGGCAAATCGTTGGCTGCCCCGGCGATGCCGGCTCTCACACGGCATCGCGCAAGACGTTGCGAAGCTGAGCTTCGCAACGTTTTTCTTTTCTTGATCGCGCCCACCTTCGGCTCTCCCGGACCGGTCCGGCTCCCTTTTCGGGCGGCTGCCGGCGTTTCTTCCGCCCGGGTTTCGGGGGCCGCCGGGACCGGCCGATGCTGACGCGGAACATTGCGTAGTGCTGCTTGATGCGCTCGACGTAATCCGGGTCCTTCGGGAGGCAGTACGTCTCCAGGAAACCGTATTGGCCGACCGGAAGGCCCCGGTTGGAGCCGGGCAGGACGGTGATGGAGCGAGTCTTCGGCGGTGCGACCTGCGGGAAGAGCTTCCCAAAGAGAACGAACGGAATTGGACCTCCTTGCTCACATCTCCAGTGGGGCCAGCGGGTATCGGACCTGGAAGGTCGTGCCGGTTTCGGGAGCGCTGGTGAACGAGACGTGGCCGTGGAGGTACCGCTCGGTCAGCAGCTTGATGCTGTAGGTGCCCAGGCCCCGGCCGATGCCCTTGGTGGAGAAGGAACGCTGGAAAATCTGGAGCTGGACCTCGCGCGGCATGACGCCGGGATTGTGGACCTGAAACTCGACCGCGCCGTCCCGCCGCATGCAGCCGGCGGTGACGGTCTCACCGGTCTTGCAGGCCTCCAGGGCGTTCTTGAGCAGATTGCACAGAACCCGCGACAGGAGCGTGTGGTCGCCGACCACGCTCACGTCTTCGGCCTGCGGATCGATGCACAACTCCCGGTTCAGGGCGACGGGATGCTCGCGGTACAACTCGACGGCTTGGCGCACCAACTGCAGGGAACTGAGGCTCTCCGGTTTCAGCTCGACCTCCCCGGCCTCCGCGCGCATCAGGATACGCTGGGCGTCGATCTCCTCGATCAGTTGGCGGCAGAGCCGCCCGACGGCGTCGACGTAGCCCGGAACCTGGTCGGGGTTCGCCTTCTTGAGAAAGCCCGCGTACCAGGAGAGGCCATAGGCGACGTTGCAGATGTCGTGCAGGAAGATATGCTCGAGCGACTGGCGGCGCTTCTCGTGGCTGATGTCCAGAGCGGCCAGCGTCGCGAACGTCTTGCCGTTCACCGTGACCGGGGTCGTCCACACGCGCAGGTCCAGGGCCTCGCCGGTCTTCTCGCGGAGGATGCGGCATTCCCGCATGTCGGTCTGGCCGGACAGGCCGCTCAGGATCGCGTTCACGGCACCGCACGCGAAGCACGCTTCCGACGTACCGCAGCCGCCGCCGTCCTCGAAGGCGTGGCTGCAACCGAGGACTTCGCCGAGCCGTCGGCCGAGGACGCCGTCCCGGCGCTGTTGCTCCGGCACGAGTTCCAGGAACCGCTCGTTGGCGAAGACGATCTGGCGGCACTCATTCAGGATCAGCAGGATACACGGTTGCGTATCGGGCAGAAGGCCCAGCAACTTCTTCTTATTGGTGAACAACTCCGCCTGCCGCGCCAGGTCCGCGGTGGCAGCCCGCTCGGCCGGAGCGAACTTCGTAGGGAGCTTCTCAGTCGCCATGATACCTGCCTTTGCCCAAGATCGCTGTCCGGCGGCACAACGCCTGCGTGCTCGTTCCATGGATTCCAGCTTCTGAGGGTGCTATTATGCGGAAGCGCAGCGGTGAGAGCAAGAGAAAATCACCGAACTTGTCGGGGGATCTCCCGTACTGGCCCTGGCACAACGGACGAAGACCGCCTGGTGCCGGGATGATTCGTGAGGTGGCTGACGATGGGCCGTTCGCTCTCTTGGCGGCTGGGATGCACGGCGGCGCTCCTGGGCCTGGTTCTCATGCCTTTCCGAAGGGACGCGCCGGCCGGGAGCTCCTCGTTCGCCGCGGAGGAGACGCCGGTTCTCATCCCGCATCCGATGACTGTGCTCCTGCACGCCGCAACGGTGTATGACGAGCTGGGCTTGGACGGTGCGCGCCGAGCGGCTCTGGCGACGGCAGTGAACGAAGTGGATTTGCCGCTGTGGCGGCTGAGGGACCTGCCGCCGGCCGAGCGCAACCGCAGCGCCAGTTCCCTCCTGGACACGCTGCACGCGCAACTCGCGGTGGCTCTCACCCCGCGGCAAGGCGAGCGTTTCGATCAGCTCGTTCTGCAGGTCTCGGGCCTGCCCGCCCTCCTGGAACCCCGGTTGGCAGCCGCCCTGGCTCTCGCGCCTGACCAGAGGCAGAGAATCCAGGCGGCTCTGGCCCGCATGGTACGCCCGGCCGCCTCTGCCGACAGGCTCCGCGCGGAGACGGAACGGACCGTTATGTCGATCCTGAGCGAGGGGCAACGGCGCACGTGGGCGGGGCTCTTGGGACCCCGTTTTGATTTTACGGCCGTGCGGGCCGTGGCCTGCCGGGCGCCTGAGTTGGAGGGCGTGACCGCTTGGCTCAATTCGCCGCCGCTACGGCTCGAACATCTGCGGGGCAAGGTGGTCGTCGTCCATTTCTACACCTGGGGCTGCATCAACTGTATCCGCAATCTCCCGCACTATAACGACTGGCACACGCGGTTCGACCCGAACCAACTCACGCTCGTCGGCATCCACCGGCCGGAGACGCCGGGGGAGCGCGACCTGGAGAAGGTCCGGCAGAAGGCGGCCGCCGCGGGCATCCGGTACCCCGTGGCGGTGGACAACGAAAGCCGCAACTGGGATGCCTGGGCCAATCGCGTCTGGCCGAGCGTGTACCTGCTCGACCGGCGCGGGTTCGTGCGCTACTGGTGGTACGGCGAGCTCAACTGGCAGGGCGCCCCGGGGGCCAAGTGGATGCGCGACCGCGTCGCCGAGCTGCTGGCCGAGCCGCAGCACAGTACTTCGGAAGCGCCGGCCGCAGAACGATGACCGAACATCACCAACTCCGGCCGGGACATCTCCGTGCCATCCGTCCGCGCACCTGCAGCCGGGAACTCGAATGCGCCCAGATCCGGCGCGACACCGAGGTATGGCAGGCCGACGTCGGTGCCGGAGTCGATCAGGTGGCTGGCCGGGGCCAGACGCAGGCCGAGGGCCGGCCGGCTGCCGTCGGTGTCCCGCGGCGCCGTCCCGGCCGCGCGAAGCGCGTTGTTGTCGAGGCTCTCGAAGTCTGCGGCCAGGACGCCGATCCCGTTCCAGGTGTTGAAGGTATGGTTGACCGGGCCCTTGAAGCTGGTCACACCGCTGCCGTCGAGGTCGAAGGCGATGGTGTTGATGACGGTGTGAGGCATGCCGTCGTCCAGGCTGATCTGCACGGGATTGCCATCCTTGGCGTTGTTGACCAGGGTGGCGTTGCGGATGATAACTCCCTGGGGATGGCCGTTGCCGTTGTCGTCGATGCCGTAGGCCTTGTTGCCCCACGCGACCACCCGGTTCAGGACCATCGGCCCCGCCGCCTGTCCGAGTTTGAAACCCAGCCCATCGCCGCGCCAGCTTCCCTTGATCTGCGCCGCCCATTGTGGTCGGTTGAAGCCGTTGTCAAAGGACCAGCAGTCTTCTACCAGTACGCCCGGCACGGCGTGCCAGAAGTCGAAACCGTCGTCGGCGTTGCTCCAGGCCCGCAGGCCCCGGAAGACGTTGCCCGGCCCGAGCGTGTCGAACTTCGCCGCGAAGCCGTCGGCGTCCTCCCCGTTCGACTGCGGATCGAAGTTGAGGTAGGAGTCGCAGTTGAGCACGAGGTTATGGCTGGGAGTCCGTCCCTCTTTCCCGGTGATCTCGAGCCCGCTGGCTTTGTGGTAGCGCAGGGTGAGCTGCTCAAAGATGTTGTGGGACCCGTAGACGCGGACGCCGTAGTAGGGGGCGTTCTGGATGGTCAGGCCCTTGAAATGCCACCAGTCGCCGGCGGCGGCGACGTGGATGCCGACGGCGTCGTTCACCGGCCCCTCATCGCCGTCGCGCGGTTGCGGCGGGGCCAGGGGATTGCTGCTGAAGTCGAGGATAGGTGTTTCGCCGGGCGCGGCCCAGAGGCGGATCGAGCTCTCCGGCGTGCCGGCCTTGTCGATCCGCAGACAATGGTCCAGCCGGTAGGTGCCGCCGCGGGCATAGATGGTATCACCCGGTGCGGCCACCCGAATCGCATGGTCGAACGTGCCGAAAGGACTCTCGAGCGAGCCGGGATTGCCGTCGCTGCCATTGGGGTCCACATAGTAGGTCGCGCCGGCCCGGGCAAAGTCCTCCACTAAGAAGGCAAGGGCAATCAGCAGGACCGGAAGACAGCTCCCACGAATCGCGGACACGGCAGGATGTGCTTGGGTGGTTCCACCTGTGATCATAGGGTAGTCCTCCTGAGACACTTGTGTCGGATGCACATCCCCCATGATACCGAGACCAGACCGCCAATTCAATGGTTGGACGCGGTAAGGGCGCCTGCCGTTTCTACGATCCCTACTGGTTAGCTGCACTTGGTGTACGGGGAGTCTCGCCTTCCGGCGGGTAGGGGCGAATAACCATGCGCCCCTACCCTGACCCGCGCAAAGGCGGTACTTCCAACGAGGAATCCGTTCGCAGGAGACGAAAGCAGCCTCCTATCGTACCGGCGCCGGCTGCAGGGCGTCGATCTTGGCGGCCATAATGGAATCGTCCTCGTGCAGGCCGTTGCTCTTGTGGGTCCGGAGCTGGATCTTGACTTTGCCGTAGCCCAGATAGAGGTCGGGATGATGGCCCTCCTCCTCGGCCAGGTCGCCGACCTCATTGACGAAATCGAGCGCCTGGCGAAGATCGTCGTAGGTGAGCTGGCGCTCCAGGTGGTGCTCATCCACGACCCGCCAGCCGGATGTCAACTCCTTCCGTCTGTTCTCGATGTCCTCACCCTTGATCGGCTTTGCGTTTTTGTCGCACGGCACGCATTTCTTATCCACTAACCCGGCCATGGGTCTGCTCCTTTACTTGTGCTTCTCATGTTGACTGCCACTACAGAAAGTGCGCTCCGGCGGGAAGCCCAGAATGCGGGAATTTCCTCTCCCCGTCGCCTCTCCGCTGGTATCCCGATGGCGCAAGCCTGGCTCCGCGACCATGCTGGGTGGGCGTACGTTTCTTGCTCCCTCCGGTGCCTCGTGTTCGCACCTCCGAAAAGACTGGCAGCCCTGAGACCGACCTGTTATGGTCGTTCGTGTGACGTCTCTGTGTAGAGGGGCAGATCTGGTCAGCAAGACCCTGAAACCGCTACCTTCGAGAAGGTGATCGGAACGATGGATGAGTCCAGAGGCCTTTGATGGTCGGGCTGCGGCCCAGTACTGATTCACCGAGGCCCAAGAGAGCCTGACGGTGGCCGATCATCTCATCATCACAGCATTCAATATCGAGGCGAGATATCCTGATCCTGGGGGTGACTTTCGCCGCAGGTGTACTCCCGAATATGCCGCCGAGCAGATGGCGGCCATCAGAGAGGCGTTGGCATGGCGCAAAATCGCACCGGACGTGATGGCAGGTGTCGAGCGATTTCTGGCGGTCGTTTGCCAGCACCGCCGGATCGAGGCCGCCTACTTGTACGGTTCCCAGGCCCGGGGTTCGGCTCGCCCCTGGAGCGACATCGACGTGGCCGTTGTCTCGGCGGATTTCTCGGATGACCTTCTTCAGGAGCGCGTGCCCCTCATGCGGTGGGCGGCCGCGATCGACGATCGCATCGAGCCGCAGCCGTTCACGCCGGAGCGGTTCGGCCCCCACGATCCCCTGGCCAGCGAGATTGCCGAGCGCGGCATCCGCCTGATATAGCCGGCGCGATCGCAGCGTAGGTCTTCGGCCGCAACGAAAGACGATGTGGGAATTGTCGAGCCACAAGAACCGCATGGGCTAAGGCCCATCCTACGAGCCGAATGCGAATGAGCAGTGGCGGCGGGAGGACATGGGCGAGTTGGTAATCGTCCGCGAGGCCACCACCGAACACACGAACCTGTCCTTGGCGACGGCCAGGACGGGACGGGCGACGAGCGCCGAGCGATAGACAATGGGGCGGCGTTTCTCGCTTTGCCGGTACCGGCGGGGAGAACCGCAACGGTAGGGTGGGCTGTGCCACCAATCCCCAAAGAAGAGACCGGACGACAGATGGTGGCCACCGCCCACCCTACGAGGATTTGCGATCAGCCGTTTTCAGCCGGGACGTCTGTCCACGATGCGCGGGGTGCCTGCGGGGAGGGATTGCAGGGACTTGGGCTCGAGGAGCGTGACCTTGGGGTCGATGTCGAGAACCGCCTTGATTCGCTTGGCCACCTGCTGCCGCAGGGTCTCGATGGTCTTGACCTCGTCGAGGAAGGGGATTCTGTCCGAGATTTCGACCCTGACTTCGATGGTCTCGACGCCGCGGTCCTGATCGACGAGGATCTGGAAATAGGGGCTGACACCGTCGATGCCGGCGAGGATCTCTTCGATCTGGGAAGGGAAGAAGCCCACGCCTTGGACGAGAATCAGGTCGTCGGTCCGGCCCATCACGCGGGCCATGCGGACGAACGTGCGACCGCATGGGCAGGGGGCCGGATCGAGCCGCGTCACGTCGCTCGTCCGGTAGCGGACGAGCGGAAAACCCTCTTTGGTAATTGTCGTCAGGACCAGCTCGCCCTCCTCGCCGGGGCCGACCGGCTCCAAGGTGGTCGGGTCGATGACCTCGACGATGAAATGGTCCTCGTTGAGGTGCAGGCCCTGGTGCAGGTGACATTCGCCGGCGACGCCCGGCCCCAGGACTTCCGTCGGGCCGTAGGTGTCGGTCGAGACGATCCGCAACTGCTGCTCCAGTTGCCGGCGGACCGCATCGCTCCAGCGTTCACCGCCGAAGAGGCCCAGGCGCAGGTGCAGCCGCTCCAGGTGGACCTGGACTTCGTCGAGACTGGCCGCGATGGTCAGGGCATGGCTCGGCGTCGAGATCAAGACCGTCGTCTTGAAGTCCCGCATGACGACGATCTGCTTGGCGACGCTGGTCGCCAGCGAGGCCGGGATGACCGAGGCCCCGAGACGCTCGGCCCCCTGGTGAAAACCGAATCCGTCCGCGACCAGGCTGTAGTGCAGGGCGATCTGGACCACATCGTGCTCGGTCACGCCGGCCGCGGTCAGCAGCCGGGCGGCGCACTCGCGCCAGCTCCGCAGGTCGTTCTGTGTGTAACCGACGACGATGGGCTTGCCCGTCGTGCCCGAGGTCGTGTGGATGCGGACGATGTCACGGAGGGGGACGGCGAACATGTCGTACGGATAGCTCTTTTGCAGGTCTTCCTTCGTCGTGAAGGGCAACTCGCGCAGCGCCCGCAGGTCCTTGAGCTTCTCCAGATTGACCTTGTGGGCGTCGAAGGCCGTCCGGTAGAAGGCGACGCTGCGGTAGACGCGGTTGAGCGTGGATTGCAGCCGCTCGAGTTGAAGCTGCTGCAGTTCCTCGCGGGCGATCATCTCGCATTTCGGATTGTAGGGGAGTGTGTGGTTCATATGCGTCTGCCTCACAGCTTGAGCAAATCCGAATATCGAAATTCGAAATCCAAAACGACCATCCCGTAGGAAGTTGCCGCCCATTGTCATTCCCGCGCAGGCGGGAATGCTATCACGCCGCAGTGTTTACTGGACCCCCGCCCCCGATCGGGGCGCGGGTAGGCTCTGCGCGGGGGTGACAGAAGGGGATCGGACGCTCATTTTGTCAGAAGCTCTTCGATTTGTTTCGGGTTTCGGATCTCGAGTCTCGGACTTTGTGCTTTTCTCCTTATTCGTCTTCATCGATGCTTCGGTACTCCTTGCCGAGGTACGCCCGTTGGACCTCGGGACTGTCGCACAGTTGCCGGGCCGTGCCCTGCAGGACGATCTGGCCGGTCTCGATCACGTAGCCGCGATCGGCGACGGCCAGGGCCGCCCGGGCGTTCTGCTCGACCAGCAGGATCGTCAGGCCGGTGCGCTTGAGGTTGACGATCGTTCTGTAGATGTCCTTCACGACCAGGGGCGCCACGCCCAACGAGGGCTCGTCCATCATCAGCAACCGGGGTCGGGCCATCAGAGCCCGGCCGATGGCGAGCATCTGCTGCTGGCCGCCGGAGAGCGTGCCGGCGAGCTGGCTCGACCGCTCCTTGAGGATGCCGAACAGCTCATAGATCTGCGCCAGCGTCTCGTCGGGGCGGCGCTGGTTGTCGGTCCGGCGGCGCCAGAAGTGCCAGGGGCGGCTGGCCCGTGCCACGCTGTAGGCGCCGAGGAGCAGGTTCTCGCGCACCGTGAGCGTGCTGAAGATGTGCCGGCCTTCCGGCACGAGGCCACAGCCGTAGCGGACGATCCGCTCGGCCGGGTCGTTGTGGATCCGACGCTTGTCGAACTCGACTTCGCCGGCGCGGGCTTTCAGGATGCCCGCGATGGTCTTGAGCAGGGTGGTCTTGCCCGCGCCGTTGGCCCCGATGACCGCGACGATCTCGCCCGGGGAGACGTGCAGCGAAATCCCCTTGAGGACCCGCAGGGCGCCGTAGCCGGCTTCGAGATTCAGAATCCTAAGCATGCGCCACCCCCACGCCCGCGCGAGCGCTCGCGAAAGTGAAATGTGTAGGTGTGACCCCCATCTCAGCCATGCTCGTCCCCCAGATACACACGGATGACTTCGGGATGGCGCTGGATCTGGGCGGGGGGGCCTTCCGCGATCTTCTGGCCCTGGTCGAGGACGACCACTTCGTCCGAGATGTTCATGACCAGGGACATGTCGTGCTCGACCACCAGGCAGGTGATGCCGGTGGCGCGGATCCTGAGAATGAGCTGCGAAAGTTCCTGCGTCTCGTAGATGTTGAGCCCGGCGGCCGGCTCGTCCAGCAGCAGCAGCGACGGCTCCGTGGCCAGGGCCCGGGCGAACTCCACCAGCCGCTGGCGGCCGAAGGAGAGGTTGCAGGCGGTCTCGCCGGCGTAGGCGGCCAGGCCCAGGTCGGCGAGGATGTTGTGGGCCTTGGCTTCCGTCTGGCGGTGCTCCCGCCAGGTCCCGGGCAGGTTCAGCATGCCCGCGAGGAAGCCGGAGCGCGTGCGCGTGTGCCGGCCCATCATGACGTTCTCCAGGACGGTCATGTGGGGAAAGAGCTTCGTCGTCTGGAAGGTCCGCGCAATCCCCAGGGCCGCCACGGCGTGGGGCTTATGGCCGGTGATGGCCTGACCGCGATAGATGACCTCGCCGCGGTGCGGTGCGAGCGTCCCGGCGATCAGGTTGAACAGGGTCGTCTTGCCGGCCCCGTTGGGCCCGATGACCGCCTTGATCGATTCGGTGGGCACGTGGAAGCTCACATCCCGCACGGCGTGCACCCCGCCGAAGGAACGAGCCAGACCTTTGGTTTCCAGGAGGACGTTGCTCATGGATTCCTCCGGAGCAGGGCGGTCAGTGCCTGTAGACGCGGCACCCGCAGGAGGCCCTGCGGCGCGAAGATCATGATGGCGATCAGGATGGCGCCGAAGACGGCATCGTCGAACGAGCCGAAGACGCCGCGCAGCGAGAGGAAGTTCAGGACGATACCCATCACCAGGGCGCCCCAGAGGTTGGCCATCCCGCCGACGGCGACGATGGCGACGTACCGCACGGACTTCATGACCGTCACCTCAGAGGGGCCGATGCTGCCATTGTAGTGGGTCAGGAGCACGCCGCCGATGGCGGCGAAGATCGCGCTGAGGATGAAGACCGCCAGCTTGTAGCGGTAGGTGTTGACGCCCAGGGAGTGGGCGGCCTCCTCGTTCTCGTGAATGGAGCGCATCGCCCGGCCGACCCGTGAATGCACCAGGTTCAAGGCCAGGACCATGGCCACCAGCACGACGGCCCACGCGATATAGTAGTTCTGGACGCGGAAGGGGGCCCGGCCGTTGACCTGCAGGCCGGCCAGCAGGTGGAACGACGGCACGTTCGAGACACCGTCGGCCCGGCCCAGGACCGGCGTGCCCAGCGCGATGCGATAAACGATCAGGCCGAAGCCGAGCGTGGCCATGGCCAGGTAGTGGCCCTTGAGCTGGATCACCGAGGCCCCGATGACCAGGGCCACCAGGCCCGTCAGCAAGAGGGCGGCGACGCAAGCTACCCAGGGGGCAAACGAGAGAATGTCGGTGCCGTAGATGTCCTGCCACTGCATCGTCAGGCCGAGCGCCTGGCAGCGGGCGATCAGGGCCGTGTCCCGGAACGGATTCAGGTTATACGTGGTCAGGACTGCCGAGGCGTAGCCGCCGATGGCGAAGAAGCCCGCGTGGCCCAGCGAGGCTTGGCCGGCGTAGCCCATGAGCAGGCACAATCCGATCACGACCAGGGCGTAGTAGGCCGACATCGTGATCTGGGTCATGTAGTACGTGGCGCCGAACAGCGCGAGCACGAGGTGCAGCACGACGATCAACGCCGCGGCGGCGAACACCGGGTAATACATCCGCAACCGCATCATGCCGTCCTCAACGCACTGGTGGCACGGCGGGCAAACAGGCCGCTCGGCCGGAAAACCAGGATCAGCAGCAGGACCACCAGCGAAACCGCCTCCTTGTAGGCGGACGACTGGCTGGTGACCAGGGCCTCCAGCAGGCCCAGCAACAGGCCCGCCGCGACGGCGCCCATGCTGTTGCCCAGGCCGCCGAGAATGGCGACGGTGAATCCCTTGATCGCCAGGGGGGCCCCCATGTCGTACTGGGTCTGCGTCACCGGCGAGATCACGCAGCCGGCCAGGGCGCCGATGCCGGCGCTGAGCATGAAGGACAACGTCACCATGCGCCGGTCGTTGATGCCGCACAGGCGGGCCGCCATCCGGTCGTCGGCACAGGCCCGCATGGCCCGGCCGGTCAACGTGTAGCGGAAAAAGAGCGTCAGCGCCGTGACGATCACGGCGCTGACGCCGAGAACCCAAAAGACCTGCAGCGAAACGCCCGCGCCCAGGATGGTGACCGTGGACACGGAGGTCCCGCTGAAGTACGGCAGGGACCGCACTTTCTCATCCCACAGGTGCATCATGGCCTCGCGGATGACGATCGAGACGCCGATCGTGATGACGATCAGCCGCAGCACCGGGGCATCCTTGACCGGCCGGATGAACACCAGCTCGATCAGCCCGCCCAGGACCGTCGTGATCAGCACCGCCCCGAAAATCGCCAGCGGCAGCGGCGCCACGTGCGACAGACTGATCGCGGTCATGGCGCCGACGATCAGAAACTCGCCCTGGGCGAAGTTGATGACCCCGGTACACGCGTAGATGATGTTGAACCCGATCGCCACGATGGCATAGATGCTGCCGACCGTGA
>JALORE010000237.1 GCA_025459125.1 Planctomycetota bacterium | reverse complement strand
TCACTCTTGCCTTGCGGCAAGACCCGGTCCTGTCCGACCTTCCACCCGGACGACGCCCACCACAACCCGACCCGCTCACTCGACCCCGGCAGCAATCCGCCGTATGTCGCCGTGCCGAGATAGTCCTGTGCCCCAGCGCAAGCGGCGGCTCCAAGGATGATAGCGCTCAGGAGAATCACCTGTGCCCGCATGTTCTGACCCTCTCAACAAGAACCCAGATTCCATCGATTGCCCGCATTGTCCCCCGCCCGCGGCCCAGCGTCAAGGCGGTCCTCTCCGCTTGCCCAAAGTAGCACGGGCATCTCGCCCACAGGCCCCGAGTGACGGCCAGGATTGCGGCAAGGCGGTGCCGCCCTCGCGGCGCGTCGTCATCCTGCCGGCTGCGAGGCCGTACAGGCCACAGATTGCCCTTGCCAATAGGGTCAGTCTCTGGCGACAGAATCTTGACATATTCACTCGTCAATGGTATTATCGGGCCTGTGTGAGATTCAAGATTGTTACGTGCAATGTCAGGATGGGAGGCAGGCCATGATGTCAAAGCGCGTATCGTCTCTTTCTGTAGTTTTCCTCTGGACCGGTGCGGCGTTTGCCGGGGCGCTATCGCTTTCGCCCGTCCCGGACCCATCGGTAGCGGCGCCGGGCGGGACTTTGCAGATTCAAGCCGCCCCTTTGAACCCCGAGTTCGAGGCGTGGCGCGCCAGCAAACGAGCAGGCGCGATTACTGCGCTCGCATCAGGCGTGTCCGGCGGAGTTGTGCCTTCGCCCTTCGACGACTCGTACCTGCGGTATGAAGAGCCGTCGGTCCCGATCCGGATCGCGGTGCCCAGCCGATACGACCTGAGGGACTATGGATGGGTGACCCCGGTCAAGGATCAGGCCGGTTGCGGAGCATGCTTCGCCTTCGCCACGTACAGTTCCCTGGAGAGCTGGCTCTTGAAGAATGCCAGCGAGCAGTGGGATTTCTCCGAGAACCATGTCAAGAACTACCCCGGTTTCGATGGGTCGCCGTGTGACGAGGGAGGGCACCCGTTGATGACTACGGCGTACCTGGTTCGTGGTGATGGCCCCGTCGAGGAGAAGGACGATCCGTTTCATGACAGGGATGAGCCATCCTCACCGGGTGGAACTGTGTGCAAGTATGTCAGGAGCGTCCGGTGGTTCTACGATGCCCAGGACATGAAGAATGCGGTGATGACCCATGGCGCTCTGTATGCCCCGATGTACCTGGACCCGCAGGCGGAGCGCTCGCCGCTCTACAACGCCGCGACGAATACGTACTACAACTGTACGCCCTACAGCAAGAGCCATGCCGTGGCAGTGATCGGCTGGGACGATGCCAAGGACGTGCCGGGAGCTGCGACCAAAGGCGCCTGACTGGTGAAGAACAGTTGGGGCCCGTCCCTCGACTACTTCTATGTGTCCTACGAGAGTGTGGACACCCTGAGCGGGGCGCGAGATATACCCTTTGGGGTGCTCTTTGGTGACGCCGTGACGTCCTCTTCTTACCGGAACATCTACCAGCACGATCAACTCGGTTTCACCGGATCTGCGGTGGGACTCAGTGGTTGCACGGTATGGGCGGCGAACGTGTTCACCGCCCAGGCCGACGAAGAACTGGCTGCGGTGGGCTTCTACGCCCTGGCCAAGCGGAACACCTCCTACTGGATCACCGTCTACGATACGATCTCCCGTTCCGAGAGTGAGGCGTCGTTCCGTGACGAACTCACTTCCCCGGTGTGGGGAACGGTGGACTACTTTGGCTACCACACGGTCACGCTGCCTACGCGGGTGCCTCTGCGCCGCGGCGATGATTTTGCGATCGTGATCAAGTTGACGACGCCCGGGACAGATCTCCCCCTTGCTCTCGAAGTGCCCATCGAAGATTACTCGTCGGAGGCCACGGCCGGCGCGGGGGAGGGCTACGTGAGTGCGGACGGTCAGACGTTCCTCGACCTCACGGCGAACAAAGGATACGAACAGGCCAGCATCTGTATCAAGGGTCTGACGGTCGCCTCGGCCACCGGCGGCGGCGGCGGCGGTGGTGTGGCGGGGTTGCCCCCCGACCTGGTGGAAGTTACCGGCGCTCAGGACGCGTCGCTGGCGGGCTTGGCCTCGGGCAGCAAGACCGCCCAGGATCGCCAGATACAGGCCGTGCAACAACTGGGATTGCCCTTGGAGGTCAAGGCACGCCGCACAGAGATCGTACTTCGGTTGGTCCCGGCGGGCACCTTCATGATGGGCAGTTCCTCGAGCGAGACCGAGCGGGGCGACGGTGGAGGGCCGCAGCATCAAGTGACGCTGACGAGGGGGTTCTACTGCGGCCAGTGCGAAGTGACGCAGCGGCAGTGGCAACAGGTGATGGACGGCGGCAACCCCGCGCACTTCAAGAGCGCCGGCGACAATGCGCCGGTGGAGCAAGTGAGTTGGGAAGACTGCCAGGAGTTTCTCAAGAAGTTGTGCCAAACAGAAGGTGTGCCCAAAGGGACGTACCGGTTGTTGACGGAGGCCGAGTGGGAGTATGCCTGCCGTGCGGGGACAGAGACGCCGTTTTGCTATGGAAACGATCTGGATTCAACCATGGCGAACTTCAACGGGAACTACCCCTATGGGGCCGGCGCAAAAGGGATATACCGGGGGACGACGATTGCCGTCCGGAGCTTTAACCCGAACGCCTGGGGTTTGTACGATATGCACGGGAATGTGTGTGAGTGGTGCCAAGATTGGTTTGGGACTTATCCCTCGGGGAGTGTCACGGATCCGATTGGCGATCCGTCGGGCACCGCCCGCGCCATCCGGGGCGGCGGTTGGTGGGAGGTCGGCAGGAACTGCCGGTCGGCGAGTCGCTACGGGATGGGGCCCGGCGGCCGCAGCGGCCACCTGGGCTTCCGCCTCGCGAGGACAATACCGTCCTACCCTTAGAGAAGGGTGTGGGCCGAGCGGCGGCCCGCGTAGCGCGGCCAGGCGCCGGCCCCGGGGTCCAGGGGGGAACCCCTTGTTCGACGGCCAAGTGCCTAGGCGGTTGGAGATTTTGACCGTGAATCTCGCCGAGCGCCCGCGCGGCAGTTGGAGCAATAACGCCGGGAACCGCTGGTCCGCCAACCGCAACCAGAACATGCCCGGCAGCCACAGCCGGAACGTGGGCCTCCGCGTCGCGCGCACAGCGCCAATCGTGGCACGGGCATCTTGCCCGTGAGAACAAGGGCTCACCCGGTTGAAGTGTACGTACAGCCCCGGCAGGGCCCCACCCTCCGGGGGCACTGTTCTTCCCTGCTATACAGATTCCCGCGACGCCTCACACTCCCGTGCGCCGTCCCCGTATCAACCTCAAAGAGGCGGTTCAGGGGCGTGGCCGAACGCCCGCGCTCGCCGCCCGTCCAGCATCTCAACAATGTTGCGTGCAGTTCCGACGTTCTCCGGAGGCGGTTCGTGGGCCGAACTCCTTTGGCAGACGGCCCATAGGCGGATGGGGTTCCCAAACGCGACGCATCGTGTTTGGGGGCCCTTCTTACGGGAGGAATCCGATGGACAGCTTCGCTTTCCAGGTTCGGGTTTCAGCCGCTGGTGCCCGGTTTCTCTTGTTTCCGGGCACGGTGTTCTTGGTTCTTTCGGACCTTGTGGCCGTACCGGGCGGCCGCCGTCCACGGCCCCCCGGGAGCGGCAACAACCGCCTGCCCACGCCCGCTGAACCGCCTCTTCTCTTCTCCCGATTCCGCCAGGGCGCCGTAGGGGTGCTTCTGGGGTCAGACACGAAGTCACACTTGCGCGGCCCCGCGAAGTATGCTCAAACCGGATGAGCCACAGAAGTACCCCTCACTCCACCCGTTGGCTCACGAGATGGAGGGTTCGCTGATGGACGATGATGCGCACGGCCGTGGTCAGGTCGAAAGCCAAGAGGCCTTCTCCTCTTTCACCAATTCCCCGCGTAGGCGAGGCAGGCATGGATGTCCTCAATGCTCAGGTGATCGTACTCCTTGATGATCTGCTCCGCCGTCCAGCCGCGTGCCAGCAGATCGATGACGAACTCCACGGCGATGCGGGTTCCCTTGATGAGGGGCCTGCCCACCAGGATTTCGGGATCAATAATAATCCGTTCGCGCCAATCCATGTGACGTTCCCAATCCAGGCTGCGTCGTGTCTGACATCGTTGCTCTATCATACTGCCGCAAGACGGTCGCGACGCGTCTACGGGGTCCCGTGCTTGGGATTGGGCTGGCGGACGCGGATGCCCTGCGGCTCGACTATGGCCAAGGTTGCTCAGCACCGGCTTGAGGTGGCGGGAGAGGTTCTCGTCAAGTTTCAGTCTCATGTACCGACCGCCGTCTTCCAGAGGCCTTCGTGGGCCAAATCCGCGGCGTAGGCCAGCGCGGCACGGATGTCTTCAAGCATCAATTGCGGGTAGTGATCGATAATATCCTCAAAGGTCAGGCCTTCTGCCAATCCGTCCAGGATCACGGCGATCTCGATTCGCGTGTCGCGGGTGCAGGGTCGTCCCCCGCAGACCTCCGGGTTGACTGTGATGCGTGTCTTCCTGGCTGATCTATTCATGTCTCGATCTCTTTCTCACGTGGCGGGCCGGACCATTCTGACCAAAGCCGAAGGGATGTTCCAGCTCTTCGGATGCCCTGTGATTGTCCTCGTCGTTCGTTCTCCATGTGCCGTGCCAGCGTTCCTTTCCCACGATAACATCCTCAGGGATCGATTTCTGCAAGTTCGAGCCGGGATCAGGATTACAGCCGTTGGGAGAGGAACGTCCGGGCGGGGACGACGGTGGGCCGAGGCGGTGCGGCAAAGCAGTCGGCCGGTACGAAGTCTGCTTCCAGCAGGACCTGGAAGGCAAAGGGGGCGTCCCGTGGAGCCCCGACGTGCTGCTCCGACCGTTCTACGTGGTATCGTAAAATAGTCGTGACCGTTTTGCGATGTTACATGTTGTGATCGGAATTCAGGCTGGGTCGGCAGGACGCGAGGCCGTGCTGGATTTCTTTTGGTTGACAGGCAATCGTGTTGGCTGTATGATACTTAAACAACCGCATGAGAGTGGTGCAATTGGATAGTGAATTGTGAATCGGAAATCGACAGCCCGAAAGCCCATCCCGGCCCGGTGCGGGTCGCCGCCACGCGGCCGATGGGGGGACCGGCGGCGGATGCCGCAACAGTGATTGCGCCAAACAAAGCCAAATCCCCGACAGCAGGATGAGCCGTAACTGTAGCCTGGAAAAGAGGTTATCGCAGAAGTATCCGGGTCCTTGGCCTGGAAAACAAAGCCAATGTGCCGGCCCGGGAGCATCGGGCAGGGGAGGGGCGGTCGGTGGAGCAGGGCGGCGGAGTTTCGGGACGGGGTTGCTTGATGCCCTGGCGGCAAGGGCTATAATGGGCCGGCGGTGAAGCAGGGAGGGGTCATATGGCAAAAGGAGGTTCATTGGCTGCAAAGGTGTACTTTACTGAGGCCTCGATCGACGAGGGGGAGCAGGTGCTCTCCGAGAAGGCCCGGCGGCTGTTTCTGGCCGGCAAGTTCGGGAAGTGCTTCCAGAAGGGGGACTTCACCGCGGTCAAGGTCCACGTCGGCGAAGAAGGGAATACCACGTATATCAAGGCCCCGTGTCTCAAGGGACTGGTCGAGGAGCTGCAGAAGCTCAAGACCAAGCCCTTCATCACGGACACCAGCACGCTGTACACCGGCCGGCGGCACAACGCGATCGACCATACGATCCTGGCGACGGACCGGGGTTTTGGCGTCCTGGGGCTGGGGATCCCGTTTCTGGCGCCGGATGGCCTGTTCGGGACGGCCGAGACGCCCGTGCGGATCGACGGCGAGCTGGAGAAGGAGGTCTCGATCGCCGCGGACATCGTCCGCTGCCAGTCGATCCTGTCGGTGGCCCACTTCACGGGTCACTGTGCGACCTGTGCCGGCGCGACCCTCAAGACGTTGGGCATGGGCTGCGCCAGCCGCAAGGGCAAGATGCGCCAGCATTCGGCCCTCAAGCCGAAGATCAAGAAGGGCAAGTGCGCCCGTTGCGGCGTCTGTGAGAGCCATTGTCCCACCGGCGCGATCACGCGGGACAAGCTCCAGGCCCACATCGACCAGGACAAGTGCATCGGCTGCGCCGAGTGTGTCGCGATGTGCCGGTTCGACGCGGTCGAGTACGACTGGAAGCAGGAGAGCGAGATTCTCCAGAAGAGCGTCGCGGAGCATGCCCTGGGCGTTTTGCGGGGCAAGGAGGGCCGCGCGGTGTTCTTCAACTTTCTGGTTTCCATGACCCGGGATTGCGATTGCTTCGATCAGGCCCACATGCCTACAATGGTGCCGGACATCGGGATCGTGGCGTCGACGGACCCGGTGGCCGTGGATCGGGCGGCCATTGAGATGGTGGAGACCCGGGGCGGCCAGAAGCTGGCCACGCTGATCGGCAATGCCAGGCTGGACTGGCGGTTTCAGATCGAGCATGCGGTACGGATCGGCCTGGGTCGGGCCGAGTATGAGTGCATAGAGGTGAGCTGACGACGCGAAAGGTGTACGGCTATGTCCCTCGGACAAATCATCAGGAACAAGCGCGAGCAGTTGGATCTGACCCTGGATGAGGTGAGCAACCGGGTGGGGTACTCGAAGCCCTATCTGTCCACGATCGAGACGGGCAAGGTCAAGAACCCGCCGAGCGACGAACTGCTGACGCGGCTGGAGCGGGTCCTGCAGTTCGATTCCGGGCTGCTGCTGCACTTCGCCCACATGGAGCGGATGCCGTCCGACATTCGGGGCGCGTACGAGTCGCGGGAGGCCGAGAACCAGAAGCTCTGGCAGTTCATCCGGCGGCTCAAGGACAAGGGGACCGACACCAAGGAGCTGGATGCGCTGCTGTCCGAGACGAAAGGCAAGAAGAAGGAAGTCAAGCCCACGCTGGCGGCGGGGCGGCTGGTGCCGATCATCAACAAGGTCGCCGCGGGGTACCCGACCGACTTCAACGACCTCGACTACCCGGTGGGGATCGCCGACGACTACGTGCGCTGCCCCGACCTGCACGATCCGAACGCCTTCGCGGTGCGGGTCGTGGGCGACTCGATGGAGCCGCGGTTCTACGAGGGCGATATCGTGATCTTCTCGCCGGCGGTGGAAGTGCGCAACGGCGACGATTGCTTCGTCCGCTTCACCATGCCGCACGAGACGACCTTCAAGCGGGTGTTCTTCGAGAAGGACAACAAGTTCCGGCTCCAGCCCCGCAACGAACGCTATTCGCCGACCCTCGTGGATGGTCACCGCATCGACGGCCTCTACCGCGCCGTCATCCGCTACGAAAAGCTCTGACGGGCGGGCTCAGGCCGGTCTTTGCCCGGCAACCGCCAGGACGAGGGCGTAGACTCGCACGGCGCCCGCTTCTTTCAGGGTCCGGGCACATTCATTCAGCGTGGCGCCACTGGTCTTGATATCGTCGACCAAACAGACCGTCTTTCCGGAGAAACCGTGCCCCTCGCGCACGACGAACGCGCCGGCGACGTTGCGGGCGCGGGCGGCCGGCGTGGCCGCCCGGGGCTGGGCCTGGGTCCGCCGGATGCGGACGAGATCCGTGCCGATCCGCGCCCGCGCGTGGTGCAGACGCCTCGCGATGAGGCCGGACTGGTTGTAACCGCGCTGCAGCCGGCGGGTCCAGTGCAGTGGGACCGGCACGAAGAGATCGACCTCGGCGCCGAAGCGGCTGCCCTCCAAAGCCGACTCGGCCAGCGGCGCCAGGGTGGCGGCGAGCTCGCTGTGGTCGTGCTTGAACGCCAGGATCAACTGCTGGAGCGCCTCGGCGTACACCCCGACCCGGGCGAGGCCGTCGAACGCGATCTCCTCGTTCCGGCAGGCGCCGCACGCGCCGTCGACCAGGCCGTACCGGCTGGCGTCACGCCCGCAGCGCGGGCAGTAGTCCCCGGCGGTGCACGTCAGGAACTCGCTCCAGCAGCGGGGACAAAGATGATGGTCCGTATCGCAAATCGCCGCGCGGCAGACGCTGCAGACCGCCGGCCAGAGGAGCTGATTCAGGCCGCGCCAGACCAGGCCCGGCAGCCGCCGGACGCCCGCCCTCACGCGATGGTCCCTCGATGCTTCCATGGGCGGTATCCTACCGCCAGGCCCGGGACGGATCAACCGTAAGCCGGTACCCCGGGACGCGCCCAGTGGAACGTGTGTCAGGGACGGCATCGAGGCGGTTGTTTGCAGTGACTCCGTGAGTCGTTATCCTGCGTTCTCACAGGCATGCGGACCAGGGCGAGGCATGTCTCGCCCCTGCGTACGCCCTTACGGGCACACTACAACCCGAGGCCTCAACGCCCGGGTGGCAGCGGCAAGCGCCAGCTTGCCGATGGTTCGCTCTCCGCCAGCGGCAAGGTGCCGTCTCATCGTGTTCGCGCGGGCGCGTGGGGGGGGCGAGGCATGTCTCGCCCCTACGGGTACACGACGGACGGACAATGTCACTCAGCGCAGGTCGAAGGGGGAGTTGTCGGCGGGGGCGAACCAGCCGAGTTTCAGCGCCGCGGGATTGACGCCGTAGGCGTTGGTGGTATCGAGTGGGACCAGGGGCTCGGGTCCGACGTGGCTGTCTGCCCAGCCGACGTTGACGTGGTCGCTGTGCCGGAAATGGAGGGAGGGCGACATCCGGAATTCCGTCACGACCTGGCCCCCGAAGACGGCGAACGGCGGCTCCGCGAACGAATACTCGATCAGGGCGTCCGCCTGATTGGCCATCGCGGTGTCGGCGAACATGAGCGTCTGTCCCGGGTTGGCCACCTCGCTCAGGGCGGTAGTACGCGCGTACGCCTGTTGGAACGCTTGAGGCCCACCGAGGCCCGCGTCCCACAGGCGGCTGCCGAGGTAGGCCATGTTGTAACCGTAGCCGCCGGCGCCCTGCTCAAAGCTGGTGTTCCAGTCGGTGCTTCTGACGAACCGGACGCGCGCGGGACATTCCTTGACCTGTCCGTCGGCCAGGTACCCGACGAGCGGACCTTTGGCCGGATCGAACGGCTCCTCCAGGCGGCTGCGTACGCCGTGCCAGCGCTGCCGGCCGGCGTTGTCCCAGAGGTCCCTGGCCGCCGGGACATAGAAGCCGTCGTTCTCGGCGGCATAGCCCGCTGCGGCCAGGACGAGCTGATGCAGGTTCGACCGGCATACCATCGTCCGCGCCTGGGAACGAGCTCCGGCCAGGGCCGGCATCAGCAGGGCCAGCAGCAGCGTCAGTGTGGCGATCACGACCAGCAGCTCCACCAGCGTGAACGCGCCCGGTGCCCGGCCCTGTGAAGACGGTACGCAGGCTCCTTTGCATTCAAGACTCACGATGGGTGGCAGCGGCAAGCGGAGTCTGGGCTCACAATCGCGATTCACTGCGATTGGGAAGCCTCTGCGGAGCTTGCCGATGGCGTTTGCGTCGATCCCACGAGCCATCGGCAAGCTGCGCTTGCCGCTGCCCCCCCTGTTTCTCACCCCTGCAGGGGGGCTGGCCGATGCCTCGGGGACCTTCCGACTGCCATGCCAGCGCGTGCCGTGGCGCATACGTCCTCACTTCTCCTTGAATTCAGCCCGCCAGCGCTCGACGCGGCCCCACTGGGCCGCGAACGCCGCCAGGTCGGCGCCGTCGATGAAGAGGTCCTTGTGCGGGCCCAGGTCGCAGCGGGTGTTCCATTGCTCGTCGCCGAAGCGGCTCTGCCAGGCCGTCGCCAGCGCCGCCAGGTCCCGGCCGTCGACGATCCCGTCCAGGTCGAAGTCGGCCGAGAGCTCCTGCGCGTGCAGAACGCCGACGGCCTCCAGGTCGAAGCCGCCGGAGCCCCAGGTCGGCCACTGATCGTAAATCGGATGGGGTGTGGCGTAATTGGTCCAGTCCGGCCCGGTGCCGGGCGCGATGCAGGCGTCGGCCTCGTCGAAGAAGTCGCCGCTGCCGGGCACGTCGACGATCCGCACGTAATGGATGCGGTTCAGATCGACCGCCCCGGTGCGCACGAGCGGCCCGGTCGCGAGATCGTCGAGGTCGAATGGTGTGCCCAGGCAGACGCCGTTGGCGTTGGGGTGCTTGCCCGCCAGATTATGGACGTTGCTGATCTCGGTCGTGCCGTAGGGCCCGGTTGGGGCGGGGGTCAGCGACACGCTGGGGAAGCGCACGAAATCCCGCCCGTTGGTCGAGACCTCCACATAGGCCAGCTCCGCGAGCATCTGGCCGCGCTGCGAGCCCAGCGTGGTGGTAAGCAGCGAGAGAAACGCGTTCTCGAAGACCGCCAGGTCGTAGCCCGGCCCGTTGCGGATGGCCGCCGGATCGTTGGGGTCGCAGGGGTCGCCGAAGGCCAGCGTAATCTGCCCGGGCGCGAGGCCCTGGCCGATCTCCTGGCGGTCGAGGTCGCCCAGGCTGACGATGTCGAAATTCTGCCCGGTCGCCGGGCCCAGGGCCCGGTTGGGGTCGTTCCAGATGCTCAGGCCCGACCAGGTCCGGTCGGCGGGGGTGTATTCGACCACGGCCGTTGCCCAGCCGCGAAAGATCGGATTGAGCACGCCCGGAGAGAGCAGGGGACTGGCGTGCCGCCACGTGATCGGATCGATGCAGCCGTTGATCCCGGGCTCTGTATAGGGTCCGCCCGGGGCGACGGTCGCCGCCCCGAGGTAAACCAACAGAACGGTGATCGTTCGCGTGCGCATAGGCTATTGTCCCGTCTGGGGCTGGCCCGACAGGATCGTGTCCAGGCACAGATACCTGGGGGTATTGAGACCGAACTCGCCTTTGTCGCTCGAATCGAGCCGTAACTCCAGTCGTCGAACTTCCCCAAGCGAGCTGAGGTTGACGAAGGCCCAGCTCTTGAGGAGGTAGTCCCGGGCCGGATCGACGAAGCGGAAATCCGCC
>JALORE010000236.1 GCA_025459125.1 Planctomycetota bacterium | reverse complement strand
GTCTGCCATAGACGAGGATATATCGCTTTGCCCAGCTTCGCGCCAGTCCAAAATGACCGTGGCAAAAGATTTTTTTCACCACATTCCGTGAACGGCTACAGACTCATCTGGCCAGCCTCAAGTGTGAATCCGCACATCAATCGGCCACGTACCCTCCTCACGCGAAAGGGCGGCATTTAGGTTTTCGTGCTTTTGCTTTTGCGCCAACGTATGAGGCTGAGGTGGTCTCTCTGTTCTCCTCGATTGCCGATGAGCTTGGCTTTGAAATCGTAGCACAACGACCAGCCTTTCCGGACTGTGAGGCTCGGCGCCTCGATGATCGGCGCAGGGCACGCTATAGGAAATGCCTCATCGAATTCGAATTCCGCAGTAGCGATTACCAGAAGCACCATCACCCGGTGAAGGGCTGCGACCTGATTGTATGTTGGGAACATGACTGGACGGAATGTCCGTTGGAGGTGCTTGAACTCTGTTCACGGATCAAGAGGCTCACCGGCTGGAAGTAGGATCGCGAGGTGCATTGTCTGATTCTTCGCGGTCTTCACCACCTTCGCAGTGTCAAAGAGCCATCCGTAGCGACCAGCAATCACCGGCGGGACTTCCGTGGTTGCATCAACGGAGAGACAATGGACCGGCACAAGGGGACCGCTTTCGCCACGGCACCTCCTCAGTCATCTCGACGCGGACTTGCGAGTTGCTTTCCTTCTCCTCGGTTTCGGCATGGCGGTGATCAGGGCGCGCAGGACTGTATTGACCGATTCCGAGGTCGGGAAGACCTTTGAGATATCCGGATCCAGCACCACGACGCGATGGTCTTGGGCGACACGCCGGGCAAAACGGTTCGGCCGCGCCTTGCGGTAGTCAAAGTCATACTCCGCACGCATATCACCCGACGACACTGCACGGCGTTCCGTTGAAGACGTCTCCTTCATAATTATTCTGCTCTTTCCTGGTTGCCTTGCGTGAACTGATAATACGAATCGCGTCGTCGCGTTCGGTGAAACAAACCAGCAGGAGTCGATCCTAGGCAGAAGAACCGACAACGATCCAGGGTTCGTGGGTGTCGTACGCACGGTGTGGTCGGGTGGTTTCCGGAACCAGGAACTCGGTGCCCGGAAGGATGGGAAGAAACCGGGCACCAGCGGAAGGGGCTGGTTGGATGGGTGGGGTGATGCCAAAGACCTCGCCGGAGGCGGCCGCCGGTGGGCGGTTCTTCGTGTCCTTCCACCCACGAAGGGCCTCCCGTGGCTCTGCCGCAGGAGCGAAATCGCCGGGTCCGGTGCCGTTGTTGGCCGGGAGGTGACGGGGAGATGGGCCACTCCCCTGAACCGCCTCTTCTCTTTTCTTCTTGCCTGTTCTGTCCTGCTGTCGCGGCGGGCCATGTACGCGAAAACCGGATGAGCCTGAATCAAGACATCCATCATACTATCGCAAGACCTGCTCCAAGTCGTACACCGGCACGCCAAGCAGCAAGGGACGACCCGTGCCAACTTCATCGAAGCCGCTGTGAGGGTTTCGTAGGATGGGCTTGAGCCCATGCCGCAAGCCATGAGCATGCCCCGAACTGCATGGGCTGAAGCCCATCCTACATTCTACTGCTTCATGACAATTGAGCCTCCGGGTAGAGGTGGTGGGTGGCAGCGGCAAGCGGAGTCTTCGGAGCTTGCCAATGGCGGATAGGCAAACCATCGGCAAGCTGCGCTTGCCGCTGCCACCCGTCCGGAAAGTCAATTGTCATGAACCACTACTCGGGGACGAAAGGCCGGGCGATGGCCCGGTTGCTTGGCGCGATGGCGTCGGTCCTCTGTCGGCCGGGTCAGCGGCGGGACAGCCGCATCAGGATGCTCAGGACGTACCAGAACAGCAGGGCGATGGAGGCGAACAACGCCAGGGACGCGGCCACGTGCTGGTTGGTATCGTACTGGTGGATGATCTTGGACGTGTCGTACAGGATGGCGGCGCCGGCCAGGCCCACCATGACGACCGCGAACAACAGGCCCAGACCGAAACCGAACACGACCCCCCCGACGATGGCGCCCAGGGCGAGCAGGCCGCCGATCGTCAGGATGCCGCCCAGGAACGAGAAATCGGTCCGCGTGGTGAAGGCCACGGCCGTCAGGCCGGCGAAGAGCAGGCCCGTCAGCAGGGCGGCATTGGGCAGGACCTCGGGCGAGGAGTAGAAGGCGGCCAGGTACAGGATCGGGACGAAGATCACCGCCTCGGCGACCACGTACAGGCCCAGCCCGGCATACTGCAGGGACACGGAGGCCGCACTGGCCGCCAGGCCGCGGGCCAGCCACCCGGTCAGAATGAAGGCCCCGAGGATCATGAGCCAGCCGTACGGGTTGCCCTGAATGAAGCCCAGCAGGACGCGCGGCAGAGCCGAGCGCAGCAGGAGCATCTCCACGATGACGAAGACCCCGACGGCGCCCGCCAGATGCAGGTAGGTGCGCCGAATGAAGGCGGCACGGGCGCTCGCGGCGGCCTGGGCCACGGGATAACCGGGGGAAAACACATCAGGATTCATAGTATCTCTCCTTCCTTTCTCAGTTAGATCATCTCCTGGGCCGCAGGCCCACCGTCGCCATTTGTCATGATTCTAAGGCAAGGCGGGCCGGTTCGCAAGGGAGAACCGGAGGAGCTGGAAATGTGTGCAGGCAGTTGACAACAGGCCCCGGGGGAGTATATTGGTAGTATGAAAGTCAAGACATCTATCACACTATCGGAAGACCTGCTCAAGGCCGTCGACCAGCGCACCAAGCGGCAAAAGACAACGCGATCTGACTTCATCGAGGCCGCCGTGAGGGCTTTCATCCGGCAGTTGATTCGAGAGGAACAGAACGCGCGCGATCTCGAGATCATCAACCGCCATGCGGATGCTCTGAACAAGGAAGCCGCCGACGTGCTGGAGTATCAAGTGCTGCCATGAACCGCGGTGAGCTCTATCGTGTCGCGCATCCCTCGGCACGCGATCCGAAGAGATGTCGCGTGTTCGTTGTCGTCAGCCGCCAGGTACTGATTGACTCGCGGTTCTCCACCGTGATCTGCGCCCCTGTCTATACGGCCCACAGTGGATTGGCTACCGAAGTGCCGGTCGGCCCGGACGAGGGCTTGAAACACGACAGCAGCATCCACTGCGACGAATTGGTCAGTTTGGCGAAGTCGATGCTGACGAACTACATTGGCACGCTCCCGCCCGCGAAGATCGAGGCACTGGATCAAGCCCTCCGGGTCGCATTGGATCTCCGGGAGACTCTCTGGCAAGGCGAGGAGTCATCGGAATGGTGAAATCCTTGCTGCGCCGTTCCCGCCCCCTGAACCGCCTCTTCTCCCTCCCTCGCGACAGGCGGAACCATATCCTTGGGCGAGCACGCGAAGGGTCAGATGGCCCAGAATACGTGCCCAATTTTTGGGTTTTTGCCCAACATACAAGCGTCCCCTTATATGAGACCCGAGTGGACCCCAGCTCGGCCTTCGGCCGGAACCAAGAAGGGTAGAGAAGAAGATAGCAGAAAGGAATATGGGGAGGACCGAAGAAGATCTCTTTCTATTGTGGTTCATCTTCCTTTCGGTATCATCGCCTTGGCGGTCTTGGCGTCTTGGCGCGAGACATAAGTCCTTTGGTTTTCGCGATTTGCGTCAGGCCATCCAAATGATCTGGGGCCTGGTTCAAGACCGGGTGACAGTCTGCTCGGGTGGCAGCGGTAAGGCCGAAGGCTCGGCGCAGGCCTTGCCGATGGCGAATGGGGAGAACCATCGCAAGCTCCAAAGAGTGTTCGGGTCCCCGAGTGCGATATTTCGCACTTGGGAGGGGTGCCCCAACGCGGTATTTCGCGCTGGGGGTCCCGACCGCGCTTGCCGCTGCCACCCGTCCTTTGTGACCCGGGAAAGCCGGCTTTTGAGCCAAGCCCATGCAGGGGCGAAGGATGATTCGCCCCTACCGCTGGAGGCGCCCACCCGCGGCACATTGCCGTTGAAGATCGTCAAAGCAAAACGTTGACGATCTTGACGATCTTCGCGTTTTTGGCGTGATTTCGGCCTTTTGGCGGGGGAAAGATCGTCAACTCGGGAACTTGACGATCTTCCCCGGCGGCCGGCGAAAAACGCACCGCGCGGATCGCCTTTCGACCGGGCGGCCGGGGCGGCGTTCGGGCAACACCGGGCGTTTCAACGCGGTGTGACCCCGAGGAGAGGCGAATTGGAGCAGGCCGCCACTTCCGGGCTTTCGGAAGGGAGCGCTCGGTGTCCTGGCGGGAGAGTGTCTTACAGATCGTCCTCGTCCTCGGGGTCGGTGGACATGTAGCCCTGCTGGCCCTCGGTGGCGTAGGCGGTCTCGGGCACGTGCTCGTCGGCGGCGGGTGTCTCGGCGAAGGACGGCTCGGGCTCGGCGCTGGCCTGCTGCGCGCGGAGGTCTTCGTATTCCTCCAGGGTCATCATGACCTCGCGGGCCTGGCTGCCTTTGTACTCGCCGAGGATGCCGGCGCCGGCCATCATCTCGATGATCCGCGAGGCACGGGCATAGCCGATGCCCAGGCGGCGCTGCAGCAGGGAGACGCTGCCGCGCTTGGTCTCGAGGACGACGCGGACCGCCTCGTCGAAGAGATCGTCCTTGGGCATCTCGCCCGGATCAACCTTGCGCAACTGGGTGAGCTCGGGATGGAACTGCGGCTCGGCCACGTCCTTGAGGTGCTTGACGATCCGACGGATCTCCGAATCCTCGAGGAAGGTGCCCTGGGCACGAATCAGGTCGCTGGTGCCGGGCTTGAGGAAGAGCATGTCGCCTTCGCCCAGCAGGGTCTCGGCGCCGTTCTGGTCGAGGATGATACGGCTGTCCATGCGGGCCGCCACGCGGAAGCCGATCCGGCAGGGCATGTTGGACTTGATCAGGCCGGTGACGACCGTCGCCTGGGGCCGCTGGGTGGCCAGGATGATGTGGATGCCGATCGCGCGGCTCTTCTGGGCCAAGCGGACGATATAGGCTTCGATCTCCTTGGGGGCGGTCATCATCAGGTCGGCCAGCTCGTCGATCACGACGACGATATACGGCAGTCTCTTCGGGATCTTCGCCTCTTCATCGGGCGTGGTCGGATTGAACCGGGCGATGATCTCCTCGGCGCCGAGCCTGTTGTACTCGGCGATGTTCTTGACCCGCGCCTCGGCCAGCAGGGCATAGCGCTCGTCCATTTTGACCGTCGCCCATTCGAGGATCTGGACCGCCATCTGCGTCTCGGTCACGATCGGGCACATCAGGTGCGGCACGGTGTTGAAGGCGGTCATTTCGACCATCTTCGGGTCGATCATGATCATCTTGACCTCGTCCGGCCGCTTGGTCATCAGGATGCCCACGATCACGGTATTGATGCAGACGCTCTTGCCCGAGCCGGTCGTGCCCGCGATCAGGAGGTGCGGCATCTTCGCCAGGTCGGAGACCAGGGCCTCGCCGGAGGAGTCCTTGCCCAGGAACAGCGGGATCTCCATCTTGCTGGCCCGTTCTCCGGCCTGCTGCAGCATGCTCTTCATCCGGACCTTCTCTTTTTCGCTGTTGGGGACCTCGATGCCGATCGTGTGCTTGCCGGGAATGGGGGCCACCACGCGGACCGCGCCGGCGCCCAGGGCCCGGGCGATGTCATTGGACAGGCTGGAGATCTGGCCGACCTTGACGCCGGCGCCCAGTTCCAGCTCGAACATGGTCACGACCGGGCCGGTTTCCGCGGCCACGACGCGCGCGTTGATATTGAACTCGCTGAGCAGCTTCTCGAGCTCGGCGGCCTTGGTCTTGACCACCTTTTCCTGGACGGCGGCGTAGCCGTACTCCGCTTCGGCCAGCAAGTCCAGCGGCGGCAGGCTGTAGTCGTCGTAAGAAGGCTGCTCGAAAGGCGGCTTTTCGGGTCTGGCCGGCGGGCGCTTGACCTCCATGACCTCGGGCCGCTTCGGGGCCGGCGCCTCCACGGGTTCGACGATCTCCGGAGGCTCCGGAAGCGCGGGAGACTCTTCTTCCGTCGGCTCGGGGCGTGGCGGCAGAACCTGGGGCTCGGCCTTCCGCGGCGGCACGGGTATCGGCGTCTTCTGGCGGGCGCTGAGCCTCTGCCAGATGTCTGTCAGAGCTTCCGAATGCTCGCGGGCGACCGCCCAGGCCGGCACCACGACGCCTACGATCCGCCGTACCGCGACGCCGCAGGCCGCGAACAAACCCACGATCAGGTTGTCTGCCAACAGGGACAGGCTGACGAACATCGTGGCGGAAATGAGGATGAACGCCCCGAGCCGGGCAAAATTGCTCTTGAGGAACACCGCGGTCGAGACCCCAAGCACGCCGCCGGAGCCGATCGGGAAGGGAAACAGCTTGTGCGGCCAGAAGCAGTAAAAGGTCGCCGAGGTCGCCGCCGTCAGCATGACCAACCCGATGAGCCGGAAGATCGGCTGCCCCACCGGCCGATGGGCCAGCCTGGCGACGAAATAGCAGATGGCGGAAACCAGGATGACGAAGACGCCGGGACCGACGTAGTAGAGCAGGTAGAAGGCCAGAAACGCCCCCATCGAGCCGCACCAGTTCACCGTGGGTTTGTTGTTCGGGTACACGTACTGGCTGGGCCAGTCGGCAATGCTGAAACTCAGGCAACTGAACAACAGCACGAAAGAGAACCCGACCCCGAGACACAACAGCGCCGCCTGGAAGCCCGGACTCGACAGCACTTCTCTGGCTTTGTTCCTGCGCGATCCCTTACTTCGTTTCACAGCGTCCACTCCTGTGGAATGTCCTATAACTATCGCATTTTCAGGTGTCGGCACCCTCCCCGTCCGAGTCCGACCCAGGTCTTATATCGGCAGTCCTTCCGGCTTTTCTGTATTCTTCGGCGGATTTATCTGACCCAGCGGAGCAGGCGGCCCGGCTCCGGGACGCCCGGCGGCAACTGGTGGACGGGTGGTTGTGGGGTGTTTAGGGAACATGGACGCGGGTCCGAGTTCCTGGATCGTCCCGACGCCGACCCCCGGCTGGTGAAGCAGAGCTATCGCTTCATACGCCTGGTCAACCGCATCGGCCGGGGGGACACGCGTGGTCCGGCGTTTCCTCGCGCGCGAGCTCGGCACACTGCCCCGCGGCCACACGGTGACCATCCTGGACATCGGGTCCGGGGACTGCGATATCCCGCTGGCCGTCCGGCGCTGGGCCGACCGGCGGGGACATCAGGTGCGCTTCACCTGCCTGGACCACGATGCCCAGGCGGTCGCACTGGCCCGCCAGCAGATCGCGCGCTGCGGCGGCGGCACCGTTGAGGCGATTCAGACGGATGTATTCACGTATCAACCGACCGGCACGTTCGACTACGCCGTCGGATCGATGACGTTCCACCACTTCACGGATGACGAGATCGACCGCCTGATCCGGCATCTGCGCGGCTTCGTGCGCCGGGCGCTGCTGATCAACGACCTGGACCGCTGTCTGCTCAACTACCTGGCCTGCTTTCTCCTGGCCTTGCCCGTGGATTGGGCGATCCGGCACGATGGCCTGCTCTCGACCCGCCGGGGCTTCCGTCCGCCCGAGCTGGCGCGGTTCCTCGCGAAGCAGGATCCGATGGCGGTCGTCAGGCGTCAATGGTTCCGTCGTGTCGCCGCCGTCGTGCGCTTCGACCGCAGGTGCATCTTCAGTCTCACCTGTGATCCGTCGGTCGACCGGGGCCGGCTCGCCTGTCCCTGGGTTCTCGGAAGATCGTTCGCATCCCAGAAGGGCACGACCAACCTGAGCAGGTACGAGGGGCGCGTATGAATCCGGTTCTCTGCGCTCTGGCCACGGCGAACCCGAAGCGGTATGCGACCCAGGCGGAGATCTGCGCGTTCCTGGAAGCACATTTCCCGATGCAACTGGCGGAGCGGCAGCTGTACCGGGACCTCCTGCTGGAAGGTCCGATCCGGGGCCGGTACATCTCCGTCGATGTCGACGAAGAGATCTGCTCGCAGGACGCGGACCGTTTGAATGCGCGTTTCGCCCTGCACAGCCGGCGCATCGCGGCCCAGGCGGCACGGACCGCCCTGGACCGGGCGGGATTGATACCCGCCCAGATCGAGGGACTGATCGTGAACACCTGCACCGGCTATCTGTGCCCCGGATTGTCATCGTATCTCCTGGAGGAGCTCGGGCTGCCGGCCCACGCCGCGGTCCTGGACCTGATGGGCATGGGTTGCGGCGGGGCCATCCCGAACCTGGAGACCGCCTGCCGGATGATCCAGTCCGGCGCACGGCGGACCGTCCTGTCCATTGCGGTCGAGATCTGCTCGGCCACGTTCTTCCTGGGACCCGACCCGGACCTGATCGTCAGCAACAGCATCTTCTCCGACGGCGCCGCCGCAGCCGTCCTCCGCGCGGACTCGGATGGCGATGCTGGGGATGGCTTCACGAAGGACGAGACCCGTGACGGTGGCTCGCTCGTGTCGCGCCGTGTCGAGGGCGTCCCGCCCTCGGAGCGCGGGCAAGATGCCCGCGACACAAAAGGCAGCGGCGCGGCGCCGCCTCCACCCACGCGGCTGGCGCGTTTCCTGGACTTCGCCTCGGTGACGCTGCCGCGCTACCGGGAGCAGCTTCGCTACGCCTCCCAGGGCGGCCGGCTGCGCAATGTCCTGACGCGGAGTGTCCCGGTCATCGGGGCCAAGGCCGTCGCCCAAGTCGTGCGCCGGCTGCTGGAGCGTCACGGCCTCACGATGGAGGCGGTCGACCGATGGGGCGTCCACCCCGGCGGCACGCAGGTGCTGGACGCCGTGCAGAGGCAGGTGGGATTGTCGGCCGAGCAGTTGCGGTTCTCCTACGAGGTCTTCCGCGACTACGGCAACATGTCCTCGCCTTCGGTCCTGTTCGTCCTGGACAGAACGCTTCGCGCGGCCCGCCCCCAGCCCGGTGAAACCGGCCTGCTCCTGTCCTTCGGCGCCGGCTTCACCGCCTTCGGGGCCCTAGTAGAGTTCTTCTAGACGGGAGGGGCGGACTCATCCTACCCGAAGACGTAGATGTTGTCCCCCGGGCCATCGGAGTACTCTAGATCATCGAATACATCTCTCCACCCACGCCGGGGTTCCTGGCATCCACGCTTCGACTCCGATGGAGTCTCCGCGGTCTTGTCCAGCGAACGTTTCTTGCCTTTGTCCGAGCCCTTTGCCTTCTCCACATCCCGTCCCATGACATCCTCCCGCGATGCGCACCTTTGCTCCCGCCCTAGTTGACTTTGGGAAATACCCTAAAGAACGCCCTTGCGGTGAACCCGCTAAAAGGCCTGATCTCTGCTATCCCATTCCTACTCAGGAATACCTCTGTGTTCTTCACCGGATACGCTTCGACGTACACGATGTTCTTTATTCCCGCATCCAAGATCAATCGGGCACACTGAAAACACGGGAACGTAGTCACATATAGCGTTCCGCCCTCAGCGGATCGGCCACCCAGCGAGAGGACCGCACGCTCCTCTGCGTGGATGGCCGTACACAGTTCCATGTTTCTGCTCGGGTGCAACCAAGCCTTGAGGTTTGTGCCGCATTTCGAGCAATTCCACGGATCGATCAGATTCCGATGGACCTTCCCACACTTCGGACAGTAAATCCTCCTGCTACGAGCCTTCAACTTCGACGACATGTCGTTGTCCTTGTAGCATGCCCCCTCACTCCTGCAGGTCCTGACAGATGGCGGGTTCTCATTGAACCCCATCGAGACCGGTAGTTCCTGCCCGTCTTTCCTGACAGTGATGACTGCTCCGACATGGCGTTTCTCGCATGTCGAGGCGTGCGACTGGGCGTACGCAGCCGCGATGTGAATCTCATCCGCTGTCGGATCACGATGTTCTTTGCTACCTCTCATGAGAGGCACAAAATCGTTGCAGGCCTTTGTGAATACCCTTTCGATGCCCGTGGTGTCTGGATCCTCGCTACCGTCCAGATTGACCACCAGATGATCATTGTTGTACCAGACGTAATCCGCATCGTCCACGCACTTTTGAACACCCTGGCCCCATTTGAATTCCTCATACTGGTCGCGCCGGTCATCATCCTCGAACTCGTTCTGATTGCCGCCATAGTCTCTGCGCACGCGGGTCCATCGCTCCGCTTTGTCGGCACAGACAGCGACCAAAAAGAAATTCGGATAGATTCTCCTAATCTCCTGCACCTCGCTTGGATTACGGAATCCATCGATGACGATCGGTTGGTCCCCAACGTGTTCTTTGTCTATTCTCTTGATGACCTTGTCAACCCAATAACCCATCCCTGCTTCCCTGCGACGCGTGTCCCCGTGCTCCTGAAGCACCTTTCTCCAGCCCTTCTTTCCTCTGGAGATCGCTTCGTCCGTTTGTGCGACCTCATCCCGAATATCATCTGACATTCTAAAGGGGCGAAAACCAAACGATGCCCGGGCGAGGACACCGCACATGGTGCTGCAGCCACTTCCGAAAGGTCCGGTCAAACCGATCACCAAGCTCGAGCGATCGCGCGCGACACCTGCCTTTCCGCTTGAGGCCATGGCCTTTGCATCTCCCTTCCGTCCACAGCGGGACACACAGTTCAGTGGCTATATCGACACGTGCGTCTGTCCTTCTCTACAAAGAACTCCGCACGAACTGAATCGGGACGGATGTACTTATTCTATGTCTGTCACTGGGCAAGGTCAAGTCCCGACGAACAACGGGCGGATGTGGCGGTCGTAGAGGTTGGCGGTGACGTTTTCGGCGATGATGGCCTCGTGCTTGTCCAGGGCTTCGGTGAAGCGGGGGCCCATCTCCGCGGCGACCTTGTAGCCGACGTGCAGAAGCTGGCGGAGACTCGGGTTGTACTGCCGGCAGGTCTGGTCGTGACGCAGGGCCGCGGCGAACCGGGCACCGTCCCACTTCCCGACCTCGGCAGGCCGG
>JALORE010000235.1 GCA_025459125.1 Planctomycetota bacterium | reverse complement strand
CCAGCCACTGGATCTTGCCCCCGCGCTCCTCGCGGTATTTCTGCAACACGCCAAAGGAACTCGTGCCCACGATGATCGTGTTGATGCCGTTCTCTTCGCACAGGGCCAGTGTCTCGATGATCTTCTCGTCGGTGAAATACTGCTTCAGCAGCGACGAAACGTACACCAGGTCCCGGCTGTGGGCATAGCCGCCGATCAGGTTGCCGCCGCAGATCAGCCGGCTGATCGTCACGTGGCCGATCTTGCCCGCGGGGAGCCCGGTCACTCCCGATCCCGCCACCGGCGCCGTTTTGGCGACCGCACCCAGGAGCGCCTTTTCCTCCAGGCTCAGCGCGGAGGCAAACGCCGCGGAGCCGGCCAGCGAGCTTTTCAGGAACAACCGACGGTTCAACTCGTCCGACATGTACAGTTTCCACTGACGACGATACGCTTTCCCGGCGCCCCCACATAAGACGCCTGTCGGTTTTCATCGTACCGCCTGGAAGCCGGTCTGTCAAAACCACTATTCGCTCACCAGCGAGATTTCCCCCCAGAAAGCGGCTTCGTAGTGCCACCCGGTCGGCTCGTTGACCAGCTCCAGCCGGACCGTCCGGCCCGCAAATCGCGTCAGATCGACCCGGACCTCGGTCCAGCCCAGGTTGGTCGTCTCCGGCCCGATGCTCTTTCTCAGCAGCGGCGTGCCGTCGGCCTTGACCACCAGGTCCCAGTCCCCCCGTGCATCGTGCCCGACGACCAGCTTCAGGGCGCTGCGGCGCTGGCCCGGCACGCTGATGCTGCGACGGAGGACGCACGCGACATTCGCGCTCAGGGGATGAGTCACGAGGACGTTCTCCCGCCCGCGCAACTCCTTGCGCAAACCGGGGTTTTCCGCGTCCCCGCACTTGCTCACCTGCCAGCCGGGCGCGAATTGCGCCACGGCTTTGGACAGGTCCTTGCCGCTTTCGACCGTAATCAGGGCCATTTCCTGCGACGAGAAGCGGCTCTCGGAAGCCGGTCTGGGCTCCCAGCATTGCTCCAGCGGCGTCGGATGAGGCTTCTGCCGCGGGATCACGAGGTACTCGACACCCTGGACATCCGTCTGGATCCTCCCGCTGCAGTTGAGCACGGCCGCGCGGGCCAGCTTCTCCGAGACGCTGACCAGCGTCGGGAAATCATAGGGCGTATGGCTGAATTTCCCCGAGGGGTCCAGCGCGGTCTTGAACTTGTCGGGCAGCTTCTCATACCCGATGGTCGTGAACAGGATTCCTGCGGCACTGGACGGATTGCAGTCGGAGTCCTGTCCACAGCGGGTCGAGATGACGATCGTCTTGTCCGGATCGCCCTGACCGTACAGCAGGCCCATCACGATGTAGGCCCCGTTGATCTTGGCATCGATATTGTAGTCGCTGCCCGCCCCGGAGCACGAAAAACGGCGGTGCTGCGGATCGACCTGATATTTGTCATTGAGCAACTGCCATGTCCGGGTCCAGTCGAAGGGGAATTGCCGGTGCCACTGGAGCACGTCGCGGATGCACTCGTGGTATTGGCTGGCGGGCGGGATGCAGCGCAGGCCGGCCTCGACGATCTTCTTCACGTCGGTCTCGAAGAAGGCGGCGGCGTACATGCCGCCGACGAACTGGCCGCCGTAGAGCCCGTCACCGTAGTTCATCAGCCGCCCGAAGGTCTCTCCCAACTGAATGGCGACGTTCGGCATACCCGGCGCGATCAGGCCGGAAAAATCGGCCTCGATCTGGTAGTCGATGTCGTCGGCGTGCTGATTGTACTTCGGGTGTCCCGAGTCCGGCGGCGCGATCCCGGCGCGGAGATTGTCCCGCCCGGCGCGATTGGCGTGCCAGAGAGCATAGCCGCTGTTGGCGAAATCGATGCCGGCCTGGCGAATCGAGACGTCGAAGCCGTACAGCTCGAGCGTCCGCAGGAAGGTCATCTCCACGTAGATGTCGTCCTGACGGAACTGGTTGATCAACTGCGGCTCCCAGGACGGCATCTTGTCTTCCGGCATAATAACGCCCTTGTACCGGAACTCCGTCGGTCCGCCCCAGCCAACCCCGGCCATCTGGCCGAGCCACCCGGCTTTCATCTTGTCCACGTATTCATCCGCCCGGATGCGCCGAACGCGGGACGACGAGGCCCGCAGGCTTTCCGCATGGCATCCGTAGCACGCGCACAGGCCGGCCACAGCCGCGGTCCAAAGTAAGAGACGACTGCCACTCACGGGACACCTCCTTCGTTCCTGATCTGCCCCCATCGGGATTCACGTTGACGTGCGCGTCACCGGCAGACCTCTCAACCGTTCGTTTCCACCCCCGCCCCCGGGGACAAGGGACAGCTACTTTTATATCGCCGGCCCCTCCGGGAGTAAAGCAAAAACGGGTCCTGTCTCCTCGCCATAACGTGAGCAATGTGCGGAATGAGGGGGCTTGGGTAACTCAGGTGCCTGCCCGGGGTGGGGTGGGGGAGCGACTCATTTTACGGCTTCGAAGACCCGGACGGTGTTCTTGCCGGACAGCTTGGCGCGGTACAAGGCTTGGTCGGAGCGGCTGGTGATGTCCTCCGGGTTCGTGTCGGCGCCGTACTCCCCGACACCCAGGCTGATCGACAGGGGAATCTGAATCCGCTGCCAAATCACGGGGTAGCGCGATACGGTGTCCACGATGCGCTGGCAGACGATCATCGCGGCGTCGAGTTCCGTGTTCGGCAGGATGATGGCGAATTCATCCCCGCCGTAGCGGGCGGCCAGGTCGACCTGGCGAATGCACTCGCGGATCCGCTGGCTGATCTCCCGGATGACCTTGTCGCCGGCCCGATGGCCGTACGAGTCGTTGATCTTCTTGAGGCCGTCGATGTCCGCCATGATCAGCGAGATCGTCCCGCCGTGCCGGCGCGAACGCCATAACTCCCGCTCCAGGGTTTCGTAGAAAGTCTTGTGGTTCATCAGGCCCGTCAGCCCGTCCATGGTGGCCTGCCGCTGGGTCTTCTCGAACAGCCGGATGTTGCCCAGCGAAGCCCCGATGAGCTGGCCGAACAGTTCAATCAGTGCGATGTCTTCCCCGCTGAACGACTCGCCCGCTGTCTTGTCGGCCAGGTTCAGCACACCGACCACCCGCTCGTGACAGATGAGCGGCACGATGGCGCAGTTCGCCGTCTGGTAGTTCTCGGCGTACGTCCGCTGGGACCGCCGGATCACAGGCTTGGTGTGCGTGTCGATATTGCCGGTGAGGATCAGACGCTTGCTTTTGACCGCCATCACCATAGGCGACGGTGGATTCTGACTTACCGATACGATCTTATTGATGGGAAACGGATGATTATGTTTGATCAGGTGGAGGATGCCGTTGGTTTCATCGAGCGCGTAGAACGAGGCGAACCTCGAGCCCACGATCAACGGCACCTTGGTCACTGACACATCCGCGATCCGGTCAATGTCGAGGCAGTTGATCTGCCGGGCCAAAGGCGTCACTTGCTCCAGGATCGAGACCTTGGGCAGTTCGTCCGGCGTGTTTAAGCCGCATTCCTTGCTCTCTTCACTCATGGCGCATCAACGCATCACTCAATCGGCTGTCCTCGTTCGGACGGGTTCCACACGGCCCTCCTATCGACCATTCCGCCGGGGCGATTTGGAAAAAACTCCGTCACCCCGACCACCGGGGAATGCTCCACGATGTGCCGGCGATGAAGCACTCTCCGGGAACAGAGAGCGGGCATACCAGCATCCGCGGGACGTCCCGGCTCCCGCGGCATCGGAGCTTCCGCCATGCATCCGGCGTTATTGGACGCATGAGGGCGTGTCCCCGCACGGCGTGCTGTCCCGCCGCGCAAATTTTTCCGAAAATCGCACAAAAAGCGTTGACATCAGGAGCATGGCGTTTTACATTTTATAAAATGTAGACGGCGTTACGCGTGTCGGAGCTGTGAACGCTGGTCCTGTGGTACGAAGAGCGGTGGTTGGTGTGGGTTCTATCGCTCTCATGGGCCTAATCGCGGACGTGGCTAAGGATTGGACGTATTAGCCGAACTATGGAGTGGGAGAGTACATGTGCTCGGTGCATTTCGGCGGTCAAGTCAGACCCTCAGCGAAGACAACGGTGCCTGTCGGCACTCTCCATGCTGTCGGTCTGAATCCGGCGATGTCACCGACCCCTCTCGGCGCGTCAATTCCCCGCCACTCGGAGGCACCGGCCGTCCGCGGCAGTTGCATAGGGTTGGCGGCTGGATGATATGGTAGCTCAGGGTCACTTTACCGGTTGGCACAGGAGCAACGTCGGCGTGCAGATTCCCCCGAAACGCTACCGGATCGGCGAAATCGTTCGCTGCAGCCCCTTCTCGCGGCAGACGATTCACAACTACACGATTATGGGCCTCATTCGTGAGGCGGAATGGACCGAAGGCGGACACCGGCTCTACGACGAGACGGTCTTTGAGCGGTTGTCGCGCATCGAGGATCTCCGCCGCACCAAGAGTCTCGCGGAGATCCGCCGTATTCTGACGGCAGAAGAGCATACGGAACCGCAGGCAGCGCATCCCGAGGCGGGGCCGCGCGACCGGCAGGACCGCTACCGGTCTGGCGGTGGCGATCGCCCCCAAGCCGACGATACACAGGGAGACGGTGTGACCCCCAGGACAACATAAGGGCGTGGCGGCGTGCCGGGGAAACGCGGTGCCGGGATATACCGTCGACCGACTCGCTTCGCGAATACCCACGGAAGACCGAAAGGATCAAGGATGATGCAAACGGCTTCGATCGCGGACAATATCAGCGATATTCTCGTCAAGATCATCTACTTCACACAGCTCCGCCGGCGCGTCTTACACGAGAACCTGCACCGGGCTCAGGAGCCCGGTTTCACGCCGCAGGATATGCCCGTCCGAGAATTCGCCGAGGCCCTCAACCTCGCGGTTGCCGAGCACCTGCAGAACGATCGTCTTCTCTTCCAGGATACTCCAAGCATTCATTTCGGTCCCAATAGCACCATGGACATCCGGCCGGTCGTGGACCCCCACGCCCACACTCTGCTGCGGACGGATCTGGATCAGTACACGGAACTGCAGATCCGCAAGCTCCTGGAGAACTGCCTGAACCGCCGGGTGGCCGAGGAACTGTTGCGACAGAAGTGCGGCACGTACCTCGGCTTTCTCGGCGAGGTACGGCGCACCGATGACCAGCCCTCTCAAAACTCGCCTACCGACTCCGGCACCGCCCGTTGAGGACTCGCTGCTGCACCTATGGAGAATCCAGCCCTCAACCTTCATGCGGTAGCGGATGACGGCCGGCCGATGGCCACGGTGCTCGCCATTGCGAGCGGCAAAGGCGGCGTCGGCAAAACGAATATCGCGGCCAATCTCGCCGTCTGCCTGGCGGCAGCGAACCAACGTGTCCTGCTCCTGGACGCGGACCTGTCGTTGGGGAATCTCGATCTGCTGATGAACCTGCACAGCAAGTACAACATCTCGCACGTCCTGAGCGGGCGTAAGAGCATGGAGGAGATCATCCAGACCGGTCCCCAGGGGGTACGGGTTGTCTGCGGGGCCTCCGGCCTGGAACGATTGGCGGACATCAGCGAGGGGGAACACTGCCGGCTGATCCAGCATCTGGGCCGGCTGCAACGGGAAACCGATACGATCCTCATCGACACTGCGGCGGGAATCTCCCGCTCCGTGATAGGCTTTTGTCTGGCCGCAGACGGGGTGCTGGTCGTTACCACCCCGGAGGCCACAGCCATGGCTGACTCGTACGGCATGATCAAGGTTCTGGCGCGCAAGGGCTACGCTGGTCCCATCAATCTCGTCGTGAACATGGCCTGCAGTCTCGCGGAGGGCAAGCAGACCTACCAGCGCATGGCGGACGTCGCCCAGCGTTTTCTGCAAACGACCGTGTACTATGCGGGGACGCTGCTCAAGGACGAGCGGCTCTGTGCCGCGGTGCGTTCGCGCACTCCCGTGGTCCTGGCCTACCCGAAATCCCAGATCAGTGAGTCGCTGGCTGCGGTGGCCACCCGCCTGGGCGGCACGCGGCGCCCGGTCGGCCCCGACGACAGCTTTTTCCGGAGAGTAATCCGATGGTTGAACTAAAGCCGGCCGCCGACTGGCCGATAATGGGATACAGTAGTGTCAAGGCGTAATGGAGACGACCTGTGAAGGCACCAGCAGCAAAGACGGACGAGAAAATCAACATCGAGCAGACGTGGGATCAGTTCCACAAAACCCGCAGCAGCCAGCATCGCAATCTCCTGATGGAACATTATCGGGACCTCGTCCGCTATACCGCGGAGCGACTCCACACCAAGCTACCCGACAAGGTCGAATTGGACGATCTGATCAGCGCCGGTACGTTCGGCCTGATGGACGCCATTGACGCTTACGATCCCGCCCGGGGGGTGAAGTTCGAAACATATTGTGCCCCGCGGATCAAGGGCTCGATCCTCGATGAGTTGCGGAGCATGGACTGGGTGCCCCGTCTCGTCCGGGCCCGGGCGCATCAGTTGGCCAAGGCCACGCACGCCCTGGAGATGCACCTCGGCCGAAAACCCGATGAAAAAGAGCTGGCCGAAGAACTCAACATGGACATGGAGGAATTCGGCCGTCTGCAACGCGATGCCAATGCTGCCAGTCTCGTTTCCCTGAACAACAAGTGCGGCGACACCGACGGCGAGAAGGACGTCTACGAAATCGACGTCATCAAAGACCACCGCAGCGAAGACCCCCTGCTCGAAGCCCAGAAACGCGACCTCAAGAACCTGTTGACCAAGGGTCTGACCCGCGCGGAACGCCTCATTATCGTCCTATATTACTACGAAGAGATGACCATGAAAGAAATCGGGGCGACGCTGGACCTCTCCGAGTCTCGCGTTTCCCAGATGCACTCCTCCATCGTGGCCCGCCTCAAGGCCCAGATGAACACCCGCAAGAAGGAGTTTGCGGTCGAATGACGGCACGCCGGGCGGCGCAAACACAATCTGCTGCCCCGTTACGTTACCGGTTGTCTTGGTCTGATCGACCCGTTTCGGTCAGCGCGTGGACTGTGGTCAGGTTCTCCGTGGGGCGCAGGTAGAGGTTCTTCCACGTCACCGTCGCCATCTCGGGCTTGCGTCTCAGGCCAACCAGCATTTTTTGATACGCGCCGAGCGTGAGCGGCTCGATGGGCATGCCGGCGATTTGGGCGGTCAGTCCGAGGGGCCCGCGGTTCTGCAGATGCAGGAATGCTTTTCCCTCCGCGGTTTCCGTGAGGCGGACGTCCACCAAGCTCGTCATCAGCAGCCGCAGCACCCACTCATGAGAACAGAGCATGCCGTTGAAACAGGCTACGGTCCGACCGGCATGCAAGGCTTCCATCACCCCCTGAGGCGACCGCTCTCTCGCAACGACCAGAGTGACTGCCTGCTCCGTTCCCCCACGGGTGCCGTGCGCGTCGGAGTCCGCAAAGAGCGCCAGGTCATGCTCGACCGCCCAGTCGAACGCGAAGGGATACCACCAGGTACCGTGACTCTCCACCGTGTTCCAGCCGGAGCCGACCACGTCATTCTTGACCTCAATCCCCTGTAACAGCCCCTGGCCGATCGCCCAGAGCACCGGCTCTCGCAGGCCGACATGGGGATGAGCGTAGAGCACATAGCCCCCTGCCGCCGCGATGGACCGCAACTCGTCCTGGTAGAAGACCTGCGTTTGTCCCGGGATCTCGGCCCAGCGGTGGGGGTCGCGCGGCCGATAGTTCGCCGAAAAGCCGAGTGTCACCAGATGTTCCTTCCCGCTGAGTCCCGTCTCCATGCCCCGCAGCAGGATCAGGTCCAGGGCCTTGGCCATGGGCAGGGCTTCCTCGTACGCCCGAAAACTGCCGTGGTCGGTAATGGCGATGACGTCGTACCCATATTCCCAGGCCTCGATGACCCGATCCGTCGGTGACACGGCGCCATCGGAATGGGGAGTGTGCAGGTGGAAATCACCCCGCAGCACTTCGTAGGAAAGCCTGCCCCCTCGTGTCGCCGGCTCACCGACGATCGCCGGAAAGGGAGCCTCCTGGCGGACCACCGCGCCCTGGCTCCAAGCCGCCGATTTGGGAAGGACCACCAGGCACAACAACCAGAGCAAGACGGCGCACGAGGGAGCCGTTCCCGCAGATCGGACCTCCGGCACGCGTTTCTCAGGGGCGTTCTCGTCCGCGCTTCTCTTGAGCACAACACATCTCCTTCACCACCACCAACAGGCAGGACGCCTGCGCGGGCATCCCCTGTGCGTTTCCATCACGATTCCCGCAAGCCGGGGCGCGCGTGGCCTGCTCATCGCTATCGTCGTATCACAATGGGGCAGGACTCGATGGACTCAGGCCGGCCAGCCAGGCGATTTCGGCGGCAGACAATGCCACGCCGTAGACACGCAAGTCATCCACGGCCCCATGGAAGTACGGTACGCCCGTCGCCCGGTTGTCGCCGCCGATCGTGTGAGGGGTACCGAAGGTGACGTCCGTCCCGGCGGTTGGGATGGCAACCTCCTGCTGTCCATCGATGTACATGTAACTGGCATTCGCCTCCTTGTCCCGTACCCAGGCGACGTGGTGCCACGTGTCGTCGCGCAAGTCGGTCTTGCCATACGTGCTGATCTGGCCGCCGTTCCAGTACAGACGCATCTGGCCCGCGGCACCAAACTCCCAGTTGGCGTTCGGGTTGTCCGGATAGTTGCCCAGCAGGACCCCTACCCTCTCGGTGGCGGTCAGGCCGCCGGCGCCGGTGCGGGGGATCTTGACCCACGCGGCCACGCTGACGGAGGAAGAGCCGACGGGTAGCGGTGACTTCAGCGTAATCCGATCGCCGTCGCCATCGAACCCCAGGGCGCCGCCCAGCGTGCCGGGTCCCCCACTGGGGGTTGCCCGCGATCGTCCCGTCCTGGCCGTGACCGCTCTCGTCGCGGGCCACCGTACCGGACACCTCGTTCAAGGTCCACCAGGCCTGCAGATTCTTCGGATCTGGTTCCAGGGGTACGAGGACGGCCGGCGCTTTGGGATACAGGCGGATATCGTCAAGGTAGAGGACACCGGTCGCATTGGCCCCCTCGATGCCGATTTTCAGACTCCGGACGCTCTTGAGGTTGCCGCCCAACGTCGACAGATCGACGTTCCACGGCTGCCAGATCACTTTGGCGATGTCGGCGGCATCGCCAGGGTACGACACCTTGGTGGTGTCGATCTTGAGGTAGAGCTTCCCCTGGTTGCCGGTCGCACCGCGAAAGTGGATGGTCAGAGTCGATATTCCATAGAGGGTCCAATCCTGGGGCACATCGAAGGTACGCTCCGTCTCGGAATAGAAGGGCGCATTGGCGTTGGTGTAGGTCAACGGCAGGGACTGGCGGCCTTCGTGGACAATGGTCCGCTCGGCAAAGGGGGCCTCCAGGTAGCCGACTTGGGCGCCGGTCTTGTTTTCCCAGCCATCAATCCAGGTCTCATAGATCCGACTGCCTTCGTCGTTGGTGTAGGCCTCGAAATCATCCACCACCAGGTACTCTTGCGTCGAGAGACTCCAGAGATCGCCCGGCCAGACGCGCGTTGGCGCCGCGTCATTGACCTCGTTGACCTTCCAATAGTAGGTCTGGCCCAGACGCAGTGCCCCGGTATCGAAACCGGGGGCGGATACGGCACGGACGGGAGCGGTCTCTGCAATCACCTTCTGCTGATCCGTGCTGAGATACAGATCGTGCCGGGCAGCTTGCCGCCCCGGCCGCCAGCTCAGGATCTGTTGGGGCGCCACCCCCGCGGCACCGGACACGGGACTCGGCGTGCGTGCCAACATCGGAAGATACAGGAAGCGCACCTCGCTCAGGCCGTACTGCGGGAGGACGCCACCCCAGTTGCTGACCGCCGTGATCCGGACATGGCGAGCCGCTGCGCCCGCAAAATCGACCGTGGCATTCACCGCGGAACCGGTCTGACCGGCCGCCCGGGCAAACTCGTGGGAGGTTCCCAGAGTCTTCCACGCCGCGCCGTCGGTCGAGTACTCGATGAGCGCCTGCTTGATCCCGAGACCGACGAGCGGCTCGAGCTCGCTGTTGTGGTTCCAGACCAGCATCTGGTGCAGCGCATACACCTTGTCGAATTCGTAACGGATCCAGGCTGATGTGCCGGCGGGGACAGGACTGCTCAGCCACATGTCTCCTTTACGCGCCGAGTGCAGGTCCGCGCTATCCAGCCCCGAGCCGTCGATCGTTCGCACCGGCCCTTCCTCCGCACTGCTGGAACTGGAAGCGACGGCCTGGATCGAGCCGCGCGGCAGTGTATACGCGACCGGCTCGACCGTGAAACTCCAGACACTACCGCGGAAAATCGCGGCACCGGGCGCCGCGTTGACCTCGTCCACGCGCCAGTAGTAGGTCTGTCCGAAGGCCAGCCGGCCGGGATGGCCGGTCGGGTCCGCCTGGCCCTGACTGACCAGCACCCCCAGCGAAGTGACGCGGTTGGCGTCGCCCACCGCCATCGGGTCTGTCCCCAGGTACACATCATGCGTTGCGGCGTACCGCCCCGGGCTCCAACTCAAGACGACATCCCGCCACACATCGACCGCCTGATCCGCCGGCTGCGGCGCCGATGACATGCGGTAATCGACGACGCCTCTCATGACCGCGGCAATTCCCTCTTTCGACAGGGCCCGGGTGTAGATCTGGAGGTCATCCATGAGCCCGTGGAAGTACGGCATACCGGAGGCGCGGTTGTCGCCGCCGATCTTGTGCAGCGTACCGAGGGTGATATCCGTTCCTGCCGTCGGAGTCGAAGCTTCCAACCGGCCATCGAGGTACAGGGAAAGAGCGTTCGCCGCCTTGTCCCGCACGAAGGCGACGTGGTGCCACGTGTCGTCTCTCAGGTTGGTCGTGCCCCGGAAATCAGGCTGGCCGCCGTTCCAGTACAGGCGCAACTG
>JALORE010000482.1 GCA_025459125.1 Planctomycetota bacterium | reverse complement strand
ACCTGGCCGGTTGTGGCCGTCTGCCAGTTGTCGAGTGAGCAGCCGGCCAGGGCCAGGGGTTCATCCGAGGTGTGGACCAGGCCGTGGCACTGGGCGCAGTTGGCGTTGGTGGGATCCTGGATGGGCACCTGCGCCAATTCGCCTTCCGCATTGAAGGCCTCGGGATTCCAACGGATGCCCGACCCGGACGCCTCGACGATGCCGGTGCCGATCAGCGTGGCGGTCGCCGCGCCGCGGAAGTCGCCGTCGCGGATCGAAGCGATACGGGCGGCGTTGTTGGGTTCCGGCAGGTGACACAGGAAGCAGTCCATCTCGAGGTCGCCCGACCTGGCCCAATCCCAGGCCTCGGGCGTGATGACCCCGGCGGGCTGGTCGACGCCCGGTCCGCCTCCAACGAAGCGTTCGGCATTGGCGAGGATCCAACCGGCCGTGCCGAGATCGGGCCGGGATTCGTCCGGGCGCGAAAGTCGGTCATAGGTGAGCGGATTCCATTCGCCGAACGGCCCGTTGGAGAGGTCCCAGGCACGGGCGAGGCCGTCGGCCCCGAGTGCTTGCGCGCCCAGATCGGCGTGGAAGGCGTGGGAGGCAATGTACTCCGTGTCGTGACACTGGCCGCAGGTCTCCATCGTCGAGACGGGCGCACCGGAGTCGAGCACGTTGACCCCGGCTTCATCCAGCAAGGCGAAGTGGGGATGGATGGGCGACGGTTCGGCGGCGGGGCCGCGGAGCGCGGCGGCGAAAGCCGCCCCGGCGACAGCCAGCAGAACGATGGCCAGGGTCATGCCGGAGAGTGCGTAAATCCTGGGCCTCATTGATCGAACCTCCCGCCCCATTCCACGGGATCGCCTGGATAGCCCAGCGCTTCCCAATCCAGGCGGCCGTCTTCGGCATGGCAGTCGGTGCACTGCAGGGCGCTCTCTTTCGGCTGGACCATGTGAGTCGTCGGCCAGTACATCCAGGTTTCGGCGAAGCCGTAGCTGCCGGAGTACTTCACGCCGGTGATGGGCTCGGCCAGCCGGAAGGCCAGGTCCCAATCGAAGTTGGTCCAGTACCCGTTCTCGCCCGCCGTGATGGGCTGAAGCAGGTAGTCGTTGATCGTGTCATAGGGCTGGTTGGCGATATGGACCTTGAAGGGGAAGATGCGCGCCGTGGGGTCGTCGATGCTTCCGGCCGGCCGGTTGATGAAGGTCGGCCTGGTCGGGTCGACCGGATCCCCCAGCAAGTAGCGGTACGACAGGTTGCCGTTGAACCAGGTGTAGGTCGGCTTGAAGTCCGTCTGGTAGACGAACGATCCCTTGATCTTCAGGTAGGTGTAGTGGTCCTCGGGCAGGTCCTGCCCGGCGGTCGACCAGTCCCAGTAGGTCTTGGTGGGGTCCTTGACGGCCATCGATGGGATGTGGCAGGTCTGGCAGGCGACGGCGTCGACGTGGGCCGAGATGCGCTCGTCGTCGTGGAGCTGCTCGTCGTGGCACTGCGTGCAGGTGACTTGCTCGGCCGGATCGATCGTCACGTTGTCGGGCACCAGCCGGCCCAGGATCTGATGGTCCTGGGTCGTGTGGCAGGCGGTGCACTGCAAGTCGAGCTGGCCCATGTGGACGTCGAGGGACTCCGACGGGAAGATCAGGCTCTGGTCGAGGTCGCCGTGCTTGACGCCGTTGCCCCCGCCGCCGTCGAAATGGCAGTAGCCGCAGTTCTCGCGCTGCGGGGCGCGGACGGAGCGGGCGGCGGCCAGCAGGTCGACGCCTTCCGCCGGGTTGCCATACTCGCCCTTGCCGTAAGTGCTGAGATCGGCATGGCAGATCAGGCAGTCGACGTTCTCCTGGACCGAGAAGTCATAGGAAGCCCCCTCCTCCCAGCCGTAGCCGGCATGGCAGGACATGCACTGCTTCTGATTTCCCTGAGCCCCGATGCAGAAGTTGTTGATCTGGTTGGCCTTGCCGATCGTCACCGGCTCGTCACGCCAGGCGACCTCGAAGGGCTCTGACTCCCAGGTCCAGTGCGTGGTGGCCATCAACTGTGAGCCGGCCTCGGGATGGCAGGTGAGGCAGGTGCGGGTGACCTGCTGTGGAGTATCGAGAGGACCTTGCACGATATCGGCGTGCGACACGTGAATAGGTGTCGGCTCCAGGGCCGCCTGCGGGTTGTCCCGCACCGGCGGTGCCTGCGGCCAGAAGATCGCCACGGGTACGGCGATCACTCCCAGCGTGATCAGCAGCCCGATCAACCAGACAGGGACGCGCTTCTTCATGACGGCTCCAGAGGTGAGGTGGCTACTCGGCGACGAGCTGGGCTCGCCGGGCAAGGCTGTCGCGCAGGACCAGGCGCAGCGTGTCCAGGGCTTCGATGATGCGCAGATCGAGCAGGGTGTATTCGATGCTCTGCGCCTGGCGGGTGGCCCGCACCAGCCCCCGCTCGCGCAGGACCTTGAGGTGGCGGGACGTGGCCGGCTGTGAGAGACTGAGAGCGGTCGAGAGTTCGTTGACCGTGTGCGCCTTTTCGGAGAGAGCATAAAGAAGCAGGATGCGGGAGGGATCGGCCAGGGCGGAGCAGATGTCGGCGTGCAATTGGGTGATCTCCTGGCTCAGCTGACTGGCGTCCATTGGCACCTCAAGTTGCAATATGCGTTCATGCGAATAATCACGGCACGTGATAGACTACCTTCTGCCGTGTCCCACAGACAGTGACAGATGTCACTTTCAGTTGTTCTTCGTCCCACAGACTGCCGCAGAGCGCAAAGCACGCGGCGGGCAGGAGAACGCACTTATGGAAAGCACATCTTCGAAGGGATCCCGGTCAGGTGTCCCTGGGGACTTGGCGGAAACGCTACGCGGCCTGCGGGAGGAGCGCCGCATCTCGCTCCGTGAGCTTGCGCGCCGATCGGGGATTTCGGTCAACGCTCTCAGCCAGATTGAGCGGGGGCTGTCGTCCCCATCGGTCAGCACCCTCTACCGTCTGGTCGATGCTCTCGGCGTTCCGATTACCGCCGTCTTTGGCGCCGAGCCGCGCCGGGAGCAGATCGTCTACCGCAGAGCCGAGGACCGCTCGCGCCTGCCCCTTCCCGCCGGGCGCTGGGAGGGCCTCGGTGGCGAGGACTTTGCCGGGCGCGTGCAGCCTTTCGTGCTCACGCTCGACCCGGGCGGTGACAGCGGCGCGGATGCGATGCTGCACACCGGGCATGAGTTCGTCCTGTGCCTCGCCGG
>JALORE010000481.1 GCA_025459125.1 Planctomycetota bacterium | reverse complement strand
GGGTGGACGCATGGCCCTGCGGTACAAGACCAAACCGCCCGGGGGGATCTGGAGCGCGGAGAAGACCTTCTTCCATGCCGGCATCAAGAATTCCTACCCTACGCTCGTCGAGGTATCGCCCGGTGAGTTCCGGGCTGTGTGGGACAGCGGCACGTCCGATACCCCGCGCACACACATCCATTTCGGTAAATTCAGGATCACGCCATGACTTCGATTGAGTTACGTCAACGCCTGCACGCCGGGGATACGGTCTTCGGCACGCTCATCGTCTCGCCCTCGCCGCGCTGGCCCGATGTCGTCCGCAACGGCGGGCTGGATTTCGTCTTTATCGACACGGAACACATCGCGCTGGACCGCGCCCAGTTGAGTTGGATGTGCCAGGCGTACGCAGCGATGGGTTTGCCGCCTCTAGTGCGGATTCCGTCGCCCGACCCGTACGCCGCTACGATGGTGCTCGATGGAGGCGCAGCGGGCGTTATCGCTCCTTATGTCGAAACGGCAGAGCAGGTGCGGGCCCTTCGAGGTGCCGTGAAATTGAGACCCATCAAGGGGCAGCGACTACAACAGATATTGGATGGCGCCGCAGTCGAGCGGGAGCTGGATTCCTACCTGCAGGAAGGTGCGAAGGATCGCCTGCTCCTTGTGAACATCGAGAGCCGTCCCGCATTGGACGCGCTCGATGCCATTCTCGCCGTGCCCGGTCTCGATGCCGTGCTCGTCGGACCGCACGATCTTTCGTGCAGTCTTGGCCTGCCGGAGCGATACGACCACCCGGATTTCCTGGCCGCGTGCGAAACCATCTTTCGCAAGGCGCGCTCGGCGGGAGTCGGCGCGGGAATTCACTTCTGGGGCACGGTGGAACAACAGGTGCATTTCCTTCAGCTTGGCGCCAACCTGCTCATCCACAGCGCAGATATCACCCTGTTCCAGAAACACTTGCGTGCGGACCTGGAGGCCATCAGGCGAGCCGCCGGCGTGAAGAGAAAGACTTCGGGCAAAGGAGATGGCCTCGCCATCTAGGAATGGAGAGAGTGGACAAGCGATGAAATCTCTGCTGCTTCTCACCGCCTTGCTGGCGTTGCGGTCCATGATCTGGCTGACAGCCTGCTCCCCCGGTGAGGTGCCCTATGTCATCTTCGAACACGACTACGAAGGCGATACAGATGGTCCGAAGGCCCTCTGTATGCTCCTCGAACTCGCTGCGGCCGGCGAATGCCGGATCATCGCCTGCGGGACCAGTGAGTCGCATGACGATGCCACCGACGCAATGGCCGCGACCCTTTGCTGCTACGGCCGTGAAAACACTCCCCTGGGGTCCTACCGGCCCGGCCTGCCCTCTGAAGTCCTGCCCAATCCAAACGGCGGGATTTGGCGGAATGATATGCTCTCGGTGAAGTGTCTTCCGGAAGACCTAACGCTGTGCTTGAGCGGTCCGTTGCTGCTTGTACAGACGCATGGGCCCCTCCGCGTTCATCCCGAGAATCCACGTTACTTTGCTGACAGTTCCGGCAAGGCCATCCTGCTGACCGGCTCTCACACCTGGCCTAACCTCGTGGACATCGGGCCAAGCGATCCGCCCCCGGCCTTTGATTTCGACGCCTATCTGAAGTGGCTCAAGGAATACGGGCACAACTTCACGCGAGGTTGGACTTGGGAGCCGACGAAGTGGGACAATACGCGGATGAAGAACCCCGAGTGGCGTAACGGAGCCCATACCGTCGCACCGCATCCGTGGCCGCGCACGGGACCCGGCCTAGCCCTGGACGGGAAACCGAAGTTCGACCTGGAAAAATGCAACTCCGATTACCTCAATCGCATTCGCCAACGGCTCGCCAAGGCGCACGAGGCGGGCATCTACGTCTCCGTGATGCTGTTCGAAGGCTACGGCGTGCAATTTCAAGGCGACGCCTGGCCCAATCATCCCATGAACCCCGCCAACAACATCAATGGTGTGGATGGTGACAAGAACGGTGATGGCAAGGGAATCGAGATCCACCAACTGGCCAAGAAGCGAGTGACGAGGATCCAAGAGGCTTATCTGCGTTGGCTGGTCACCGGCTTGAACGAGTTCGATAACCTTCTTTTCGAAGTATCGAACGAAACTCACCCCAGTTCGACCGAGTGGCAATACCACGTGATTCGATACGTCAAGCGGATTGAGTCATCGCTGCCGAAGCAACACCCGATCGGTATGACGTACCAGAACCGGCGAGGCAAGAACCAGACCTTGTTGGAAAGCCCTGCAGACTGGATCTCACCCAGCTCCGAAGGCGGCTTTCGTGACGACCCGCCCGACCTCAACGGCGCGAAGGTAGTCCTTTCCGACACCGACCATCTGTGGGGCGTCGGCGGCGATGCGGTCTGGGTGTGGAAGACTTTCACCCGCGGCCTCAACCCGATTTTCATGGACACCTACGACGGCGGGGTGCTCGGCAAAGTGCGCCCTCAGGACGACGGCCCACGCCGCGCGATGGGACAGGCGCTGGCCTTGTCGCGGCGGATCAACCTCGCCCGCTCCACGCCGAGCAAGGAACTGTCCTCGACCGGCTACTGTCTGGCCGAACCGGGCGTCTCGTATATAGTCTTCGCCCCGGAGGGCGGTTCTTTCGACGTGGACCTGACCGTGACAGACGGCTTGCTGAGCGTCGAATGGCTCCATCCCCTCACTGGTAAGAGATCTACTGCGGAAACAGTTGCCGGCGGTGCCCGGCGCGGTTTCACCGCGCCGCCCGGCGAACCGGTCGTTCTGTTGCTCCGAGACGTCTCCCGTAGTTAAGGACTCCCCAAATGTCTCCCATGAATCGAATTCTCCGTGATCTCTTGATGCCGATGGTTGTCTTGCTGGCGCTCGCATTTCCAACAGGTGTCCACGCACAGCAGAAGAAGGGATCCCAACCCGCTGCTGCGGCGCCGGCCGCGGACCGGGGTGCCACGCGGATGACTGCCGAAGACCGGCCAAGCGCCTTGATTCCGCCCTATCCTCCGAGTGATTTCATCGAGAGCCTCACGGTTGACGCGTGCCGCTTCTCCATCGGGGATGGGGACAACTGGGCCAACACCTGGGGGGATGACGACCGGCTCTATTCTTTCTTTACCGATGGCAGGGGATTCGACCGGAAGAACCGAGTCAGACCGGAAGAACCGAGTCAGTTGCGCCCCGGTCATCATCGAAGGTCATCCCCCGCAGATCAGCGGCCGCGACCTCGACTCGCCCACGGGAACCATCCCCCGTCCCAAAGGGCAGCACACACGCAAAGTGAGCGGTTTGCTGATGGTGGACGGAGTGCTTTATGCCTGGGTCAGGAATATGAACCTGCCTGGAACCACCGTGGGAACGGGGGCAGGGATGATGGTTTCCACAGACCGCGGCCGAACGTGGGAGTGGGTGGACTGGAATTGGCCGGAACTTGGATATCCGGTCTGGATGAATGCGGGCAGGAACAATCAGGCCGCCCCTGACAAGTACGCGTATTACGTATCCCCGGACGGACCCAGCGCCTACGCGGATTATCCCCACCTGGTCTTGGGACGGGTGCTGGTTGCCTCGATCCGCGACCAGGCGGCGCACGAGTTTTTTGCCGGGTTCGCGAGTCCGGGCGTGCCGCGCTGGGGCCGCTTCGAATCACGGAAGCCGGTGTTCACCGATCCCAGCGGATGTTTCCGGCCGAACCTCGTTTACAATCCCGGGTTGAAGCGCTATTTGCTGGTCATGAGCAGTCCGTATGGGAAGTGGGGGTGGTGGGCCACGGACAACCCGAACCGCCGGGCACACTTGGGGATCTTCGACGCGCCCACTCCGTGGGGACCCTGGTCGGTGGTGGATTACCTCGCGGATTGGGGCGCACCCGAAAACCGGTTCGCGCCCAACATTCCCTCCAAGTGGATCAGCGACGATGGAACAACCTTCTACCTCCTCTACTCGTGCATCCCCAACGGCCCTTATCAGTTCAATGTCCAACGCTGTACAGTGAAACTGAAAGGGAGATGATGGAAGTCAGGAGGTCCGGCATGTTTACGCGAGGCTGTGCAACCGTCACGGCTGCCGTGCTCTTCGCGTTGTTCGTCAGCGTTGCATGTGGCGAGGAGAGACTCGTGGTCTTTTCCCAGCCGGATGTTTCGGACATCGGGGACCGCGTCTACGTGATCGAGAGGCGACCCCTGAGCGAGTGGTTCATGATCAGTTGGCAGAAGAGTCCCTTCACCCGCGATGGCAAGTTCGTACCGGTTGACTGGGATCCCGGCGAAAAGACGGGGCTTTCCATCCCGGACGAGCACACCCGCAGGATGGCGCAACGCGGCATGCGAAACGCGGCCGGCAGCACCGTGTGCCAGATGTACGGCGGCACGGTCGGCGCCTATCTCAACTCCGCCGACCTGTCTGGAAAGGGGGGCGACGCGAAGGGGAATCCCCTGCCGGGGTCTGATGGTTACAAGCAGATGGTAACACCCTCCTACATGTTCGGCTCGGAGGAGATCATCCATCCCTGGCGCGCCCTTGACAGTCGCCTCCAGGTCTCGCTCGACCTACAGATTCCCACCGCCGTGTGTGCGGAGAAGAAAGGAAGCCTGGCCTACGCCAACCCGCTCCTGACGCTCGTGGATCCCAAGACCAAACTGAAGATTTCCTGGGGCCCGATGCTGTTCTCCAAGCGCAGCCAAGGGGACCACACCAAACCCCTACAGAATATCGCGTACGATGCTCCCTCGCATAGTTGGATGATCAGAGATCGTCTGGTGTCCGGGGCCTCGTGGCTCGAACTGGCGCCCGGTTCCGCATCGTACCAGACCGCCCCCTGGCGCGGTTGGCGGCATTTCTCCTGGTCGGTAAGCCGCGCCCACGTGACGGCGGCGCTGAAAGCCATGCGAGAGCAGGAACCCCAGGTGAAGCTCTCGATCGATCCCGCCGACTATCAACTCGCAGCGTTCCACTTGAATGCCGAGACCCACTTCCAGACCGCACCGG
>JALORE010000234.1 GCA_025459125.1 Planctomycetota bacterium | reverse complement strand
CACCGTCCTCGATTTCGCGCTGGAAGTCCTCGAACTCCTCGCCCAGGGAGCGGGCCCAGGCGATGAAGCTGGACCGGTCCCGCAGCACGGGCGTGCTGTCACCCCGACCGCCGGAACTGTCGAGCTGGTGGGCGAATTCGTGGAAGACGACGTTTTGGCCGTCGTGGATGTCCGCGGCGCTGCGCCGCACATCGTCCCAGGACAGGACCACGGAGCCGCGGTGCCAGGATTCCCCCAGCCGGACATCTTCCGTTTCGAGGACCATGCCGTCGCCCACGTGGTGGGTCTTGGCGGCAACGTAGGCCCGGGGATAGACGAGGATGGACTTGAGGCCGGGATAGTAGTCGGTCTGGCGGTGCAGCAGGAGGATGCAGGCATGCGCGGCGATGGTGACCCGGATCTGGTCGGTCATGCGCAGCCCGCCGCAACCTTCAAACCGTTTCTCGGCCAGGAAAATGAGGATGTGGCGTTTCAATTCCTCCTGATCGGCCGCGGTCAAGCGCCGGTAGAGAGGAACATTCTGCTTGAGCAGCATCAGCCAGGCGGCCGGAAACGGCCGGCTCGCGATCTTCTTGCGTCGTCTGTCCTTGAACCCAAACACGCGTGTTTCCTTGCAAACTCCTGAAGGCCGCTGTACTTATAACAGGTATGATGCAGAATATACTACCTTTTCTTACTATGGATCGGTCCGGCGTGGGCGGTGTGGTCAAAGCCCGGCCGGAGGACTTCTTCGTCGAAGAGCTGCCGCTGTACCAGCCGAGCGGCTCCGGCACCCACGTCTACATCCAGATCGAGAAGAAAGGGATCGGCACGCGGGAAGCCCTCGATCGCCTCGCCAAGGTCCTGAACGTGCCCCGGCGGGAAATCGGTCTGGCGGGATTGAAAGACGCCCAGGCGGTAGCCCGGCAGTGGATCTCGATCGAGCACGTGGCGCCGGAACAGGTCCAGCAGGTGGCGCTCCGGGAGGTTCGCGTCCTGCAAACCACCCGCCACACGAACAAGCTCAAGCCCGGCCACCTGGCGGGCAATCGCTTTGTCGTCCGGCTGCGCAAGCTCGCCCTACCGTTGCCGCAAGCGGCCGAGACTGCCCAGGAGGTGCTGTCCATCCTCAGCCGTCGCGGCGTGCCCAACTACTTCGGCGCACAACGGTTCGGCAACCACCAGGATAATCACCTGCTCGGCAAAGCCGTGGCCCAAAATGACGTGGATGCCTTCGCGGACCTGCTGCTGGGCCACCCGAACGAGCAGTTGGACTCCCCGCCCGTCTTCCAGGCCCGTAACTTGTATGAGCAGGGTCGCTACGAGGAAGCGGCCAAGCTCTGGCCGGGACAGTTCTTCGATCAGCGCCGCTCCCTGCGGATTCTGGCCGGAGCCCGGGGCAACAAGAAGCGGGTCTATTACACCATCGACAAGCACCTCAAGGGTCTGTTCATCTCCGCCTACCAGTCGTACCTGTTCAACCGGGTCCTCGCTGCCCGGATGCCCAATATCGACAAGCTCCTGCTCGGCGACATGGCCTACCTGCATGTCAACGGCGCGTGCTTTCGCGTGGAACAGCCCGAAGTCGAGCAGCCGCGCTGCGACCGGCTTGAGATCAGTCCGACCGGCCCCCTGCTTGGCGGCCGGACCACCAAGCTGACCGGCCCCGCCGGCGAGACCGAAAACCCCATCCTCGACGGTGAGAACCTCAACGATCAGGACTTCCGCCAGATGAAGCACCTGGGCGCCCGGGGTGGCCGCCGTCCCCTGCGCTTTCAGCCGCGTAACGCCAGCGTGACTTCGGGCACCGACGACCTCGGCCCCTACCTGGAATTCCGCTTCGAGCTCGACGCCGGCTGCTACGCCACCACCCTGCTCGCCGAGATCACCAAAGACCGCACCGCCGCATCGCCCGAGCCGGAGGAGTAGGGTTGCGGGTTGCCGCGGAGGCCGAACCGCCCTTGACGGGTACGGGCAAAGAGCCTTAGAATGACGTCCAGGATCTCAGGATCTCGTTGAGGCAAACCGATGACGACTGTGGCTATAGAACAGGCGCAGCAGGAACTCGCGCGGCTCATTGATGATGTCGTGCTTGGCGAACGCGTCGTGATCACAAGGAACCAGGTTCCGGTGGCCGAACTGGTACCCGTCACCCGCCCTGTCGCCACGCCCACGTTTGGCAGCGCCAAAAGCCTGGTGAAGATGTCCGAAGACTTCGACGCGCCGCTCGACGATTTCCGGGACTACACCGAATGAACCTGCTGCTCGACACGCTCGCCCTGGCGCAACCCTTTGAGGAACTGATCCCGCGGCAAATGGAGTTGAACGGGTTCGGTCTGCTCCCGCTCCGCGTATCACACATTGCCAAGGTTGTATCCCTGCCCTTCCACCACCGCGACCCGTTTGACCGCCTTCTTGTGGCGCAATGCATGGCGGAAGGTTTGTCGCTCGTGAGCCTGGATCCAATGTTCGACAAGTACTCGGTACCACGGTTGTGGTAGAGATGGCCGACCGCTACGAACTGACTGGCAGTAGCGGACACGTGATGCAGCCGGAGTAGATTGTCTCTTGGGCTTCGCCGGAGGATAGCGATGAGACGGATTGGAATCGCAGTGCTGGTTTGGGGGATGGTTCAGAGCGTGGCTCTGGCGCAGGCGGAGCCTACGGCCCAGCGACTGCCGCGGTGGCGCGGGTTCAATTTGCTGGAGATGTTCTACAAGGGCAGCAACACCGGACCGTTCAAGGAGGAGGATTTCCGGCTCATCTCGGAACTGGGATTCAACTTCGTGCGGTTGCCCATGGATTACCGCACCTGGATCAAGGACGGGAACTGGACCCAGTTCAACGAGACCGCTCTCCAGTGGGTGGATCAGGCGGTCGAGTACGGGCGGCGGTATGGCATTCACGTGTGCCTCAACTTCCACCGAGCGCCGGGATATACCGTGGCCAATCCGCCGGAGGCGACGAGCCTGTGGACGGACACCGTCACACAGAAGGTCTGCGCGCTGCACTGGGCACGCTTTGCCGCACGGTACAAGGGCATTCCCAACAGCCGGCTGAGTTTCAACCTGCTCAATGAGCCGGCCGGGGTGGATGCCGCCACGCATGCCAAGGTGGTCGGTCTGCTGGTCAAGGCCATCCACGATGAAGACCCCGGTCGCCTGATCATCGCCGATGGGTTGGATTACGCCGTGACGCCCGGCTGGGACCTGATTGGGCTCGGCGTCGCCCAGGCGACGCGCGGGTATCAACCGTTCACACTGACCCACTACAAGGCCAGTTGGGTCAGCGGCTCGGATCAGTGGGCGGTGCCGACGTGGCCGGAGCCTTTGGGATGTAGCGGGTACCTGTATGGACCGACCAAGAAAGACATGCAGTCGCCGGTGATCCTCCTGGCGAACGTGCCGGAGCCGTTCACGTTCTTCGTGCGCGTGGGCACGGTGTCACATTCCAGCCGGCTGGAGGTCGCGCTGGATCGCAAGGGCGTCGTCTGGACGCAGGACTTCAAGCCCGGGCCGGGGGAAGGTCCCTGGAAACAGGTCGTGTACGTCCCACAATGGGGCGTGTACCAGAACATCTACGACCAGGAGTTCGCCATCCTCATCCCGGCGTGTCAACGGCAAATCCGCCTGGACAACACGGTCGGCGACTGGATGACGATCACCGAACTTGGTCTGCAACTGGCGGACGGCCGGCGCTTCTCCCTGCGGGTGAACCCCCGCTGGGGCGAACCCAACCGCAACCTGCAGTTCGATCCCGCGAATCCGACGGGTGCGTTCCAGAGTGAAACCGCCATCGACCGCCAATGGCTCTGGGACAAGTACGTCGCGCCCTGGGTCCAGCTCAGAGAGGCCGGCGTGGGCGTGATGGTGGGCGAATGGGGCGCGCACAACCAGACGCCGCACGACGTGACCCTCCGCTGGATGGAGGACTGCCTGAAGAACTGGCAACAGGCCGGGCTCGGCTGGGCCCTGTGGAACTTCCGCGGCTCGATCGGTGTGATGGATAGCGGCCGGGCAGATGTGTCCTACGAAGACTTCCACGGCCATAAGCTCGATCGCCAGATGATGGACCTGCTGCAGCGGTACTGAGCTGCCGATCGCCCGCATCCCGCTGCAACCGTTTTGGGGACACCTCGTCCCGGGGGAGAGAGCGTGTGCATCATCATCTCCTTGTATGACGTCGCCTCCGGGGCACCCCAAATTCGGCATTTGGCTGTCCCTCTTTTATCCAACTGCCCGGTGGGATGATGTGGCTATGTCGCCCGCTCGGGATTGTTCTCTTTGATGAGCGACCGAGTCTTGGATGTGAGGAGTGCCTGCCGCCGGGCATCGAGCTTGTGGGCCGCTGGACGGCCGTCGACCTGGGCGGCGGCTTCGCTCTACTCGAGACCGATGACGGCCAGGCGCTGTCCGAGTCCTCACTCCTGTGGAGCGACCTGCTCGCGCTGGCGCTGCCCCCCGTCATCGAGGACGCCGAGATCACCGAGGTCTTCCGGCGCGCCGGCACGTAGGTCGCGGTGTTGGCCTGTTGACCGCAAGGACATGCTATGCCTCGCCTTCCCCGAAGCGTTATGTTATCATCCCTGCCGCCGCGGTCGCATGAAGAGCAGGAGTAATACCGATTACGACTGAGTTCTTCTGCCACCCACGTGGCGAAGTTCTCAGGCGTGATCCGTATAACGCGGCCGGCATGGACCGACGGGCTCAGTTGGCCTCGGCGGAGGCGAACTGTTTACGGTGGTAGTCGCGGTAGAGACCACCGTGGGCGAGCAACTCGTGATGGGTGCCGGATTCAACGACCGTGCCGCCACAGAGGACGAGGATGCGGTCGGCGTTGATGATCGTCGCCAGGCGATGGGCGATGACAAACGTGGTCCGGCCGATCACGAGGCGCTTCATGGCGTTCTGGATCAGGTGCTCGGACTCCGGGTCGAGGTTGGCGGTCGCCTCGTCCAGGATGAGGATCTTCGGGTCCTTCAGGAAAGCCCGGGCGATGGTGAGGCGCTGGCGTTGGCCGCCGGAGAGGAAGCTACCCCGCTCCCCCACTTCCGCATCGAAGCCGTGGGGCAGGGACATGATGAACTCGTAGGCGTTAGCCGCCCGGCTGGCCTCGATGATCTCTTCCTCGGTCGCCTCCGGCTTGCCGTAGAGGATGTTCTCCCGGACCGAGCCGCTGAACAGAATCGGGTCCTGCAGCACCATCCCGATATGGCGGCGCAGAGACCGGATCGTGACGTCCCGCACGTCGTAACCGTCGATGCGGATGCCGCCGGTGTTGACATCATAGAAACGCGGAATCAGGCTGATGATCGTGGTCTTGCCGGAACCGCTGGGGCCGACCAGGGCCACCCGCTCGCCCGGCTGCACGCGGAAGGTCACATCGCGCAGGACCGGGCAACTGCCGTTGTAGGAGAAGGAAACCCGCTCGAACTCTACATCGCCCCGGATCTGGGGCAGATCGACCGCGTCGGGACGATCGACGATCTCGGGCTTCTCATCCATGATCTCGTAGATGCGATCCAGGGCCGCCATGGCGTTGGCGTAGACCACGTTCAACTCGGAGAACCGCTGCAGCGGCAGATAGAGCGGCGCCAGGTACATGGTCACGGCAATCAGCTCCCCGACTGTCATTGCGCCGGCAATCACGCGATAGCCGCCGAAGCAGACGACAATCAGCGGCGAGATGCCCACGAGGGTGCCCGTGATGGACTGGTTGAGACTCTGGATCAGGACCCGCCGCATGTTGGTCGAGAACAGCCGCTCCGAGTTGCCCTCGAACCGTTTCTTCTCCGTCTGCTCCTGGGCGAAGGCGTGAATGACGACGTTGCCGGCAATCCGTTCCTGGGCGCTGCTGCTCATCGCCGAGAGCTCATCCTGGACCTGGCGGGTGACGGTCCGCATCTCGCCGCTGAACCGGCGGAAGAAGAACAGGTACACGGGAAACGTCGCGAGGGCCACCAGCGTCGTGAGCAGGTCGATCCGCAGCAGGAACACCAGGATCACCACCAGGGCGATCGCGTCCATCCAGATGTTGGTGATGGCCGTGCCGACGAGGTTCTGGGCCAGGGCAATGTCGCTGATCAGCCGGCTCAGGATCGCCCCGCTCTTGTTGCGATGGAAGAACGACGCGGACATCCGCAGGATGCGGTAGTAGAGGTCGCAGCGCATATTGAACACCGCGCGGTTGCTGGCCTTGTCCGCATAAAGGTGCCGGACATAGACAAAGGGCGCGTAGATACAGAGGAAAATGCCGATCATGCCGCCGGCGCAGAACAGCAGTTCCTGCATCTTCTGGCTGCGGGTCAAAGCTTCATTGAGAAACACGTTGTCCAGCAGATGCCGCGTGACCTGCGGCACCAGCAGCGGCACCGTGAATTTGACGATGCCGCCCGCGACCGCCAGGGCCAGGTACTTCCAGTAGGGTCGCACGTATTCGGCGAACCGCCAGAAGTTATGACGTTTTGTCGGCGTACTCACAGCGTATACCTATCGTCCGAAGACCCCCTCCTTGTGCAGGATTGGTCGGGTGCTGACCGGATTTTATCGTTTACAGCCGGCCGGATCGATGGCTTCAATCATGGCCAAGGGAGTACATACGTGTGCTCCTCTGTCAGGGTTTGTCGAGGATGGGAGGTATTTGACGATCATGCACCTGCGAGCATTTCCTGGGTCATCCAGCGTCATGGCTCGAGACCACCGGACGGGAGCGCCAGGGCTCATCGGCAGTTGTCTGATGGCTCTGGCGATCCTCTTTCCCGCATGGCCGGCTCAGGCGCGTGTCTGGCACGTGGCGGAAAAGGCGCTGCCCGGCATCGATCCCAACGATCAGGTTGCCACGATCGCCGCCGGTGCGGCCCATCTCGGGCCGGGAGACACGTTGCTCGTGCACGGCGGCGTCTACCGCGAAGGGGTCACCCTCGACATCAGCGGGACGCCCGAGCAACCCGTCACAATCCGCGCCGCCGAAGGCGAGACGGTCACCCTCACGGGAGCCGACCGCCTCACCGATCTGGAGCTAATCCCAGGTGACGAAAAGGTTTACAGCGTGCCCTGGCCCCACCGGTTTGTCGCCTGGAACAAGAGTTTCACGCATCCCAACGATGACTATCACCGCCTCATCGGCCGGTGCGAGCAGGTCTTCATCAACGGCTACCCGCTTCGCCAGGTGCTGGAGCGCGACCGGCTCAGCCGGGGTGCGTTCTTCGTGGATATCGAGACCCAACGTCTCTACCTCCAGCCCGCCGACAACCAGGAGATCGCCGGGAACAAGACTCTGGTGGAGGCCTCCACCCGCGACCAGATTCTCGACGTCAAGGGCAGCCATGTCGTCGTCCAAGGGATTCGCTTCCGCTACGCGGCCAACCGCGCCCAGCAGGGCGCCGTCCGGTTCTCCGGCGACCACATCACCGTCGAGGACTGCATCTTCGAGCACACCAACGCCAGCGGCGCGACCTTCACAGGCCAAGATATCGTCGTTCGCAACTGCACGTTTGAGCACAACGGGCAACTTGGCTTCGGGGCCAGCCGTGCCCACCGTCTGCGGGTGACCGGCTGCACCGTGCGGGACAATAATACCAAGGGTTTCGATCGCGGCTGGGAGGCCGGCGGCGACAAGATCTGCCTGACCCGCGGGGCGATCCTCGAAAACAGCGTCTTCGCCGACAACCGCGGTAACGGGATCTGGTTCGACATCGGCAATGAGGACTGCGAGGTGCGCAACTGCCTGATCGCCCACAACGAGAACGCCGGCATCTTCTACGAGATCTCCTACGGCCTGCACGCCCATGACAACGTCATCGTCGGCAACGGTTTCGCCTTCACGCCCGGGGCCTGGGGCGCCGCGGCTGGCATCAGCCTGTCCAGCTCGCCGTGCTGCACGATCGAGCGGAACCTCATCCTGGGCAACAAGGAAGGCTTCAACTTCCGCGAGCAGACGCGCAGCACGCCCCGAATCGAGAGCCGCAAATCCGAGCCGGTCTGGAACCACGACCAAATCATCCGCCGCAACGTCCTGGCCTTTAACCGCGATGCCCAGGTCTGGGGCTGGTTCGACGTCGCCGACGAGCGCCACTGGCCCAAGGCCATGCAGACCGCCTCCCAGCCCCCTGCCGAGAAACCCGGCGGGCCGGCAGGCCTGTCGCTGGAAGACCTCAAGCTGACTTTCGAGGGCAACCTCTACTGCCCTGGTCCCGGCCAGGACCTCTTCAACTGGGGCGTCACCTGGAAGAAACACAAGCGTTACGCCAACCTCGATGATCTGCGCAAGGAGCTATCGGTGGACCGGTCCGGCGCCGTCATCGAGTTCCACGTCCGGGACTACGCGGCGTTCGACCTCCGCATCCCGCCGGCCAGCCCGGCGGTCAGGATGGACTGCTACCCGCATGGTCCCGTCCCCCAGGTCCAACTCGGGGCATCTCCGTAGATGCGCAACACCCGCCGTCGGTGCGCAAGTGAGAACGCTGCGCTGCCAACCCGCAACGACTGGAAGATGGCTCATCCGCTTTTTGGCGTACTTCGCCATCCAGGTCGGCCACCAGGCCCCCCAAACCCAAGAAAAGAGGCTCATCCGGCTTGAGCGTACTTGCGGCCCCGGCAGGGCCCCACCCTCCGGGGGCTTTGCCCTCCCTGCTACGCGGATCCCCACGACGCTTCACGCTCCCGTGCGCCGTCCCCGTATCAACCCCAAGGAGGCGGTTCAGGGGGCGTGGAGGAACGCCCGCGCGCGCCGCCCGTCCAGCATCTGAATCACGTCGCGTCTACGTCCGACCTTCTCCGGAGACGATTCCCGGGCCGGACTCCTTGGAGGAAGTTGGAAGTGTAAAGTGTAAAGTGCTCTTCCAGCTTCCAACCTCAAACTTGAGACTTCCCCCAAGACGGCCCATGGGCGGATTGGCTCCGGGTCGCCACCGGCCCTGTTTCGCCGGTGGGGGCCCTTCCCGCGGAAAGGGCCCGATGGACAGGTTCGCTTTCCGGTTGCGGCCACTTGTGCCCGGTTTCCTCTCCTTCCGGGCACGGTGTTCTTGGTTCTTTCGGACCTCGTGGCCGTACCAGGCGTCCACAGCCCACGGACCCCCGGGAGCAGCAACCACCGCCAGCCCACGCCCCTGAACCACCTCTTGAAACCGGAATAGACGAGCGGGGCACGGGAGCGTGAGCCGGCGAGAGGGTCTGGAAGGGAGGCGCGCGTAGGGAAGCACAAGGGATCGGAGCGCGGGACGGCAAGCGCAGCACGCGAAAGCCGGATGAGCCAGAAAGGAGAAGAGACGGTTCAGGCGAATGATGCGCCACGCTCGTAGGGTGGGCTGGGCCCGGCATTCGTTGCTCCGATTCGTCCCGAGCCAGATGGTGGGCACAGCCCACCCCACAACTGAATCCGTCGCTTGCGGCCCGTTTGGTCTGAGTATCCGCAAGATCGCCGAGTTTCCTGAAGATCGCCAACCCTGCAACGTGACGATCTTCTCCGGAGGCCGCCGGAAACACGCGGATCGCCCGTCTCGCCGCCAACTGACCACCGACCGCTGCTTCTAATCGTGGCGGAGGGCGACGACCGGATCCACACGCGCAGCGCGGCGCGTGGGGTAGATGCCGGCGAGCAGGCTCACCAGAATTGAGAAGGCGATGGCACCCAGGCAGAGCCACCAGGGGAAGCTGAAGTAATCCATGCGGGGGGCGCCCTGGCGGACCATCACCGTGTTGACGACCTGGTTGATGATCAGGCTGACCGTCCAGCCGAGAGCCAGACCGAAGAGACCGCCCAGCAGGCCGATCGTGCCGGACTCGAAGAGGAAGATCCGCTGGACGTCGCCGTCGGTGGCTCCCACCGCTTTCATGATGCCGATCTCCCGGTACCGCTCCAGGATCGACATCACCATCGTGTTGACGATCCCCAGGGACGCAACCGTGATGCCGATCATGCCGACTGCCAGCAGGAACACGTCCATGATCAGAAAGCCGATGCGCATCTGGTCCAACTGGTCCATCAGGGCAAACGTCCGGAAGCCACGGGACTCCAGTTCCTTTTTGACCGGCGCTACGTACTGCGGCGACTTGACCTTGACCGTCACAGACGAATAGTTCGTCGCGGCCTCGGTCGGTTGGAAGAAGTCCCAGATGCTCGTGAGGGCCAGCTTCCGCATGCCGCCGGCCGCTTCCGGCTGGATGTAGGCATCGCTCATCCCGCCGAAGGGCAACCGCTCGGCCACCCCCACAATCCGGAAACGATAGCTCTCCCGGGCGAAGGGAAGCCTCTGGTCCGTCCGCGCGAAGACCATGCGCAGCAGGCTCGTGAGGCTCAAGTCCAGGCTCAGCGTGGCGACTTCCATTTCTTTGCCGAGGGCCTCCGGCGGCTCCTTCAGGCCGAGACGCCGCAGCAGCGACTCGCCGATCATGATCCCGTTCGGCTCGTTCGGGTCGTAGCAGCGCCCGGCCCGCAGGGGCATCGGCCCCGAACGGCAGATCGCCGCCGACAGCACCTGGACGAGCGTGAATTGCTCCTTCTCCCCCAGGCGAAGCTGCGCGGGGAACCGCAACTCCGGGAAGACCGCTTCGACCCCGTCGATAGCCCGGGCGTCCGCTATGAACCGGGCGTCCAGCCGGGGAGCGTTCGGGTCGTTCGCGTCGGCATGGACCGCGGCCTCGTACCGGCCCTCAGCCTCGTCCGGGTCGGCAGACCGGGGTCGTCCACCCTGCCGCGGGGAGGAAACAACAATGTTGTTGAACAGGTCCACCTTGTTGAACTGGTCGGTGACGTGTTTCTGGATGCCCTGGCCGAACGCAAACATGCAGACCAGGGCACCGATCCCGATCACCACGCCGAAGGTCGTGAGAAAGGTGCGCAGCTTCTTCTTCCGGAGATTGCCGCCCGCCTGCTCGATGTAGTCCGAAATCCGCATAAGTGAGGGAGATTATAGTCGCTTGCGCCATGTCCGGCAACCGACCCGCCATCAGGTAAAGGGCAACTGCATTTGAGC
>JALORE010000233.1 GCA_025459125.1 Planctomycetota bacterium | reverse complement strand
CCTGGGGCCGGTCTGACGCGTCTGTGGATATCGCTCCTGCACCCTTCGGCGACGGTGTGGTGGACGAGAAAGACCTGGAGGTTCTGATGGACCACTGGGGTCAGAAGGTGATCGACCCGGCGCTCGTGGCTCATTGGAGACTGGATGAGAACCAGGGCCAGAGCGCAGAGGATAGTGCACGTGACCACGATGGCACTCTGCACGGCGTCCCTTTGTGGCAGCCTGCGGGGGGAATGCGGGACGGGGCCCTGCAGCTTGACGGAATTGATGACTATATAAGTGCGACCTTGGCGCTGGACCCGACACGTGGGTCGTTTAGTGTCTTTGCCTGGGTCAAAGGCGGTGGGCAGGCCGGTGGTGTCAATTGGCTCATGCTCACACCCAGCGGCGCCTTGGCAACGGAACTGACGCAATCCGGCCGCTCGGGCAAACCGCTCGTATCTGCGGCGATGATCGCGGACGATGTGTGGCATCAGATAGGCTTCGTGTGGGATGGCAACAGTCGCATTCTCTACGTCGATGGTGTTGAAGTTGCCCGGGATAAACAGGCGAACCTGGCAGGCTCAGCCGGTGGCCTTCATATTGGGGCGGGGGCAACTCTCACGCCGGGCAGCTTCTGGACCGGCCTGATGGACGATGTGCGGATCTACAACCGGGCCGTGAAACCATAGGGTATGCGGCACACGCCCTCTTCGGCAACGATCTACAGCTCGCAGTCCTGCGGAGGAGAAAAAGAAAGGGAAGGTATGAAAGCAAATCGCAGTCTCAGTCTCAGAGTGCAGGTCGTACTGGCTGTCGTTGTCTTGGCGGGCGACGGACGAGGTGTACTCGCCAACGAGCCTCCCGTCGCGGAGGCTGGTCTGCCAAGGTATGCGGCCCAAGACACCGTTCGACTCGACGGCAGCGCGTCGTACGACCCCGATCACTCAGGTCTGCTGAGTTATGCATGGACACAGGTCTCCGGCTCGCCACTGGCCATCACAGGGGCAGATACTGCGACCCCGACAATCAGCGGCTTTGTCCAGACAGACACGATTCAAGAATGCAGATTTCAACTCGTCGTAAATGACGGACAACAGGCGAGTTCCCCGGATACCGTCGAGGTGGTCATTGTACCGTATTTCGGTCCCAGCACGCTGAAACTGGAGAACCCGCCCTTCGACGCGAGCAAGCCAACGGTGATCTACTTCGGCGGTGGAGATTGCGTCAATGGTGCCGCGGGGCAACCCTGGGGCGGCGGGCCTGCCTGGACGAATGCAGCGAATATCATCGATTTCCCCAGTGGATACACCCCCGATAGCGGTACGGTCCCACGCAGCTACTACAAGTACGGGGACATGGTCCTCACACATCTATCGGCGGCGGCGCCAGACTATCAGCAAGCTATTCAAACCATAGGTTGGAGCACGGGTGTCGACCCTGCTCTCGATGTGGGGTTGCGCCTGAATGAGATCTATCGGGACGCCCGCTATGCGGCCAACCGGGTCACACAAATCGATGGCGGGTGTCGTATGATAGATGCAGCGAGCATAGGCGGTATGGGCGGGGCCTGGGCGATGCAGCTTGAGAGTTATCGACGATTCCTGGACAGCGCCGTTGACGGAGAGCAGTGTTGGATAGACTTCTGCTACGGAGTCATGGGATATCCGTCCGAACCCATTCCGCCCAGCAGCGTTCTGTGGGTCCGCTCCGGGCTCGATCATCCTCAAGTTCGAGACTGGTATCGCAACTCGCTCACGAACAGCGACATAAACCAGTTCAACGGCGGCGTTGTCGGGGGAGCCTACTGGTCTGTCGTCGGACCGGGCAAGAACCTGCAGTTGGCCTCCGCGCCGGGGACGTACTACTTCGCCTGGAGTGGCGGCGCACAGACTGGAACGATGGGCTTCTTCAACCAGTCCGAGTACCCCGGCCGGCTGCCGGAACCTGTTACACTTCTGGAGTCGCATGATCCATCGGTTGCGGAAGATGATCCCAATGGCGTGATTCTGACGTGCAAAGAAAGCCAGAATGCGGTCGGCTATCAGCTTCTTTCCGGCTCCGATCCTTACAATATCGCGCACTACCACGTCGTCGCGGACGGCAATTCTCCCCCGGCAATTCCTGTGACCAAGCTTCCTTCGTCGGATACCTGGTGGACGGTCAGGGCTCGTGACGCCTATGGATCTACGATCTATGCTGATCCCATACGTGTGGATCTGCCCGTGGGCGTGATTGCCTACTGGAAGCTCGATGAAGCTTCGGGAGTGGCGGCAGCCGACAGTGTCGGGACCAACCACGGTACACTGATGGGCAATCCGATCTGGCAGCCGACTGGCGGCAAGGTGAAGGGAGCGCTTCAGTTCGATGGAATCGATGAGTATGTCAGTACCCCGTTCGTGCGCGATCCATCCCAAGGCCCGTTCAGCATCTTTGCGTGGGTCAAGGGGCGTGCGCCGGGCCGGGTCATCCTCTCGCAGAAGGGCGGGGCCAACTGGCTCCTGACGGCTCCGGACGGGACCTTGATGACCGAGTTGATGGCACCGGGTCGCAGCGGTAAGCCCCTGAGAACTCCGGCGGTCATCACCGACGATGCCTGGCACCGCGTGGGTTTCGTTTGGGATGGCTCCAACCGGAGCCTGTATGTTGACGGCATAGAGGTGGCGCGAGATACTCAGGCGAGTCTCGCGGCGTCTGCCGGCGGTCTGTACCTCGGCGTCGGCAGCACACTGGCCCCCGGCACCTTCTGGTCCGGCTTGATCGACGATGTGCGGATTTACGACCGGGCCGTACAGCCGTAAAGCAAATTCTTCACCTGGCATAGACAGGGGGCAGGGCCGACGGAGAGCAGAACCGCCGGCCCTGTCCTTCAATTACACTTACCCGTCCCGAGGACGATAGAGTGGACCAACCCAAGCTCCGCTTCGGCCCACATCATACGTTCTGTAATGACAATCGTTAATCGTCTCGCAACAATCGGTTAGAAACCTGAGTAGAGGACTGGGAGAGTGCCAGTTCTCGCAGAACGCCCTGGATGAAGCCCAGGGCGTGGGCCCTGCCGGCGTGCCAGGGGGCGCCGCAGGTCATTTGGGGGGTGTGGTCGGGAATCACCGCGCCCTGGAAGCCGTTGCGCTGGAGAATACGGAGCACGCGCGGGACGTCGCCGTCGCCATCGTCGATGAAGGTCTCCCGATAGTGAGGCGCCTTGCCGGCGATATTGGGCAGGTGGACATAGGCGATGCGTCCCTCCCGGCGCACCCCTCCACGTAGACGGGCCAGGAATGAGGGCCGTTCATCTATCGCAGCTCATCAGCCATCCAGGCTACGGCCGCCACGATATTCCGGCCGCACCTGCCATCAATGAAGGGTGTTGCCGCGGTTCCGTTCATTCATTTCGGCTCATCCGGTTTCTTGTTGACGGGAGCCGGTCGGTTGGGGTCGAGGGCCAGGACGGCGGTAGCGAGGCGGTAGTTCCTGGATTCGGGCTGGGCCCGGGACTGGATCCGCTGGGCCCTCCGGCGAGCCTGGGGCAGGTCCTGGTGGCCGAGGCTCATCAGCATCGTCACGGTCAACGAAAGAACGTGCTGAGGTCTGACTACCGGCGAAATCATCGCGTGGCCCGGCCCTCATCAATGCGGCCGGCAATCCGGAATTGACGCTCACGGCAGGTATGGCATATGCTGGGGCCGTTCCGGAGGCGGGACAGGATGCCTCTGGAGAGAATGGTGGAACGGACGGCGCCGGGACGGGCGGCACTCCGGAGAGTTATGTGCGGCTTCGCAGGTATCCTGACATCCGACGCGGCGCTCGATCCCTCGGGCCGGACGCTCGAACGCATGGCGGCGTCGCTGCGGCATCGTGGTCCCGAGGCCTCGGGGTTCCATCGGGACCCGGCCTGTCGCCTCGCGCACCGGCGCCTCAGCATCATCGACCTGAGCGCCGCGGGGCGACAGCCGATGGCGAACGAAGACGGCACCGTCTGGCTCGCGTGCAACGGCGAGATCTACAACTTCCGGGACCTCCGCACGCAATTCGGCCTGGATGGGAAGCACTGCTTCCGCTCCCGGACGGACACCGAGGTGCTCCTGCACCTCTACGAAGAGAAGGGAATCGACTGCGTCAAGCAGTTGAACGGCATGTATGCCTTCGCGCTCTGGGATACGCGGACCCGCACGCTGTACCTGGCGCGTGATCCGTTCGGTGTCAAACCTCTCTTCTACCTGCGCCACGGCGGCGCTTTCTACTTCGGCTCGGAGATCAAGGCGCTGCTGGCTGTCCCCGGTTTCCAGCCGCGTCCGAGCCTGGAGGCCCTGCACCATTTCCTGGCCTTTGACTACGTCCCCGGGGCGCTGACCGCGTTCGAGGGCATCTCCGAATTGCGTCCGGGACATGTGATGTCCCTGGGACCGACGGATGGGGAGCCGCGCCTCGAGCGCTTCTACGACCTCGAGTACGAGATCGATGCGCACCTGGGCGAGACGCAGGCGGTCGAGCGGTCGCGCGCGCTGCTCACCCAGGCGGTGCAGAGACAATTGGTCGCCGATGTCCCGGTCGGCGTGATGCTCTCCGGCGGGATCGATTCGAGCGCCCTGACGGCCCTGATGGCCCGGGTCCGGGGGGACGCCGATTTCCATACGTTCTCCCTCGCCTTTGACGAACCCAGCTTTGACGAGTCTTCGTACGCTCGTCTCGTGGCCCGCCACATCGGCACGAAGCATCACGAGATCCGCGTTACCCCGCGCCAGGTGCAGGATCTGCTGCCCACGTGCCTGGGCTGTATCGACGAACCCTATGCGGATGGCTCCGCGATCCCGACGTATCTGCTGGCCCAGTGCGCCCGCCAGTTCGTTACCGTGCTGCTGTCCGGCGAAGGGGGAGACGAGTTCTTTGCCGGCTACGACACCCACGCGGCGTATCGCGTCCGCCAGCTCTATCGGCGGATTCCCCCCGGGCTGCGGCAGGGGTTGATCCGTCCGCTCGTGGACCGCTTGCCGGTTTCCCACCGGCGGCTCAGCCTGGACTTCAAGGCCAAGCGTTTCGTCCGGGGGGCGGAGTTGGACATCCCCCAATCCCATTTCTACTGGCGGGTTGTACTGTCCGAAGAGGCCAAACGCCTGGTCCTGGCCGAGCCGCAGCGGTTCCAGCAGTACGCGCCTTCGCACCAGTTCTTCAGCGACGCCTACGCGCGGTGCGAGGCGCAGGACACGCTGAATCGCCTGCTGTACATCGACTGTAGCTACCACCTGCCGGATGACCTGATGATCAAGAACGATCGTATGACGATGGCTCATTCCCTGGAGGCTCGTGTCCCGTTCACCGACACGGATCTGGTGACCTTTTTGGCCACCGTCCCGGTCGCGTACAAGATGCCGGGACTGCGCCGCAAGCACCTGCTGCGCTCCGCCCTGAAAGGCCTGTTGCCCGACGCGGTTCTGAAGAAGAAGAAACTGGGCCTGGAGATGCCCTATTCGCGCTGGCTGCGCGCGGAGTTGCGGGGGGTGGGAGAGGCGGTGCTTTCGGATTCCCGGCTGCGCGCGACCGGCATATTCAACCCGGCGGGAGTCCGGAAACTGTGGGACGAGCATCAGGCCCTGCACACCGATCACGGTCGGGCGCTCTGGGGACTGATCAACTACCTGCTGTGGCACGAGCTGTACATCGAGAAGCGCAGCGATACCCCCTGCGGCTCCGCCTGCTGAGTGGAGCCCTGCGCGATCCGCGCCCCACGAGAGTGCGTGCGGAGAACGGCAACACCCGTGACCCCGGTGTCGAGTCAAGGCCAACGCAAAGTCGCAGACACAGATGTGCCGGACGCGGCGCAGGGGTGGGGTCGTCAAGGCCGCAAGCCTTGGCGATGGTCCTGCGCACAGGGAAGCCACCATCGCCACGCTGCGCCTGGGGACCCCAAACGCGATTCATCGCGTTTGGGACCCCTTGACGATGCCACCCGGTGTCGGCCGGCCTCCCGTTGGTCCTGGGTGCCGTGTCCGGGTGCACGGCCGTTCTTGCGGCTTTCACAGAGCGCGGGTGGTGCACCTCCGGAACGAGGCGAGCTCGCGACGGGAGCGCAGGAACGGTCCTGCCCCCACCATGTCACGTTGCCTTGACGGCCGGGCCCGATCCTGATACCCTCATGTCTCGTGCGGCGCCCGCGCCAAACCAGACGGCAGAGCGTGGGCGGCTCTTCGAGCACAGGACCCGGAGCAGGCCAGATGGACCCATGGGCGGCGGCAACCAGGACGGACACGCAACCCCAGCGATCTCTGGACGTCGAGATTGCCGGCAGAGTGTTGCCCGGTGGCACGCGCGCCGATCCGCCGCCGTGCCGGGGCATGCATCTGAGCATCTGGGGCGGAGGTTTGGCGGGACTGGCTGTGGGTTACCATGCCGGGAAGCAGGGCATCCCCTTTACGGTCTACGAAGCTGCCCAGCATCTCGGGGGCAACTGCCGCACGTTGGAGCAGGCGGGCTTTCGATTCGACTCCGGCGCGCATCGCCTGCACCACAAGAAGTCGGCGGTGACGCGGGAAGTGGCGGACCTCCTGGGAGATGCACTGCAGGAGATCCACGTCCCGAGCCGGCTCTATGATGAGGGGCAATCGATCGATTTTCCCCTCTCCCCGCTGAACCTGCTGCGGAGCTTCGGCGTGTTCCGCTTTGCGCGGACGGCCGCGGAAGTCTTGTCCGCACGCGTCCACCACCGAGGGCCAAGCCGGGACTTCGAGAGCTTTGCCCTGAATACCTACGGCCCGACCCTCGCGCGACGCTTTCTGCTGAACTACTCCGAAAAGCTGTGGGGAATTCCCTGCCACCAACTGTCGACCGAGGCGGCCGTCAAGCGCCTGAAGGGACTCAACTTGCGGACGTTCCTGGTCGAGGCCGTCCGGGGCGACAAGGCCAAGACGGAACATCTGGACGGCGCCTTTCGTTACCCGAGCATGGGTATCGGGATGATTGCCGAAGGGCTCGCCCAGCGCTGCGGCGCAGAGAACCTCCGGACGGGCGCTGCGATCACCCGGATCTTCCACAAGGAGACCCGCATCACCGGGGCCGAGGTCAACGCCCGCAGCACCATCGACGTGCAGAACGTGGTCAGCACGCTGCCGCTGCCGCAGGTGGTCGAGATGCTGGAGCCGGCCCCGCCGGCCGAGATTCGGGCCCTGGCGCGAGAGCTGCGCTTTCGCGACGTGATTCTCGTGGCCCTGTTCCTGGATCGGGAATCCGTCACGGACGCGGCCACCGTCTATTTCCCGAGCACCGACTTTCCCTTCACGCGCGTCTATGAGCCGCGCAACCGCAGCGCCTGCATGTCGCCCCCCGGCCGGACCTCGCTGGTTGCGGAGATCCCCTGTGGTCAGACGGAGGCACCGGGCGACCGCGGGAGCGAAGCCGAGCTGGTGGAACGAGTGCGCACCCGGCTCCTCCGGATCGGCTGGATCCGGGAGCGCGAAATCCTGGGCACGCACGTGGTGCGCATGAAATGTGCCTATCCCGTGCGGGAGTTGGACACGCAGCCGCGGGTCGCCCGGATCAACGCCTTTCTCAGCCGCTTTGAGAATCTGAAGATTGTCGGCCGCAACGGACAGTTCCTGCACGCGTTCATCCACGACGTCCTCGAATCCGGCGCGCAGGTGGTGGGCGAGTTGGCGGGCGCGGCAACCCCGAGCGACCGCTGAGACCGCCCCGCCGGGAGAAAGGGCCTTATCAACCTCCCACTTCCCGGCGGAGGTCGGCGTAGGTGCCGGGCCGCATTCCGAGTCGCCGGGCATGGGCAAACGTCAGTTCCAGCATCTTCATCTGGGGATCGAACGCCAGCAGCGACCAGGGATGCCAGATCAGCGAGACATGCGGCTTGCCCGTTTCGACAGCCTTCTCCAGAAAGACCCGGTTGACCTCGAACTCATCCTGCGGCGTCTTGACGAAGCCTGCCGGGATGGCCTCCGGCATCGGCGCGGGCCAGAGGGTCAACCGGCGCGAGCCCCAGCGGTTGTGATTCTTCAGCAGGTTCTCATGCCAGCCGTGGCCCGGCAGCTCCCACACCTCGGCCAAGCCGTCCGTGCCGTAGTGGAAAGGCTCCTCGAGCAGCGCCGGCATCGAGCAGTCCGGTCCCCATAAAAGACTACTGACATACTGATACCCCGCCTCTCGCACCAGCGCGAGCACATCCGCGGCGCCTTTGAGACCGGTATCGAAGCCGACGGCGGGCCTGAGTCCCAGGCAAGGCCGCTCGAAGATACGCTCGATCAACTCCTTGGATTTGCAGATCTCCTCCTTCTTCTCGTCGGCCGACACGGCCCGGCCGCAGAGCGCATTGTCACGCAGCAGCTTGTGGCTCCACGTGTGCGAAGCGACCTCAAAGAGCGGATCGCTCCACAGTTCCTTGTACTCCTGGGCATGGGCCTCCAGGGTCCTGCCGGTGATGAAGAAGGTGGCGGGCATCTGCAGCCGCCGGTGCACTTCCACGATCGTGCGACACGCCGGCAGGCAACCGGGCGATTCCGTGTCGTAGGCGGCGATGTACCGGGTCCTCTTTCCGGGGGCCAGGTCCTCCCGGGCGGGCTCCCCCGCGGCGCCGCCCACTGCGGCCGCTCCCAGCGCCACGCCTATCAGCTCTCGTCTCGATACGCGCTGCATCTCGATCTCCTTCAGAAAAGAACCGGCATCGGCCTGCGCCTCTGCCCCGAACATCAAACCCGAAGGAGACCCGGAAGGCAAAAGGAAAAGGACACGTGGCAGCCGCGGGCTACAATCCGAAGGCCAGGCCGACGCCGGCGTTCCAACTGCTGTAACCTCCATGCAGCGACACGCGGTCGCTGCGGAGGGACAGGCCCGCGCCGAGGGTCTGGTAGTTGTCCACCGCGGCATCCTGGAGCAAGCGCGTGTCGGCGGCATCGATGTCCAGCAGCAGTTGCCCTTCGACAGCCCCGCCCAGAGCGCCGACGCGGTCCGCCGCACGCTCGACATCCGCGCTCCGGGCGGCGGCTTTGTCTTCTTCCCCAGCCACAACCTCCGGCCCGATGTCACCCCCGACCGCAGCAACCACAGTGCTCATAACCACGTCTGCAACGATGTTGATCTTGCTCCCTGCTGTCAGGCCGTAGCGCTATAGCATTGCCACTGGACTTTGCCCACTTTGCGGAGGGCGTAGCCGATCTCGCGGAGGTAGTCGCCGTAGATGATCTGGGTATGGAACCCTTCCATCTCGGCGACCAGGCGGCGCCAGTCGCCGTCGATCGCGATCTCCATCTGGGACCGGCAGGCCGGGAACGCCGGCGACGCGACGATGGTCCCGCGGAACCCTTGCCACTTCGTGCAACGCAGATTCGGAATCACGGCGGTGACCGTCTGACCCTTGGGATAGCTCACGCGGCAGGCCGCGCCATAGTCGGATTCATAGTGGGTCATGAGGGTGGCCGGCTCGTAGTCCACGCCGTTCATCTTCCGCGGGGCGGCACAGTGGGCCACCGTGAACAGGCCATCGTGGGGGAAATGCGAATTGCACACGAAGGTGGGCCGGCCGGCGATCCACCGCATCAGGACGCCGGGCAGGGTGTGGGATAGATCCGTATGACAGTAGGCGGTATAGCCCGCATCGTTGGCCAGGCTCAGCACCAGGCAGGGCGGCGTATCCAGCATCTCGATGATCGGCCGGCCCATGCAGCGGCCGAAGCCGAAGTTCGAGGCCCCCGTCTCCTGCAACAACTGCTCGCAGACGGCCAGCGCCAAAAAGGAATTGGTGATGAAGCGCGGTTCGGTCTCCAGGCGGACGTTCGGCAGCGCGAGCAATTCCCCCGTTCGTCGCCGGGCCTCTTCCACCATCTTCGAATCACTCCGGGCCCGGGCGAGGCGTTCCGCAAATTGCTGCTCGGTGATGCTCTCGATTTCGTATCCCCAAACCTCCCGGGCATGGGGCGGGCCGTTGACCTGGGCCGGCTCGCTGTACGCCACCAGGCCGCCGATGGCCAGCATCTTGGTGCCCTTGGCGTTGGCCAGGCCATAGAGAGCCCGCAGGCGCCACAGCACCTCATCGTACTGGTCGACAACAATGTCCTGTACCTCCGTGTTGCCGGCGACGAGCGTGTCGCCGTTTTGCCGCAGGAAACGCCAGTGGGCAATCTCATACCACAAATAGAAGGGCCCGGACTGGTGGCGGAGGAACATGATCGTCGGGGTCTTGAAGGCAGCGATCGCGTTGAGCAGACTCCCGCCGCCGGAGGCGGCATACAGGAGAATCACATCCGCATCGGTCCCGGCTACCTGTCGGGCGGTCGCCTCGTCCCGTATGCTGGCCAAGGGCAGCACGGTGATCGGGAATTCCGCTTTCTCCGCCAGTTGTTGCAGTTCTCCTGTGATCCGGCCGATCTCGGCCGTGACATCCGCTTCGGTAGCCAGCCCCCCATAGCTGCGCCAACTCGTCTTCTCCTGCGGCCGGTCGAGGTAGTACATCAGGGCCGGCTGGACCCGAAGGCTGCGTCCGGTGGGCAGGGGTTGACCTTTGACTAATCGCCCGACGTCGACCGCCTTGCCTCGCGGCAGGTCCCCCGCCGGAAGACCGCCCACGGCCGCGACCGCTCCGAACCCGCCCAAGAGACTCCGCCGGCTGACGGCGAAGTCAACCCGGCTGCTTGCGCCGTCGTCATGTCCCCTGGGATGACCATCCTGGCTTCGATTGCCTGCACACATGTTGACCTCCACATGTATTGGTCTGCGTTGGTAGTGTGCCCGTCAAGGCATATTCCGAATAACGCCTTACGACGTCACTACGAACCAGCGGCTGCACTCTTGCCGCCACGCCGCGGTGCGCGGGCTCTGTGCCAATTATCGGTCATCCATGGCCCGGTTGTCCAGGGGTGACGGGCTCGACACCGGGGGCGTCGAGCCCGTGGCAGGCCAGGATGGACCTGAGGAATCGGGGGACCCCCTACTCAATTCGGGAGCGAAATAAGTAGGATGTCGCCGGAATCCGAGACGGAATCCGTCCGGTGCGCCACGTGCATCGAGGTCAAAACCGGTAAGAAGAGATACCTGCATATCGACGGCGACGTCTCCCGGGGGGAGACACTCTTCGTTTCCAGGCCCTTCCCGGGACCCTCCGGATGCGGTATCGAGTCTGGCGAAGCGCCCGCCATCCCGTTTGTGAAATGCGTAGGTCTGACCCTCGGCTTGGACGTCGGCTACGTGCCTTTTCCCACCGTCGTTTCCCAGCCGTCGTATTCGCCACCCAGCTCCTGCGCCAGGTCGAACAACTCCAAAGTGATCTCATCGATCGACTTCCAGTCGACGCGATCGGTTCGCTCCAGCGTCACGCCGTAACGGTACTTCGTCTTGGGAGCCTCGTCCTCACTCTCATCGATGACGGCGAAGCCCTTGGCCTTGACTCTCGCCACGAACTCCGCACGTTTCTCCGGCGCGGAGAAGTACGCCCAATGATTCACCGGACGGGGCGCCGTGAGCGGATCGCCCTCTTTCTCCAGTTCCTCTACCAGATGGCGATTCTCGATCTGCCAGTGCGACCGGGGCGAAGGATAAAGGACATCGAGATACTGCAACCAGGCGGGGTCCTCTTTGGTACCCAGATCGAAGGAGTACTCCGGAAAGTGCTTGAGAGCACTGGCCACCGCCTCATCAAAGCCGTTTGGTCGAGGGCCGTAGAAGTAGAACTCCCGGCGTCCTGCGGTAGTGATGCGGCCTACGAGGGCGGCAGCAGTCGTCTCTCGGACCCACTCCGTCAGGGCGTCCTCAATCTCGCACAGGCGCGGCGCTTCCTCCGCGGAGGAAAGGCCATCATCTCGAGGCTGGCGGAAATACACCCACGCCCACAGGAGCCAGGGTCTTTGGTGGTCCGGGGCCTGAGCGCGGATGCCGAGATCAACGAGAAGCGAGGCCAACGCGCCGTTCACCTTGGTGAAATAGAAATCCCACGCGTCGGACATGGTAGCCTCCTTAGGGGGTGATACCCGCGTCTGTTCCTCGTGGCCGCCATGCTGGTCCGGTGTCATCGATCGATCCCGGCATCCCGGAGAGCAGCCTGCGATCAGAGAGAGCCCAAGCAACCAGCAGTACCGATTCGTGGGTTTCTTCACGGGACTCCTTTACGCTCGTGCTTGTCCAGGACGGAGTAGACCTGCTTCATGCCATCCCGGGCCACGCAGAGCGCCAAGCCATCCGCGGGATCAAGCAGCCACGCAGCGCCGGTCGGAGACGAGAAGAGGATGAGATGGCCCAACCGGACCACGCGACAGTCCCGTTCCAGCGCTGTGCCAATGATGTAATCGATCTCGCCCAAAGTACTGAGTTGAGCGCGGGACAACATCTTGCGGACTCGTCTGGTCATTGCCTGTTGCTCTGTCGAACGGGATCTCGGATGAAGACGGTGCGTGAAACGCACCCTACGTCCTGCGACCATCCTCAATCAGTCGGCGTCGGGTCGTCCGGGGTCACGGGGTCGGCGCCGGGGGCGTCGAGGCCGCGGCGGGACAGGAGCGAGCCTTCCAGGCGGTAGAGGGCGACCAGGGCCTTGAAGTAGTTGGCGATGGCGCGGATCTCAGCGATCTGGCTGGCGACGAGGTCCCGCTGGGCCTGGGCGACCAGCAGGGAGGTGGACTTGCCGACGCGGAACTTCTCCGTCTCGACGCGGAGCTTCTCTTCCTGGAACTTGCGGGTGGCGGCGGTGGCGGCGATCTGCTCGTGCAGGCTGCTGACGATGACATAAGCCGAGCGGACGTCGACCTGGGCCAACTGGATCAGGTTCTCGAGGGCCTTGATCGACTGCTGCTTGGAGATGACGGCGCGCGTGTGGCGGGCCCGGGCGGCGCGGTTGCCCAGCGGCAGCGCGACAATCAACCCCCCTTCCACATCGTAGTTGTCGCCGTCCACGTCGCTGAGGGCCTTCGTGAAGGTCTCGGCATAGCCGGACTTGCCGTAGGTGATGAAGGCATCCAGGCGGGGCAGCAGGCCGTTGCGGGTTCGCACGACCTCCAATTCTCCACGCCGGATCAGGAGACGCGCCTGGTTCAGATCGGGACGCAGCCGCAGCGCCACCTGGACGTGCTGCTCGACGGGATCGAGCGGCGTATCGGGCAGTTGGGTCTGGTACTCCAGGAGGATCTCCGTATCCCAGTTGATGGTCGGCGACGGATTGAGCAGGCGCAGCAGGTTCAGGCGCTCCCGCGCCAGGGTGCTCCGCGCCGTGATCAGGTTCTCCCGACGCAGGGCGACTTCCGCCTGGGCGGCGGCCACCTCGGTCTCCGCCAGTGTGCCGATGTTGATCCGTTCCTGGGCTTCGGCCATCTGCTGCTGGGCCAGTTGCAGGGAGTCCGTATAGATCGCGATCTGCCGCTGGGCCATCGCGTAATCCCAGAAGCCGGACTCCACCTGCTCCACGAGCACCTCGGTGAAGCCGCGCAGCTCGTACTCGGAGATCTGGGTATCGATCCCCGCCTGGTGCACGCGGGCCAGGTTGGCCCGGACGCTGCGGCCCTGGAGCAGCGCCTGGGTCACCGAGATGCCCAGGCGATTGGAGACGAAGGTGTCGGCGTAGAGCGACGAATCGGTGTAGCTGCTGCTGGCATCCAGTCCCACGGCGGTGCCGGTGGGAAAGAGCTTGTCCAGCGCGAGCACGCCGTTGAGGGTGTCCACGATCACGGAGTCATCGATGCCGCTGGCGGCGCGGGAGAGCCGGTCGGCGACGGTGCGCCGCTGGGAGGCCTGCCCGCTGAGGACCGGATCGAAGATCGCGCGCTCCTCGTCCTCGAAGGTGCGGCGGATCTCGGGCTCGCTCCGCTGCACGATCAGGGCCTTGTTGTTCTCCATGGCGAGCAGGATGGCCCGCTGCACGCCGATCCGCAGCGTCGGGGCCCCCGCTGGGGAAGAAGGCGTTGGGGGTGCCGGTTCGGCCGGCAGGGCGGCGGGGACCTCCGTGGCCGGGACCCGGGCCGCGGACGGCAGGCCGGCTACGGGCGCGCTCGTCGCCGCCCCGGAGCAGGGAACCAGAAAAGCACAGAGCGCTGGCGCAACGCCACGCAGGGCCCGGGACAGATACTTGATCCACATAAGCAGCATTTCACAGGTTACGCATTGACAGTTTCCGGTACGGGCCCGTCGGAGGTGGCGCCGGGGGCGCGGCGCTCGAAGAGCGAGTACACGACGGGGACGAACACCAGGGTAATCAGCGTGGAGCTGACCAATCCTCCAATCACGACCCGGGCCATGGGAGCCTGGGCTTCGCCGCCTTCACCCAGCCCCAGGGCCAGCGGCACCAGGCCGATGATCGTGGTCAGGGCCGTCATGAGGATCGGGCGCAACCGCCGGCGGCCGGCCTCTTCGATGGCCTCGCGCAGCGGCATCCCATCCCGGCGGCGCAGCAGGTTCGTATGATCCACCAGCAGGATGGCGTTGTTGACGACGATGCCGCCGAGCATGATGCAGCCGATGAAGGACTGGATATTGAAGGTCGTGCGGGTGAAGAAGAGCATCAGGAGCACGCCGATGGCGGCCAGCGGCACCGAGAACATCACGACGAACGGGTCCCGCAGCGACTCGTATTGACAGGCCATCACCATGTAGACGAGCACGAGGGCCAGAATGCAACTGAACAGCAGCTCGCGGAAGGACTGTTGCTGCTCCTCGTAGTCGCCGCCGAAGCCGAGATTGAACTCCGACGGCACCGGCACGGCGCGGAGTTGCGTGCGAATGTCCGCGAGGACCGAGCCCATGTCCCGGCCGCTGATCTCCGCCTGGACCGCGATCATCCGCTCCTGATCTTTCCGTTCGATCAGCACGGGTCCGCTGCGGGGCACCACGTCCACGACGTTGCGCAGGACGACCGGTTGCCCGTCCGTGTTGGTGAGCGTCAGGTCGAGGATATCCCGCAGGTCGGATTTCTCCGCGTCCCGGAGTTTGACCAGGATGGTGAATTCGTCGCCGAACTGACGGTAGTAGCCGGCCCGGTTCCCGGAGAGAATCGTCTGCAGGGCGTTGGCGATCTTGGAGACGGTCAGGTGCATGTCGGCCGCCTTTTGCCGGTCGATGAGGATCAGTTCCTCGGGCCCGCCGGGGTCGCGGCTGAGCCGCGTATCGGCGACGCCCTCGACGTTCTCCACGATTTCCCGCACGCGCTGGGCCAGGGCATCGGCCATTTTGAAATCATGGCCCCGGATCTCCACCTCGATCCGGTTGGCGGAGGACGAGCCCATGCGCAGGACGAACAGGCCCTGGCCGGCGCGGGTCCGGATGGTCACGCCCGGGATCCCGCTGAGCCGGCGCCGCAGGTCATCGGTGATCTGCTGGCTGGAGCGCGTCCGCTCGGCCTGGGGCACAAGCGAGAGGCGGATTTCGCCGGTGTGCCCTCCCGAGCCATAGCGCGAACCGCCCGCCGTCGTGACGATGTTGCGGATCTCGGGCACGGAGGCGGTGACGATCTCTTCCAACTGGCGGACCTTGCTGTCGAGCACCTCCAGGCGCGTGCCGACCTGCATCTCCGCTTCCACGCGGACCTCGCCTTCATCCGTGGCCGGCATCAGTTCCGCGCCGATATGGGGGATCAGCAGCAGCGTAGCCCCCAACAGGGCCGTCGCAGCGACCACCACGAGGACGCGGTGCCGCAGGGCGACGTGCAGGAGACGCTTGTAGGTATTCTCCAGGCCCGACAACCACCGGCCGCTGGTTTCGTACAGCCACCGGCCGAGCGTGCGCCGCTCGGCCTGGGGCTGGACGGAGGACAGGACGCGGGCGCACAGCATCGGCACCAGCGTCAGGGCCACCGCCAGGGAACACAGCAGGGAGAAGGCGACCACGATCGAGAGCTGCTTGAACATCACGCCGGACATGCCGCGCATGAACACCAGCGGCAGGAACACCATGACCGTGGTCAGCGTGCTCGCGATGACCGCCGCGGTCACCTCCTGGGCCCCCTCCACCGCGGCGCGGCGCAGCGGCACGCCGGACTCCCGCAGACGATAGATGTTTTCCAGCACGACGATGGCGTTGTCGACCATCATGCCGACCCCGAGCGCCAGGCCGCCCAGCGTCATCAGGTTCAGCGTGAGCTTGCCGAAGTACAGCAGGGCGAAGGTCGCGATGATGGAGATCGGGATGGCGGTGCTGATGATGATCGTGCTGCGCAGGTTGCGCAGGAACAGCAGGAGAATGCCGACCGCCAGCAGACCGCCGTAGACGGCGGAGCTGCCCACGTTCTCGATCGAGCGCTGGATGTACTCGGAGGTGTCCAGTAGGGGCACGATCTGGATCTGGGGGATGTCGCGGTTGATCTGCTCCAGCTCCTTGAGCGCGGCGCGGGCCACCTCGACCGTGTTCTTGCCCGACTGCTTGCTGATGGACAGCCACATCCCGGGAATGCCGTTGACGCGCACGACCCGGGTGACCTTCGTCCAGGAGTCCTCCACGGAGGCGATTTCCCGCAATTGGATGGGCACACCCTGGCGGATGGCGATGACGGTATCCTGCAACTGGCGCAGGTCCGTGTACTCGCCGGGGGTGCGGATGGTGATTTCGAGATTGCCTTTTTCGATCTGTCCGGCGGGCACGTTCACGTTGCCCTCGCGGATCTGGGCGATGATCTGGTCCAGCGGAATGGTCAGGGCATTGATCTTGGCGGGATCGAGCCGGACATGGATCTCGCGTTCCAGGCCGCCGCGAATGTCCACCGCCGCGACGCCCGGGACGCGCTCCAGGCGGTACTGGACCTGTTCCTCGATGATCAGGCGGGTTTGCACGGGGTCGAGATTGCTGGAGGCGCCGAGCATGAGGATCGGGAACGCGGCGAGGTCGAATTTCCGCAGGGTGGGCCGGTCGGCCTCCTCGGGCAGATGGTCGATGATCCGGTCCAGGCGGTCGCGAATGTCGTTGGCGGCGGTGTCGAGGTCGGTCCCCCAGGTGAAGGTCACGCGGACGCTGCCGTTGCCTTCGACGCAGGTCGAAGTCACTTCCTCCACGCCGGGCACGGCGCTGATCGCCTGCTCGATGGGCCGCGTGATCAGCTCCTCGATCTCCTCGGGACCGGCATTCTCATACGCGCACGAGACGCTGATGGTCGGGTACGAGATATCCGGCATCAGGTCGATGGGCAGCCGCAACAGGGAGATCCCGCCCAGCACGATCACGATCAGGACCACCATGATCGTGAAGATGGGCCGATGGACGGAGTGCTGCGCGAGGCTCATCGTGCGGCTCCCGGCGGTTTCGAGCCCGGACCTGTGCGGGGCCCCGCGGGCGCTGCCTTCTCTCCGTCCTTGGTCTGGCGTCCTCCGGCCGGCGTCCGCGGCTCCGGCACCGTGATGCGCGACCCATCCTCCAGGAGATGATTACCCAGGGTCACCACGGAACCAGAGACCTCCGGGGCCACGATTTCCACGGCCTCGCCGTTGACGATCCCGATCGTCACCGGCACGAACCGTGTTTGCAGGGGTGTTTCCTTGCCGGCCGGGGTGCCCGCGGCGCCGGGCGCCGGTACCACGAAGACGCCTTCGCGCCCGGCACGGCGGACGATCGCGCTGAAAGGCACGAGCGTGGCGTCCGCGTGCGTGGCGAATTCGACCTGGGCCCGCACGAACATGCCGGGCTTGAGCCGATGGTCGGGATTGGGGACCTCGATCTCGACGCGGGCCTGCCGCGAGGTCTCCTTCACGAGCGGCGCGATGCGCCGGATGCGACCGGTAAACGTCTGGCCGGGGTAGGCATCGGTCGTGAGGAGGGCCTGCTGCCCGATGGCCATCTTGGGGTAGTCCCGCTCGATGACGAAGACCACCGCCACCAGCGGGTTGTTCTCGAGGATCGAGACGATCGGCTGGTTCATCTGCACCAGGGCGCCCTCGTCCACGAACCGCTCCCCCACGACGCGGTTGGGATCGCCCGCCTCCCAGAAGGCGCGGACCTGGGTGTAGGACAGTTGCAGCTTGGCGGCCTCCAGGGCCGCCTCCTTCTGCGCCACCTGGGCCTGCGCGACCTTCAGTTGCGTCTGGCCGGCCTGGTACTGGGCGGCGGCCGCATCGAGCTCCGCGGCCGAGGCGATCTGCTTCTCGCGCAGGGCCGTGATCCGCTCGTACTCGCGGCGGGCCAGGTCCAGGGCGCTGGCCCCGTTCTCGGCGTTGGCCTTGGCCACCTGCCACTCCGCGCGGGCCTGCTCCACCTGCCGCACGAACTGCTCATCGTCGAGCACCGCGATCACGTCGTTGCGGCGGACGCGGTCCCCGATGTCGACGAGCAGCTTCTGGAGCCAGCCCGCCGCCTTCGGCGCGACCACGAACTGCGATTGCGGGACGAGCGAGCCGGTGAAGACCCCGGCATCGCGGATCGTATCCCGCCGAATCGGCTGTACCTCCACGGCCACCGGCGGGGCCGCACGGTCGGGTCCCCCTTTGGCGGCGGAAGCCGCGATGCGACGCTGGGCTTCCCAGCCGGTTGCGGCAATAGCGATCACGATCAATGCAATGGCTGCCAGTTTCTTCATTCGCTCAATCTCTCACTGCGCCGCGCCCCAAAGGCCGGTGACCGCCGTCGACCGGTCCGCCGCGCGTCCGGGGTCCTGCGTTTATCCCGAGACCACGACCACGGTCTCATCCGTGACGGTCAGGCCCAAGACTGCCAGCGCTCTACTTTAAGCCATCCCCGGGAGCCGTCAACAAAAAACGGGCCTGAGGTCTGGCGCGGGTGCAGGACGCGATGGCGGGAGGGATGGATGCCGGTCGGCAGGCGGCAGAAAAGAAGGAAGCGAGTCCCGGAGGACTCGCTTCCCGGTTGAGGCACAGATCGAGCGTTACGGATGGGCCGGTCTACTTGAAGTTCATGGTCACGCCGCCCATCGGGGTGTCGTGGATGCCGGGCAGTTCGTAGATGTCGGCGTCCGAGCCCGCCAGCGTGATATCGACGTTCAGGACGCGCGTCCCGCGTGCCACCTTGGTGTTCAGGTGGAAATTGCCATTCCCTTGCCGGTTGGTCTTCACGGTGCCAATCTTCCCGGGCGTGCCCCAGTTGTCCACGCCGAGATAGATGTCATACTCGGTGTTGGGCAGGGCACGCTTGAGAGAAACCGTAATTTGCAGGTTCTTCGCGCCGGCGGAGTTGTTGAAGATCACAAAGACGCTGCCGGGAGGCGGCGTCTCACCGGAACCGTAATTGAACGGGCACGGCACCAGGGTGACCTTCTGGGCCGCGGCCATGACCGGTACCGCGAGCAACGCGACGAGCGCCAACGCCAGGGCTACTTCCACTACTCTTCTCATTTTGTTCCTCCTTTGTCTGTGGGTTGTTCTGAATAGGGACGGTTCTTCGGACACGCTTGTGTCTTCGACGCTTCTTTCTTCTCTGCGCGATTCCGGGCGGGACGAAAACGGACACCACCAGGATACCCACGGCGGGTGACGACGCCACCGTTGCCGGGTCTCTCCCCGTGCGCTGCGGTTCAGCTTCTCCCCCGCGGCGATCCCCAACCGTTTCCGAAGAACGCGTGCCGGACAGGGCCAGACACCTGTGCTCCCGCAGGGCAGCAGCGGAAGAACCGTGGGTCGCGCGAGCCAAACTTCGGCCACATCCGTACGACGCTGCCAACACATCCATAGTCCTATATACCAGACGTGAGGCCGGCTGTCAACAAGGAAAGGACCCCTATCCCATCGGACCATCGGATAGTGTGCGAGGAAAGATCCTGGCGGCTTTAGGCCGCCCGCACGGCTTTCCAGTACGTGTCCCACAAGTCACTGTGATAGAGGCTGGCTAACGCCATCATC
>JALORE010000232.1 GCA_025459125.1 Planctomycetota bacterium | reverse complement strand
TCTTTCTTGAGAGCGCGTATATTGTCTACGCGCATTCCGTGCTGCAGCAGCAGTGCCGCCTCGGTTACACCAGCCCATGGGCCGATCAGCACTTCGGCACGGCCGAGCGGAAGAACGCCTTCTTTGAAGAGGTGGGCGCGACCCTGCAGCCGGGACACGAGGAGATCCTGAGCGGACTGGGCGCCAACGTATCGCCGAATGCAGTTCTGAGAGTCGTACACGCATAAGGCAATTGAGTGCAGCCGGCAGGGTGGGCTGTGCCCACCATTGAAATCGGGTGGCGAGAAGAACGGTGGGCACAGCCCACCCTACGGAGCTTGCGTCGGTTGAATGGAAGATGGCCATGAACGAGAAGATACCTGCGAAACAATGCGCCGTGCAGTTGGTGGGGCCGGATCAGCTCATCCTGAACAAGTCCAAGGAGGTGTTCCGGCCCGGGCCGCACCAGGTTCTGGCCCAAGTCGAAGTCGTCGGCCTGTGTTTCTCGGATTTGAAGCTGCTCAAGCAGTTCACCGGCCATGTCCGCAAGGGACCGGTCGTGGCGGGCGTCGACCCCGGCATCCTCGCAGAGATCCCAAGCTACGTGCCGGAAGGAGCGCCGACCGTCCCGGGACATGAGACGGTCGTGCGGATCGTTGCGGTTGGTCCCGGTGTCGAGAAGCACAAGCCGGGCGAGCGGTACCTGGTTCAGACCGATTACCGCTGGGTGCGCACCGCCACCTCGAATGCCGCGTTTGGATACAACTTCGAGGGGGCCCTGCAGGAATACGTCCTCATGGATGAGCGGGTCATCACCGCTCCCGATGGCGAATCCATGCTCATTCCGGCCCCGGAGGATCGGGCCGCTTCTGCCATTGCCCTGTCCGAGCCGTGGGCGTGCGTTGAGGATGCGTACGTGTCGAAAGAACGGACCACCCTCAAAGCCGGCGGCCAGATGCTGATCCTGGCGGAAGCCGAGGTGCCTCCGGGCCGCATGGGCAACCTGCTGCACCGGTACGGGACTCCGGCCAAGATCACCTGGGTCTCCAAAATGACGCCGCCGGCCGATCTGGGCACGCCGGTGACGGTGGCGAAGCGTATCGATGACCTAACCGACGCGGCGTATGACGATGTCCTGTACTTCGGGTCGAGCGTTCGTACCGTCGAGGGGCTCTTCCCCAAGATCGCGGCCAACGGTCTGTTGAATATCGTGCTCAACGGCGGGCGCTTCGGCCGGCCCGTCACGACGATGGTGGGCCGCGTCCATTACGGCGGCATTCGGATCATCGGGACCACCGGCTCCAATCCCGCGGAAGCCATGAAGTACGTCCCCAAGACCGGCGAGATTCGCCACGGCGACCGGATCAACGTTGTCGGCGCCGGCGGGCCGATGGGCATGATGCACGTCATTCGCAACGTGTGCCAGGGGGTCGAGGGTGTGAGTGTGTTCGCGGGGGACGTGGACGACAACCGGCTGGCGGCCCTGACGCGGATCGCGGGACCGTTGGCGGAGAAGAATCGCGTCGAGTACCAGACGTACAACGCCCAGAGCCAACAGACACCGGCGGACTTCACGTACACCGTCCTGATGGCGCCGGTGCCGGAGTTGGTGGCGGCCGCGGTGCAGAATTCCGCGCTGCGGGGCATCATCAACATTTTCGCGGGCATCCCCGCCACGGTCAGCGGCGCAATCGACTTGGACGCCTACGTGGAGAAACGGCTGTACTTCATCGGGACCAGCGGCTCGACGCTCGACGACATGAAACGCATGCTGGAGAAAGTCGAGTCGGGCCGGCTGGACACGAATGTCAGCGTCGCCGCCATCTCCGGTTTCGAAGGCGCCGTCGAGGGGATTCGCGCGGTCGAGAACCGCTCCATTCCCGGCAAGATCATGGTCTACCCGGCCTGCCGGAGCCTGGGCCTAATCCGGCTGGAAGAACTCGCCCAGAAGCTGCCCGATGTGGCGGCCCGCTTGCAGGATGGTCTCTGGACACTGGAGGCCGAGAAGCAGTTGCTCGCCGGGCATACAGAAAACAAAAGATAGGGGATTGGGCACACCCCGGTAGAGGCAAAGAACAGGGTGGCAGCGGCAAGCGGAGTCTTCGGAGCTTGCCGATGGCGCATGCGTTTGTCCCACGGGTCAGCGGCAAGCTGCGCTTGCCGCTGCCACCCGGATAGTGAAGACGACGATCAACCGTGGGCACAATCCACGCGACTACTATGGAAAGGGCAGGAAGATGAAACGGTACGGGAGCATCGCACGTCATCAGACGCAGTTCGTCGCATTGTCCCTGGCGGTCTGTGCCCTGATCGGCCTGACGGCGAGCGATCTGTTCGCGCAGGGCCGGCCGTACAACGGCCTGGGCATGGATATGTCCAGCCTGCCGCGGCTGTCGAACGCCAAGAGTCGCTCGATCAGCCCGGAGAACTTCACCGGCGAGAAAGGCAAGGCGGGCATGGCCACCGAAGGCACCGGCGCGAAGGCCGCCCGCGACCTGGGCCAGGGCTGGAAGCTCTCGCCCTCGGTGCGGATTCCCGCCAAGAGCACGTTCACGATGGGCGAAATCCAGGGCTCCGGCGCGATCCAGCAGATCTGGATGACGCCCGCCCCGCTCGACCGGACGCAGATCTACATCCTCCGCTTCTACTGGGACGGCGAGACCACGCCCTCCGTAGAAGTGCCGATGAGCCACTTCTTCGCCTGCGGCTGGGGCAAGTACGCCCAGATCAACTCGCTCGCCGTCTGCGTGAACCCGGGCAGCGCGTTCAACTGCTACTGGCCGATGCCCTTCCGCAAGAGCGCCAAGATCACCATGGAGAACCTCGATGACCGTGACATGGTACTCTACTACCAGGTCAATTACACATTGACTGACGTGCCCGAGAGCATGGCCTACTTCCATGCCCAGTACCGCCGGGAGTCGCCGCTCAAGACCAAGGGCCTGTTCACGATCCTCGACGGCGTCCAGGGCCAGGGCCAGTACGTCGGCACCTATATGGCCTGGGAAGTCCACAGTCCCGGCTGGTGGGGCGAAGGCGAGATCAAGTTCTTTATGGACGGCGACAAAGAGTTCCCGACCATCTGCGGCACGGGCACCGAGGACTACTTCTGCGGCTCGTACAACTTCGACACCAAAGATGACGACGGCAAGGCGCGTTATACGGTATTCTCCACACCCTACACGGGCCTGGCCCAGGTCCTGCCGCCGGACGAGATCTATAAGGTCGGCCAGCGCTTTGGCCTGTATCGCTGGCATATCACCGACCCGATCCGATTCGAGAAGGACCTGCGCGTGACGATCCAGGCCCTCGGCTGGCAACCGGACAAGAGCGGCCGATACCTCCAGGAAGAGGACGACATCGCGGCGGTCTCCTACTGGTATCAGACCGAGCCGCATGCGTCGTTCCCCAAGCTGCCGGAGCGCGAGGCGTTGAAGATCGGACCACTGCAAGTGCAGAAGTGAGCGAAGGGCAATCGCGGCACACGGCGCAGCGCAAGTCATGGTAGTTGTCCGCGGTTGAGATTGCGGGCATCACGCGCGGCGACATTATGACAAAGAGGGGCAGTATGAAGAACTCCAAAGGAATCGAGCAGGCCTACAAGCTGGCGCAGGAACGGTACGCCGCGTTGGGCGTGGACACGGAGAAGGCCCTGGACCGGCTGGGCACGATCGCAATCTCGATGCACTGTTGGCAGGGGGACGATGTCGGCGGATTCGAGAGCGCCGCGGGTCTCAGCGGCGGCGGCATCATGGCCACCGGCGCCTATCCCGGCAAGGCCCGGACGGCGGACGAGTTGCGGGCCGACGTCGAAAAGGCCCTGAGCCTGATCCCGGGCAAGCACCGCCTGAACCTGCACGCGATGTACGCCGAGACCGGGGGCAAGGTCGAGCGCAACGAGCTGGAACCCAAGCACTTTGCGAGCTGGGTCCAGTGGGCCAAGGCCAACGGGCTGGGCATGGACTTCAACGGCACGTACTTCTCCCATTCCAAGGCGGCCGACGGCTTCACGCTTGCCAGCGCCGACGAGGGCATCCGCAGGTTCTGGGTCGAGCACGGCATCGCCTGCCGCAAGATCGGGGCCCACATGGGCAAAGAACTCGGCACGCCCTGCGTGACAAACACGTGGATCCCCGACGGCTACAAGGACATCCCCGTGGACCGCCAGGGCCCGCGCACGCGGCTGAAGAAGTCGCTCGACGAGATGCTCGCCCGGCCGATGAACCGCCGGCACCTGCTCGATGCGGTGGAAGGCAAACTCTTCGGGCTGGGCTCGGAGAGCTACGTCGTCGGCTCGCACGAGTTCTATCTCGGCTACGCCGTCGCGAATAAGGTGCTCCTGTGCCTGGACATGGGCCACTTCCACCCGACGGAGGTCGTCTCGGACAAGATCTCCGCGGTCATGACCTTCGTCGATGAGCTCCTGCTGCACGTCAGTCGCGGCGTCCGCTGGGACAGCGATCACGTTGTGATCCTGTCGGATGAGCTGGCGGCCCTGGCCCAGGAGCTCGTCCGGGGCAACTACCTCGACCGGACGCACATTGGCCTGGATTTCTTCGACGCCAGTATCAACCGGATCGCCGCCTGGGTCATCGGCACCCGTTGCATGATCAAGGCCGTCCTGCTCGCGCTGCTGGAACCAACCGCCCGGCTCCGGCAGATGGAAGCCGAGGGCGACCTCACCGCGCGTCTGGCAACGCTGGAGGAGCTTAAGACGCTGCCCTTCGGCGCCGTTTGGAATTACTATTGCACGAGAGCGAACGTCCCAGCCGGCGACGCTTGGCTGGCCGAGGTCAAGGTGTACGAGAAGAACGTGCTCCGCAATCGTTCGTAGCATGGGCGTCCCGCCCGTGGAAACAGGGCCAAGATGGCCCTGCGACTCATGGGCAAGATGCCCATGCTACTGAGAGTAGCAAGGAATACGAATCGTGGCAGCAAATCCCTTCCTGGGTGTGGCGTTTCACTGGCTCGGCGGCCTGGCGGCGGGCAGCTTTTATGCTCCCTACCGCCGCGTGCAGAACTGGGCGTGGGAAGTCTACTGGCTGGTTGGCGGGTTCTTCAGTTGGATCATCGCTCCGTGGGTGATCGCCGCGCTCTACACCAATGATCTGCCGGCGGTGCTCCGCGAAGCGCCGGTCCGGGCGCTCGGACTGGCCTACTTCTGGGGCATCATGTGGGGCCTGGGCGGACTGACGTTCGGCCTGACGATGCGTTTCCTGGGCATGTCGCTGGGCATGGCGGTGGCGCTGAGCTACTGCTCCGCCTTCGGCACCCTGATGCCGCCACTGTTCGCGGGGACCCTCGGGGAGAAGTTTTCCACTCCCTCGGGCCATTGGATCGGGGCCGGGATCGTCGTCTGCCTGTTCGGCATCGTCGTCACCGGCCTGGCGGGGATGTCCAAGGACCGCGAGATGCCGGAGGATAAGAAGAAGGAAGTCATCAAGGAGTTCAGCTTCCGCAAGGGCATTGCGGTGGCCACGCTCTCGGGCATCCTGAGCGCCTGCTTCGCCTACGGCCTGAATGCCGCGGCGCCGATCGCGGAGATCTCCGCCCGGCACGGCACCAAGGTCCTGTGGACCGGTCTGCCCAAGCTATGCGTCGTCCTGCTCGGCGGCTTCACCACGAACTGCCTCTGGTGCCTCCTGCTGAACCGCCGCAACGGCACCGGCTACCAGTACTTCCGCCAGGCCCCGCGCCGGGCCACGCGGCCGCGCGGGGGGTTGCTCGCCGTGGCTGTCGACGCGCCGGGCGGCGGGACGGTCGTCGGGGGACCGGTCACGGTCGATGCCGCCGCCATGCGGGTGCCGATGCTGAGCAACTACCTGTTCTGTGCCCTGGCCGGCGTCACGTGGTACCTGCAGTTCTTCTTCTACACGATGGGCGAAACCCAGATGGGCGACTATCAGTTCTCCAGTTGGACCCTGCACATGGCGAGCATCATCATCTTCAGCTCGCTTTGGGGCATCGCTCTGCAGGAATGGAAAGGCAGCGGCCGCGGCACGAAGATGAAGCTGGCCCTGGGCCTGCTGATGCTGATCCTCTCGACGATCATCATCGGCTACGGCAACTACCTCGACGCCCAACAGCCGCTCGACCAGAGCATCGTTCAGGCGGAGTCCCCCATTTCGTGACTCCCCGCACGCCCCGCGCCATAGTGCCTCATGACAATTGACTTTCCGGACGGGTGGCAGCGGCAAGCGGAGTCGTCGTGCGAAACCCTGCCCTGAGCCTGCCGAAGGGACGCACGACGTGGGGGCGAACGGGGACGTTCGCCCTACGAAGAGGGCAGGAATCCGCCCCCACACTCCGGCCGCACGCAAGCACCCAACACCCCCTGCCACATTTGCACTCGTCTTGGGCCGGCGGCGTTGGTATGATATCCCCCTGGTGTACCTGGGTGGGAGCCTGCCTCCCGCGACGCACAGAGCCGGACCTGGGATAAGGAAGGACCAATGAGTACCGCAGAGCAGTCACAAGAGACTCATAGTGGGAGCGAGTTCGAGCGCGAGCCGGTGCCGCAGAGCCGCCTGCTGGGCTTCCGGAGCTTCGTCGGCATGTACGCCGGCGAGCACACCGCCGGGACGGAACTGATGATCGGACCGCTGTTCGTGGCCGCCGGCGTCAGTGCCATCGACCTCGTCGTCGGCCTGCTCGTGGGCAATCTCCTGGCGGTGTTGAGCTGGGTCTTCCTGTGCGCCCCCATCGCCACGCGGGCACGGCTGACGCTCTACTACCAACTGGAGAAGATCTGCGGGCGAAAGCTGGTGACGCTTTACGATCTGGCGAACGGCGTGATGTTCTGCTTCCTGGCCGGGGCGATGGTGACCGTCTCCGCGACGGCCCTGGGTGTCTGGTTCGATTTCGACATGCCCGCCCTCAATGACTGGCTGCCCAACAGCGTGGGCTGGGTGCTCGCCGTACTGGCAGCCGGGACCATGATCGCCGTGGTGGCTGCCTATGGCTACCAGATCGTCGCGAAGATCGGCGAGATCGCCGCTCCCTGGATGGTGCTGGTATTCATCGCCTTCGGCCTGGTCGGCCTGGGGCAGTTCATCGACGCCACCGGAACGAAGGTCACAAGCCTGTCCGACCTGTGGGCCCTGGCCAACACGCATATCTGGCAAGGACGCGACCCGCAGCCGGGACAGGTGAAATTCACCTTCTGGCACGTGATGTTCTTCGCGTGGTTCTGCAACATGGCCATGCACATCGGGATGTCCGACCTGTCCGTGCTGCGCTTCGCGAGGAAGACCTGGTACGGCGTGGCCAGCGCCACCGGCATGTTCCTCGGCCACTACCTGGCCTGGCTGGCGGCGTCGATCCTTTACGCCCTGCAACTGCACCGGGAGCCGGGCAATACGAGCGTCCTGCCGGGGCCGCTGGCCTACCAGGCCGCCGGTCTGACGGGCCTCATCTGCGTGATCATTGCCGGCTGGACCACCGCGAACCCGACCATTTACCGGGCGGGCCTGGCCTTCCAGGCGGTGATCCCGAAGTCCTCGCGCTTCCGCGTGACCCTGATCACGGGCGCGATCGCCACGATCGCCGCGATGTTCCCCGCGCTGGCGATGAAGCTGCTGGACTTCGTCGCCTTGTATGGCCTGGTCCTGATGCCCATGGGCGCCGTGGTCTTCATGGATTTCTGGGTGATCCCGAAGCTCGGCCTCCACCGCTCTTTCGCGGAACTCAGCGGCCGGCACTTCAACTGGGCCGCGGGCGCCGCCTGGGTGGTGACCCTGGCCGTCTGTCTCGGCATCGTCTTCATTGTGGGCCGCTGGACCCTCTGGTTCGTCGCCCTGCCCGGCTGGTTCATCGCCTCGATCGTGTACCTGGGCTTGAGCCGCGTCTACCAGAAACAGGCGGTTCTATCGACCACCCCACGGCCCGTTCAGCCCGGCACGGCCCAGGCTTAGGAGGCATCCCATGCGTAATACCACGATCCTGATGGTCGTTTCCTGGCTCTCGCTGGTCGTCCTGATGGTGCCTGTGATCCTCTTCTTGGCGGGCGCCATGGAGTTGGCCGCGGTCAAGTGGATCATGCTGGCCGCGACCGTCGTCTGGTTCGCCACCGCCACCCCCTGGATGTGGAAGCAGACCGGCTGACGACCGCGACCAGGCGGCGCCGTCCGACCCACAGGCGCGTATCATGCACCGCTCCCCCAGACGGAATGGGCCGTGGCGAATGGCCGGCCAAGAGGGGACGCCGGAGGCGCTCGTCGCAGGAGTCGCCGCGAAGCACATTTTTAGGATCGAGATTGACAGGCTCCCCTGGAGAGGCTATGATGAGAGGGTCTCCTCAGGGCATCCACGGGTATTATCCAGCGGGTGACCGCTCGTCTCGTTTCCCGCCGTTGTACCTCGGGGACAGGCGTGCTCAACTAATACACGGTATTCGTTGGAGAGGGTAAGATGGCCGGCAGACGTTGCGTGATGTGGGCTTTGGCAGGCTGGGTCGGGCTCCTCCCCGGGATTTCGGTCGCCGATTTGATCGGATACCGGCCGGCGCCTTGGAACTTGGAGCTTACCATTCCCGTGTGGGCGGGCCCCCCACGGTTGGTTCGTGCGGTCACCAGCGTCGCTGGGACGCAGGAGGCGGCCCGCCTCGGCGGGCCCGGAGCCGCGGACAGCGCCCTGCCGAGCGGGTCGGGGCACGAAGCCTTTGTGCAAGCGATGGCGGCCACCGCCCTGGGGCAGTCGGCACAGGGCCAGTACGAGCAGGCGGAGGCGACGTACCTGAAGCTGATCGAGATCAGCGATGTCCTGTTTGAGGAGAAGCCCGCGGTGTCGCTGGGCTACCTGGCAGGCTTGGGCGCGTTGTACCTGGAGGAGGCCCGCTATGACAAGGCCGAACCCCTGCTGACCAAGGTGCTCCAAAGCCGACGCCGTGTGCTCGGGCCGGCACATGAAGCCACGCTGGGCTCCATGAACGATCTGGCCACCCTGTACACGGCCCAGGGCCGCTACCCGGAGGCGGAACAACTCCTGACGGAGGCCCTGGAGACGGGACGCCCGGCCCTCGGCGAGAAGCACCCCGTGCTGCTGGGCACCACGAATCGGCTGGCGGTCGTGCAGCGCAGCCAGAACCGCTATGGCGAGGCGGAGAAGCTCTTCACCAGTGCCCTGGAGGGCCGGCGGAGTCTCTTGGGTGACGACCATCCCGACACGCTGCAGTCGACCCAGGATCTGGGGGTGTTGTACGCCCGACAAGACCGCCACGCCGAGGCCGAGGGTCTGCTGCAAAAGGCGCTCGCCGGCCGGCGTACCCAACGTGGGGACGGGCACCCGGAGACCCTGGAATCCCTGCACGAGCTTGGCGCGCTGCAGGCCAGCCGGAACCGCTACGAGGATGCGGAGCCGCTGCTTCTGCAGGCGGTGGAAGGCCGCAGCAAGAGGTTCGGCGTGGCCCATCCGGCCACGCGGGAGTCGCTGAGCCGGCTGGTTCAAATGTACGAGGCCTCCGGCAAAACCGACCAGGCCGCCCGGTGGCGCGAGATGCTGGCTGCCAAGCCGGCCGCCCAACCACCGTCACCGCGGTGATACCCCGGGTCGTCGGCCTCTTTCGCGACGTAAAGCCCTGCAGACAAGGAGGTTACGCTTGCCCTTGCCCGCCCTGCCCGCGTGACGGGACGCGCTTCGCCGGGGTGCGCGGAAACACAACCGTGCCGACGGGCGGACTGCGGAGCGAGTGCGTCCTCTGGCCGGCCGGAATTCTGACGCCCCGATGCCGGAATTCACTTGACATTCGTAGCCGCTCGGCGTTATGCTAAGGTGGTAGCAATTCTGATACGGACGTGGGGTCGTGGTGGTGAACACGCTTCAACGTTCCCGCCGAGAGCGTTCGTAGGGAAGGTAGTGTCTGTGGCTATCGGAGGCCCGGACGGGCGTGACGGCCCGTGCTTGTGTTTACACGCTTTGCACATCGTGAGCGCCAGTACGCACGGGGTGTGTCGGAATACGATCGTGTGCCGCTGGTATGGCAGTCGAAGGAGACCGGTCATAACGGTAGGTGGAGAAAGGAGGTTGGAGCCTGGTCGAACAACTGGACTCTCTCTTGATGCCTGATCTGGTCGGTGATGAGTTTTTGGATTGGGGGATTGGAGGAATACTTCGATGAAGAAAGCTATTTTGTTGTTGATTACAATTCTGGTGGTTGCCGGCGTTGCCCAGGCGGCAACCGAAGCCGAGAAGCGGACCGCCATCGATAACGGGTTGGCCTATCTCGCGGCCAACCAGAACGCGTCGGGTTATTGGGGCAGTGGCACTGACTATCAGATAGCCAGCACGGGCTCCGCGGTTCTCGCCTTCCTGGAAGAGAAGCCCAATTGGGGCGCCAATGCTGTCGCCTATCAGGCGGTGGTGGACAAAGGCGTGGATTATCTGCTGAGCCAGGCCTCCGTCGTGACTATCAGCGCGCAAGCGGCGGGCAACCCTGACGGTGACGGCAACGGCAAGGGCGTGAAGCTCTACCCCGGCGGCGCCAATAGCCGTGACACGTACTGCACGGGGCTGGCGCTTCCCGCCATCGCGTCCACCGGCACGCCGAACAAGGTCGTGACCGTTGGCGCTCTGGCTGGTCGGACCGATGGTACCGGTCCGGGCGGCGCTTGGACCTACAAGGACGTGGTCCAGAACACGGTTGATTACTTCGCGTTCGGCCAGAACGAAGGGGCAAACCCAGGCCCACGCGGCGGTTGGAGGTACTATGCCAACTACGGAAGCTCCGACCAGTCCACCACCCAGTGGCCGGTGATCGCGAACCTTTACGCATCGAAAATGGGGGTTTCTTCTCCCGCACAAGTGCCTACGGGCGTGTAAACGAGACCGGAGCGCTGCTGCTGGAACAGAATTGGCTGGGTATGTCCACGAGCAATTCGGATGTCCAAGCGGCTCTCGACTACATCGAAAGACAATGGCAGACGACGGCAAACAGCACATATAGCGGCAACTTCGGCCACCCGTATGCGATGTGGGCCGTGTACAAGGGCCTGGAGCAGACGATCGGCGTGGACAACATGACAGTGATGGGGAATCTCCACGCGAATCCGGGCGATATCGACAACCCGAACCACGGTTACAACTGGTGGGAAGACTACTGCGAGTACCTCGTGTCCACGCAAGCCGGCAACGGCAGTTGGGCCGGCTACAGCAGTTGGGGTTCGTCGCTCGCGACGCCGTGGTACATCAACATCCTCGGGGCCGTGG